>JADKCL010000006.1 GCA_016718825.1 Bacteroidota bacterium | reverse complement strand
ACCAGCCTGTGTTGTGTAGACGTTGCCTCCGACATTCTGGCAAACGGTCGTGATTGGCGAAACAAACGTCGGAGTTGGCAAGGAGTTGACCGTGACCGTCACTGGCGTTCTTGAGGGGCTGACGCAACCCGCCGGCGTCAATGCATCGGCATGATAAGCCTGCGGCGCTGTCGGAGCCACGTTGAAGTTGCCCCCCGAGGCGCTACTTCCGATCGCGGCACCGCCTGTGGAAGCGGTGTACCAGCGAATGGTATTACCCACAGAGGTTCCAACCAAATTGGTGCTGAAACCTGTGCAAATCGCTGCAGGGTTTGCCGTTACGGGGGAAGGTGCGGCTGGGAGCGGATTCACCGTCACCGTCACTGCCGTGCGGGATGCGCTTCGGCAGCCATTTGGCGTCACGGCTTCAGCATAGTAAATCGTTGTTGCGCCTGGATTCACAGACGTGGTGCCGCCGCTTGCCGTTGTCGCAAAACTTGCGCCACCGGATGCAACGGTATACCAAGCAATGCTATTGCCTGTCGAAACCGCAGAAAGTGAGGAGGAGAAAGTGTGCATGGCCGCAGGAGCGGCTAAGGCGCACTCGTCGGCGCTGCCGGAAGTGCTTGCTGCGTGACGACAACATCGTCCGACGTGGTTGCGCACGGGCCGTTGGAGATCGTCCAGCGTAATGTCGTCGGACTTCCAACCACCAAACCGGTTACGGTACTGGTATTGCTGTTGACGCTGGTGATTACGCCTGGCCCAGAAACAATCGTCCAAGCGCCTGTGCCATAGGATGGCGCCGTTGCAGCGAGTGTCGCACTCGCTGTGCAAGTAACAATGTCGGCACCTGCATTTGCAGCGGCTGGCGTGCGGAAGACGGTAATGTTCTGCGTCGTCGAACAATAACCAAATGTATAGGTGATGGTATTCACAGCTGTGCCACCGGTTGGGGTAGGAGCGGTGAAGGTGGTTCCGCTTACACCCGCACCCGTGAAGGTTCCGACATCACCGGAATTGGGTTGTGGTGTGACCGAGACGCGTGCTGGAACTGCCGTCAATGCCCTGGTCTGCCCTTGGCAAAGTTGCACTGCTGAACTCGTGATGGAAAGGTTATTGTTTTGCCGGATATTGACAGTGATCGAGGAAGAGCCGCCAGGTAGACAATTGTATTGGCGCACATCAACCGCAACGTAGTCGGTGAAGGAGGGCGTGATATCCACCGAAGCGGCTGTTCCCGTACAATGCGGACCGCCATCATCGTTGTAGGCAAATGGCCCAGTGGTCGCAGTGGAACCTTGGAAAGACTCAATGGGTATCAAAGGCGCACCAAAGTAGATCGAATAACATCCGCCAGCAAGCACAGGCATCCGGAAATAACGACCGGGACCATAGTTGGCTTCTGCCTTCCATACGCCACAACCGGCATTCGGAATCAAAATCGAGGCATGCTGATTCGCTTCGCGCGAGCAACCGAGCCTAAGGCCGTATTTCCCGGCATTGCCCAAGGACGGTGCCTGGCGAAAAAAAAATATGCACATATCAATGTACATACACCAAGTACAGCGCTTGTAAAATTTCTCATCCTTGTGCGAACTAAGTTGATTGACGCTTTAACACGGGCAGAAACAAACGAATCTGCCACCCAACAAATATAACAGGCTCGAAGAATGTTGCAGCAGCATCCCTAAGTACAGCAGTGAATCTTCAAGCAGGCGACAAAGACCACAAATGGGCACAGACGCTACACAACAAAGAACGAATACTCTCTAATCTCCAATGAACCCAGAAGCCGACCCGCTTTCTGGCGATTGGGGCATTTCACGCGAACGGCGAATGCATTCGGCAAACCCAACCTGAACCAAATGTAAGAATTCGGACACTAATTTACAAATCACAAAAAATAGAATGTTGATTTTTCTCAGTTCCAGCAATTCGATTCTTCGGGAACCTTCCAAAATAGCTCGTACTAGACACTTTCAACTTACCTACTCCTATGAAATGCACAATTGAGCCGGCATAATCGTTGCAAGAGGGGCATGTAACAATTCGAAGCCAAATCAAGGAATTCATTAAAGAATCAATTTCCCCACATTCTCCCCCCTTTCTTCCAAAATTCTCCTAATTTTGCGGCAACTTTTTGGTACCTATCGATTGAAATCAAGGGATAATATGAAAGTCAATCTTTCTTCTACAGATCGTTTTGAGAGCCGCCACATCGGCCCCAATGCCGCCGAATTGTCGGCGATGCTCCAAGTGATCGGCGTTGACTCGCTCGACCAACTCATTGATCAGACGGTGCCTGCGGGTATTCGCCTCCAAAAGGAGCTCCAAACTCCGGCAGCCCTCAGCGAATACAGCTACCTCAAGCTGCTCCGCGAAATCGCCGCCAAAAACCAGGTCTTTACCAACCACATCGGCCTCGGCTACTACGGTACCGTCGTGCCGCCGGTGATTCAGCGCAACATCCTCGAAAATCCAGGATGGTACACGCAGTACACCCCTTACCAAGCCGAAATCGCGCAAGGCCGCCTCGAAGCCCTGCTCAATTTCCAGACCATGGTCACCGACCTCACCGGCATGGCCCTCGCCAACGCTTCGTTGCTCGATGAAGGCACCGCCGCCGCCGAGGCCATGATCATGCTCTACCACGAGAAAAACAAGCGCCCCAAGGGTGCCCCCGCCAATCGCCTCCTCGTTTCCCCCGACGTATTTCCGCAGACAATCGACATTCTCGTTTGCCGTGCCGAACCGCTCGACATCGCCGTGGAAGTCAGCGCTCCCTCGACGTGGGTGTTTGACGAAACTACCTTCGGTTGCATGTTGCAATACCCCACCGCCGCCGGTGCCGTCGAAGACTACGCGTCCATCACTGCAGCTGCCAAGGCAGCCGGTTCGTTCTGCATCTTCGCCTCCGACCTGCTCGCATTGACTTTGCTCCGTTCACCAGGATCCCTCGGTGCGGATGTCGTGGTCGGCAACAGCCAGCGTTTTGGCGTGCCCATGGGCTTTGGCGGTCCGCACGCAGGCTTTTTTGCCACGAGCGACCACTTCAAGCGTCAAATTCCAGGGCGTATCATCGGCGTTTCGGTGGATGCACAGGGCAATCCAGCCTTGCGCATGGCCCTTCAAACGCGTGAGCAACACATTAAAAGGGAGAAGGCCACTTCGAATATCTGCACCGCGCAAGCGCTCCTCGCCATCATGGCCGGGATGTATGCCGTTTACCATGGCCCCGAAGGCCTCCGCAACATCGCCTTGCGTGTGCATACCCTCGCCCGCCTGACCGCGCAGCAGCTGGAAAAATTGGGTTATTCCCAAGCCAACAAGCTGTTTTTTGACACCTTGCACGTGAATTTGGGCAATGTCTCCGCCGATTCCCTGCGCAAGGAGGCCGAATCCCGTTCCATCAACCTGCGCTTCATCAACGACAAGGAAGTCAGCGTCGCCTTGGACGAAACCCATTCGCCAGAAGACGTCCACAACCTCTTGTCCGCATTCGCAGCTGCAGCCGGAAAAACCTATGCCGCAGTCGATCTTCAGGCGTTGGCAGACGGCGTGAACCTGATCTACCCCGAGCACCTCGAACGCGAAGGCGCGATCCTGACCCACGACATCTTCAACCGTTACCACAGCGAAAGCGAATTGATGCGCTACATCAAGCGCCTCGAAAACAGGGACTTGAGCCTCACCACGAGCATGATTCCCCTCGGAAGCTGCACGATGAAGCTCAATGCCGCCGCCGAATTGTTGCCGCTCACATGGCCACAATGGGCAGGCATGCACCCCTTCGCGCCGATCAAACAGGCAGGTGGTTATGCCCAAATCGTCGCCGAATTGGAGCAATACCTCGCTGAAGTGACCGGCTTTGCCGCGACTTCTTTGCAGCCCAATTCGGGTGCACAAGGCGAATATGCGGGCCTCATGGTCATGCGCGCCTACCACCTCGACCGCGGCGACACGCATCGCACCGTGGTGTTGATTCCTTCGTCGGCCCACGGCACCAATCCTGCAAGCGCTGTCATGGCCGGCATGGAAGTGGTCGTGACCCCTTGCGACGAAAACGGCAATATCCAAGTCGAAGCGCTCCGCGCCAAAGCCATCGAATACAAAGATGTTTTGGCAGGGCTCATGGTGACCTATCCTTCGACGCACGGCGTGTTTGAGGAAAGCATCCGCGAAATTTGCCAGATGATCCATGACAATGGCGGACTCGTCTATATGGATGGCGCGAACATGAATGCGCAGGTGGGCCTGACGAATCCCGCGTCGATCGGCGCTGACGTTTGCCACTTGAACTTGCACAAAACCTTCGCCATTCCCCACGGCGGTGGCGGTCCCGGCATGGGCCCCATCTGTGTGAATGAGAAGCTTGCCCCTTACCTGCCCGGTCACCCCTTGCAGCAAACAGGTGGCGACAAGGCCATTCACGCTGTTTCGGCAGCGCCTTGGGGTTCGGCACTGATCCTGTTGATCTCCTACGGCTACATTCGTATGCTCGGACCCGATGGCATGACCAATTCGACGAAGTACGCGATCTTGAATGCCAACTACCTGAAGACAAGGCTGGAAAAGGAATTCCCGATCCTCTATGTCGGCAGCAA
Source organism: Bacteroidota bacterium (assembly GCA_016718825.1). Lineage (NCBI taxonomy): Bacteria > Pseudomonadati > Bacteroidota > Bacteroidota bacterium. The sequence continues at coordinate 313,456 of JADKCL010000006.1, read as the reverse complement.
CGGCCGCGTCGCCCACGAATTTATCATGGACTTCCGTCAGTGGAAGCAAGCAACGCATGTCGAAGCCGGTGATGTCGCCAAACGTCTGATGGACTACGGTTACCATGCGCCGACCGTGAGTTTCCCGGTTGCGGGCACACTCATGATCGAGCCGACGGAAAGCGAAAGCAAGCATGAACTGGACAAGTTCATTGCCGCCATGTTGGGCATTCGGGAGGAAATCCGCGAAATCGAATCGGGCAAGGCAAGTTTGGAAGACAACGTGATCATCAACGCTCCGCATACGGTGCACGTGATCACCGCGACGGAATGGACCCACGCCTATTCCCGCGAAAAGGCCGCCTTCCCCTACCCTTACGTCGTCGGCAACAAATTCTGGCCATCGGTAGCCAAGATCGACAACAGCTACGGCGACCGGAACTTGGTCTGCACCTGCCCGCCAACGGCAGAGTACGCGGTGTAAAACAGTTTTTGCGCCTTCAATAACAGGCAGCAAACAGCGTTGTGATCGGCGGAAGCTGATCGGGCGTTGTTTGCTGCTTTTTTTGTGGGGGGGGGGTTAGCATCATGGCTGCTTTTGCTATTCCCTTCGCTGTGATTGCAATGGGTATCGTTGTAGTTGGGATTGTGGACATCACCGCTATCGCCTTCCACCCCGCTTCCAGGAATACAGTACCGCCAACTGCGAAGGCCCAAGCTTCTGGGAAGGTGTCGGCTTGGTGGTTTTGGGCATCCTTGACATCACCAACATCCCCTTCAAGGTCGAAGGCATCGTCGGTCAATTGCAAGGACGCATGACCCTGCCATCATACATGTTTCGTTCCCAAATTCAATCCTACAACACCGATGAGAATCAAGGCGATGCAGACCATTTTCCAGACATTGACCGACTCCGAAAAAAAGAAAATCCCAATAGCTGTCAGTAGGACGATACCCAAGCCAGACCAGACGGCATAGACCACGCTCAGGTCGAAGTCCCTCAGGGCGAGGGTGAGAAAATAAAAACAAAGGGCGTACCCGACGATCATCGCCACGGCCCACCACGGCTGCTTGAACCCGTCTGCGAGTTTCATCGCAGTGGTACCAAATACCTCAAACACAATTGCAAGCGTTAAAAACAACCATTTCATAGCATCTTGGATTCTATGCGAAAGGTATTGCAATGCTTGCAAAGGAACAAATGGGCACACCCTGTTGATGCAAAAGCGCCCACCGTTATTCACCATGAGGCCATTCAGAGAGGTGATGCTCATCTGCATCAGGCTCCTACTGATGGATCCTATTGGTTTAAAATCTGCTGCCATCACTTTAACCTTTGTTCATCTCCCATCAATTGAATGGTTTTTCATCTAAAAATCCTGACTTTATCGCTACCTTTCAGGCTCAAACGTGATACTGCTGAAAGATGTCTCAACTTTTTGAAATTGTGGATTCCGCCATCGCAGGCAAGGGTGCTGTAGCCATTCAAAGGATTCCTAAAGGAGTGGTGGTCCATACCATGATAGGTGTGGCATGTACGGTCGAGGATTTGTTTACACTTGTCGGAGAGGGAAAAGAACAACCCTCCGATCCGTTTCAAATCGGCGACAATGAATTTTTGGATTTGGAGGAGACCTCCCGATCCTTTAACCATTCTTGCGACCCCAATGTATTTGTGCGCGGAAAGAATGAATTGGTGGCTTTGCGCGACATCGAAAATGGGGAAGAAATCACTTTTGATTATTCAACCACGATGAAATACGATGCTGAAAAAATTCTTGCAGCCGGCTTTCCCCTATGGACTTGCGTTTGTGCTTGCGGAGCACCCAACTGCAGGGGAATCATTGATGAATTTAAGTCGTTGACGCCGGCCATCCAAGCCCATTACCGGAACAATGGGTGGTTGCCTGATTACCTGATGCGATGATGTAGGTGATGCCGCAGCGGCCAGGATTTGAGGCAGCAGCTAGCCAACGGCAAACCGTCGAAAGCCTTCCTTTGCCCCAAGCTACCCGCTAGGTTGGCTCCAAAACCCTGTCCATCCGTAGTGCTTTGCCAACTCAAACACCGCGCGCCGAGTGAGTTGGCAAAGCGTACCAACCCCACCCTACGCCAAATTTCCCTATCTTGCTTACCATGATCCGCCGTCGTCGCCTGCGCTTCCTTTGCAAACCGCTCATTTTGCTGCTGCTGTTGATGGCGCTCTTCGCCTGCGAATCGCCCGCCCAATCCAAATTTCAGCGTTTCCTGCAGCTCCCACGTCCGATGCGCAACTGGACGCTTGGGCACCTTGCCATCGCCAACCGCGTTTGGAAGGTCAGCAACCGCGCCTTGGCGCTCACCGATTCCATGCGCCGCAGCCCCGAACTCGATGCTGATTTTGACGGGGGCAAGTTGGATGCCTTCCGCCACGGGATATGGATGGCCTTGCTCGTCCAGGAAATCCCTTGGAAAAAAGCTGACCGCCTCGGCAAAGCCTACGAACGCGGCAATTACCTCGATTTCAAGCGCGGACGGATGGAAGACGGTGCTTTCCAAGACATTGCAAGCGCAAGCATGGACCTCACCAACAATTCCAGCGGACGAGAAATCGGGCTCAACCATCGACAGGCATCCGAGGCAGAATTGATCGAAGGGGTTTTGCATGGCATCCATGTCGGGGATTTTGTCATGATTCTCAAAGACAGCATCGGAAACAGCATCCGCCCCAACGGCGAAATCATCCACATCGATCCAACGTCGCCAAGATGGGAAAATGGCCGATCCGTCGTGCCCACCAATTGGAAGGCGCCTTGAGGAAGCAGCGGTCCTGATGGTTCCAAACACCTTCGTGAAATCCATCACCATTTTTCGAAATTCGTTCGTCCTGAAACACTACATTTGTGCTTGCGATATGAATACTGGAGAATATTACAATCAACAGGAAGTCGACAAGGAACGACAGGCGATCAAGCGGCGCAACCGTGGCATTGATTTGGGCGTGAATTGGGTAGTATTTGTTGTACTTTCTCTGACTGGGTTCTGGATCTTGCTCGCCGACATCGACACCTATCAAAGTGAAAGACTCTTTTTCAGAATGCTGAATGACGGAGTTTCCATTCAGGAGACCGATCCCTACATGGCCAAAGGCATGACGCGCAATCTGCAATTCAAAGGTGTTTCCAACTTTTCATTTTTTGTCGCAAAATGGAAATGGCGCGTGCCCGTCTATATCTTGCTGATTTTGGTTCCGGTTTTGATCGCCGGCTATCGTGCTTGGAAGTACCACCGCGTACAGATTACCTGGGTGTATGTCTTCACATCCGTGCTTTCATTTGCATATTTTGTCTATTTCTGGGGCAGAATGCGAGGCAAATGGTGATTTCTATGCCTCTACAACAGTCGTTGCGTAGGCAATCAACATCTTTCGCAAACTTTCCTCTGCAGTTTCATCCTTGAATCCGCCTTCGGCCGACCATTTCTCCCGAATTTTAGCAACGGTCACCCTCTCGGGAAAGACTTCCATCCCGAAATACTGCAAAATGTCTTGCAAGTGGTTGATTCCACGCTCATTCCCCCCTATTCCTGCCGCGATACCCACCAAAGCCGCCGACTTTCCACGGAAACTTCCAGGATAGTCACAAGCGTCGATAAACAACTTCAGGATGCCCGGAATGCTGCCGTTGTATTCGGGAGCCACAAAAACAAAATGCGTACTGCGGTCTACAATCTGCTGATAGGGCAAAAATCCAGTCTGTGAGTGGTCTTCAAGATAGTCGAATGCAATTTCTCGCGGCAACAAGGCCAAGTCCAACAATTCCGTATGGATACCTTGTGCGCTCAGATATTCCTGACAAAGTCTTGCAACCCTGATGCTCAAGTTATTTGGCCGATTGGTGCCTGAAACGATGGTAACTAGCATATCGGAATGACCCCCGACCTGCCTATTTTGTTTTCCGATTGCCCAAAAATAGATAGTTTTGCGCCCGATTACTGGGTTCTGAATTGGTCAAATGCCCGTTTTCTAATTGGTAAGGGAAATTTCAATCCAAGGAAAAAATGATCTTCAAGTACTACGGACACTCATGTTTCGCGATCGAGGTTGCTGGCAAAACTTTGCTGTTTGACCCGTTCATCTCTGGCAATCCGCTGGCAGGCAACGTGCAACTCGCAGACATCAAGGCCGATTACATCTTGATTTCGCATGCCCATGGCGACCACGTCGCCGATGCGGTGGCCTTGGCCAAGCAGACGGGCGCGACCTGCGTCTCCAACTACGAGATCATCACTTGGCTGCAAAACCAAGGCGTCGCCAAGGGCCACCCGATGAACCATGGCGGCCAATGGAAATTTGAATTCGGCACCGTCAAATATGTGAATGCCGTGCACAGCAGCAGCTTTCCAGACGGCTCCTACGGAGGCAACCCGGGCGGATTCATCGTCGATACGGTCGAAGGCACATTCTACTTCGCAGGCGACACCGCCTTGACCGCCGACATGAAAATCTGGGGCAAACAGTTCGAATTTGACTTTGTCGTGCTACCCATCGGCGACAATTTCACCATGGGCATCGACGACGCTGCCAAGGCCGCCGACTTCCTCCGTTGCGAAAAAGTCATCGGGGTACACTTCGACACCTTCCCCTACATCGTTGTGGACCACGAACTTGCGAAACACACCTTCCAAAAGGCAGGCAGCAAGCTTTTCCTCCCCGAAATCGGCAAAAGCATCGAATTCTAACTGCGTTTGCCCGATTAGAAATTCTTTTCCAATTCCTTATGGAATCCCGCGGTTGCCTGCATCCATCTACTGCAGTGGACCCGAATCCCTGCAATTCGCGCTATATTGTTGACTGCGTTCTTGCATTTACCCACTAAGAACAGAATCAGCATCACCAAGGCAATTACCCCGACCTTGTTAGAACCGTGTCGACCCACACGACCGATGCAAGAACACGAAAACCCGGTCTCCTTGGAGGTCGGGTTTTCTTTTTCGGCGTAGGATTGACTAATTTTCGGAACTGAACTGAAAACGTATGAAGAATTTTCGTTGGCAAATTGGGGTTTTGGTGTTGTTGACAATGCTTTTCGCTGCATGTGGTGAAGGCGGATTGGGCGGAAAAAAGGCTACCCCCGAGGAAATAATCACCAAAAGCTGGAAACTCAACAAGCTCGACATGCGCAGCCAACAAATGGATCCCGCGATCATGGCCAATTCGACGTTTACCTTCTTCAAAAATGGCCGTTACGAGATCTTGCTGGGCGAATTGGAACGCGGCAAATGGTCGCTCAGCCCGGACAAAAAGGTCCTGATCACCCAAGCCGACGGCCGCCCAAGTCCCGGCGAAATGGACATCCTGACCCTGGAACCCAACTTGTTGGTGCTCACCAACGGCATGGAAGCCAATCCCATGACCTTCGAATGGGTTCCGGTCGAGTGATTCCGCTCAATGCAAAATCTTGATTTCCGTCCCCGTACGGATCGCTGCATACAATTCGTCGACATCTGCGCGGGTGAGCGAAATGCAGCCTAGCGTCCAATTGAAGCGCTCGGCGATCATCCCGTCCATGCCTTCGGGCACCCCGTGAATGCCGATATCGCCGCCAATCGTCGCGTCTCGTGGAATTTCGCCGGCAGCCATCCTTCGCTCAAAACGCTGATAAGACTCTGCTGTGGGATAATCCACCCAGATGAATTTGCTCCATTTGGCATGGTCATATTTGGTGCGCACATGAAATACCCCCTCCGGCGTGCGGCTGTCGCCTTCCCGATATTTGTCCGTCACCGGATCGCCGCCAAAAACCACGGGATAAGTGCGGAGGAGCTTGTCAGATTCGTAGAGATGCAATTGGTACTTCGATTTTTCGATCACGATCCGCGTTTTCATCGTATCGATTTTGCTGATTTCCAGGGGAATGCGGGAGATATTCGTTGCAGAGTGGGACTGACAAGACGAAAAGGCACTGGAAAGCGCAATCAGAAAAGCAAAAGGGACAATCAAGGTAGCAAGCAGCAAACGGATCATGGCCAATCGATCAAGGATAAACCAAAACCAGTATGCTTTTCTACCGTCGCGGGCGGTTTTGCGATCAGTCATGGATGCTTTACGTCGCAACGCCGTCGGAGGTTATTCCTGAACGTCGGTGACTTCCGGCTGCTGCTTTGCGCGGATGTTGCGGGAGACATTCGAAAGCGAACGCCAGATGAAGTAGAGAATGAACAAATGCAGAAAATATTCGCGCTGAAAGCCGGATTCCAAGCTGAGTTCGTTGGTGGCCTGACCGACATGGTTGGTTGCAAAAAGGCGAATCAAGATGCCAAATCCGGCATGCAAAACTGCCAGCCCAAAAATCGAACGCAGCGCCTTGCGTTTGCTGATGTCGTCGCGGTTGATCCAAACCATGGCGAGCAGCCAAAAGCAGACCAATCCGCCGAGGATCGCATAAGGTAAATGCAAAGGGAGTTGAAAAAGGTAGCGCTTGGTGACAAAATCAACGCCAGCACCCACATCCTGATCGAGCACAACCCATGTTCCATAAATCGACGCATGGACATTGGCGCTGAAATTGGAGGCAAATGCAATGGGCGCGAAAAGCATGGCACCGCTCAGCAGCCCCGCCAAAACGAGGTGGATATTGGCAGCACGGAAAAGTCTGCCACTCGCCATCAGCGCAGGCGGTTCATGCCCTGAACGAGCTTCTCATCCTTCTGAATCCGCTTGATCGCCCACCAAGTGAGGAGCATGGCGGTCAATGGCGCACCCAAACCCCATTGCGGCACAGATTGGTACAATTCACCGGCAATCGTCGGGTCACCGCCCATTTCCTGCAGCCAAGTGCGGATCGGCACGAGCATCACAAACATGCCCATGAACAAAAACATTGCCCCGTAGGCCATTTTTACCTGCAAATCGCGGTTGTTGAACATGAAAATCGTCACCAAAAGGAGAATGGCGATCGCGATCACAGCGATGAATTGAATCAGCACGAAAGTATTTTCCGTCAGCGGAAGCGCATTCGTGGAAAAGGCATTCGTCAGGCTCATTTCCGAACTTTCCACCACCACTTTCATTGGGTAGGCAGTGATTGTTTTGGAGCCACCTTCGCCATTGTCGGGGTTGACTACCATCCAAGTCGGGAAAAAAAGGAAGGCCACACAAAGTGCCGAGGCCAAAAACAACAAAATCGTTTGAAGACGCTGTATCATATCAAAAATGACTTTTGAGGGCCCGAAGATACGGAGAAACCCCCCCCCCCCCCCCCCCCCCCCCCTGCCCCCCCCCCCCCCCCCCCCCCCCCCCCCCCCCCGCCCCCCCTAGTCATGCAGAGCGCAGTCCTCTAGTCATGCAGAGCGCAGCGAAGCATCTCTAAGCCTAGAAGCAACCAACACTGATCACCGTACTGCTGATTTTGATAAGAGTTGAGAGTCAACAATTCGTCAACAACTTCCATGCGCCATTCTCCGCGCATCGCGCCTTTGCCCCAGCGTGGCCTCGTCTAGGTAGCATCGGCATCCCGTAGATCGAAATTCGTCGGCCCATTTTGGCCTCGCCAAAATGGGCCGACGGATAAAAAAACGTTGTGAATCCGATGCTACCAAGACCTAGGCTTCTCCGAAGCAAGACGAAAGCCAAATGCACACGTTGGACCTCCCCTCGCTATCCAGATTCGCATTTTCCCCGACATTTTCCAATATTTGAATGCTGCTGCCTTCGAATGACCGGTCCGGTGGCAGCCCTCTTTACCTCTAAATCGGAAAATTCATCCTCAAAAACATGAAAAGAACACTCAAATTCAGCGGATTGGCCTTTCTCACCGTGATCATCCTCTGGGCATGCGCCGGGGAATCCCCCAAGCAAGTCGCCGAAAAATTCCTGACCGCCGTCTCCGTCGGAGACTTCGAAGCCGCCAAAAAATGGGCCACCAAGGAGTCCCATACCGCCCTCGATATGGCCGCCGCAAATGACAAAGACCACATCGCCGAACCCCACAAAATCCAAATCGGCGAGGAAACCATCTCCGAAAACAAAGCTACCGTCGTCTACAAAGACAACGACGACGAAAAAGTCCTGAAGCTCAGCAAGGAAGACGGCAAATGGAAAGCAGCCTTCAGCAAATCCGACTTGGATGGAGGTGCCGCTACCAATGCCGAAAAATTCTTGAATGCATTCGCCCATGGCGACATGAACGGCGCCAAAAAGTACGCCACCAGAGACGCGCAAGCCTCGCTCGACATGATGGCTGGCACATTCGAAGCCAAAAAGGCCAAGCCAGACAAAATCGAAATGGGGGACATCAAATACGAAGGCGACCGTGCATCTGTTTTTTACCACGAAAACGGCGTCCTCAAAACGCTCGACATGGTCAAGGAAGATGGCAAATGGAAAGCCGCATGGACCAAAACCTCCACGACCAAGTTGGATACCGACGAACTCGAAGAGGAAGTGATCGAGGCGATGGACGGCGGAGCTGAAGAGTAAGTCAATTCCTGAAATCTCAATTCCCAACATGCGTTTGGAATCAAATCCACTCCTGAAGCACCAATCTTGTTTGTCGTCCGCGTACAACGACGTCTGTCGCGGACGCAAAGCTCAGACCTCAATTTGTGGAACAGAACATTTTGCCCCTTCGCCGTATAAATCCACCGAATTCCGCATTTCACACGATGAAGACAACTTTTTCCCGTTGGTTGGTTCCCTTGGTTTTGACAATTTTCCTTAGCGCCTGCGCGGGCAAGAGCCCCAAATCCGTCGCGGAACGCTATTTGACAGCCATTCAGGTCGGCGATTACAAAGGCGCCCAACAATTTGCATCCGCTGAATCCCAAGCGCCCCTCGCCGAATTGGCCGCAAAAAATCAAGCGATTGGCGATCACATCATCCAATTTGAAGTCGGCGAAGAAAAAATCTCCGGCGAGCGTGCCGTCGTCGAATTCAAACAGGACGGCAATCCCCACATCCTCAGTCTGATCCAGGAAAATGGCGAATGGAAGGTCATTTACGCCGCCGTCGATCCCAATTCTTCCTCACCCGGAATTGCAAACCCGCAAGATGCTGGTTACATCGCCAAGCTTTTCCTCGAAGCCTTGCATTCCGGGGAAGTCCGAGAGGCGATGAAGTATGCCACAGAAGATGCACAGCGGTCCTTGGACATGCTGAATTACAACAGCAAACGCAGTCAGCCCGATCACATCAAAATCCTCGACGTCAAGCAGAATGACCAATACGCCACGGTCCACTACACCAAAAATGACAAGGAACGGTGGCTCGAATTGGTCAAGGAAAACGACGAATGGAAAGCAGAATGGAAACACCTCAACGACGATACCTTCGACGACATCTTTGAGCAATTGGAAAACGTCACCGGAAACTGATTGCGGTACAAATGCAATGGGATTTCGAACTTAAGAAGAAAATATCCATCTCGCTCCAAGGTCACCATTAGAATCCAACATTTTTTCTGCTTCAACCCATTCCACAGAATCCGCCTTTGCCTCGGCGGGGCCTCGTCTAGGTAGCGCGGCAAAACGCCCGAAAAGAATCTCGTCGGCCCATTTTTGAATTTGCCCCAGCGGGGCGTCGTCTTGGTAGCCCGCAAAAACGCCGTCCCTATCATCTCGTCGGCCCATTTTGGCCGCGCCAAAATGGGCCGACGGATAAAAATTCGTTTTTCCTCTGATGCTACCAAGACCTAGGCTTCTCCGAAGCAAGGCAAAACGCTGGATGCTTGATTTGCGCACAATCACCTTACCGCTGAACCTGTGGAGCGTTGAGAGTTGGATCCACGTTTAACGCTCCACTTTCAACTCTCAACTCTCCACATTGAAAACAACCATGGTCAAAGCCCCTTTAGTTCTCAATTAGCTTCGCTGCACTTCGTTTACCTTCGGTGATTGCTTCGCAGTTCTCAATTCTCCATTCTCAATTTTCCATTCTCCATTAATCCTTAGATTTGCCCCATGAAAACCGCCTACATCGTGGACGCAGTCCGCACGCCCATTGGCCGCTACGCCGGCAGTTTGAGCCATATCCGTCCCGATGACATGCTTGCATTGGTCATCAAGGCATTGATTCAGCGCAATCCAAGTTTGGACCTCGGCGCCATCGAAGAGGTCATCGCCGGTGCAGCCAACCAAGCAGGCGAAGACAACCGCAACGTCGCCCGCATGGCCGCCCTGCTCGCAGGTTTGCCCACCACCGTCGCAGGCGTGACCGTGAACCGCCTCTGCGCCAGTGGCTTGCAGGCCCTCATCGACGCAGGACGCGGCATCCGCCTCGGCGAAGGCACCGTCTACATCGCCGGCGGCGAAGAATCCATGACCCGCGGACCTTTCGTCCAGGCCAAAAGCGACAGCGCATTCGGACGCCTCCCCGAAATGGTCGACACCACCTTCGGATGGCGCTTCATCAACCCCGCCCTCAGCAAACTCTACCATCCCTACACGATGGGCGAAACCGCTGAAAATCTGGCCGATAAATACAAAATCACCCGCGAAGAGCAGGATCAATTCGCCTACGACACGCAGATGAAATACAAGGCCGCCCAAGCAGCCGGCCGATTCGCAGATGAAATTATTCCGGTGATGCTCCCCCAACGCAAAGGCGACCCGATTGCCTTCGCCGCCGACGAACATCCGCGCACCGATACCACCCTCGAAAGCCTCGCCAAGCTCAAGCCCGTCTTCCGCGAAGGCGGTTCGGTGACCGCAGGCAACAGCTCCGGCATCAACGACGGCGCCTCCGCCCTCCTGCTTTGCGACGAAGACGCCCTCAAGAAGTTCAACCTCACCCCCATCGCCCGCATCGTCTCCAATGCCGTGGCAGGCGTCGATCCGGCCATCATGGGCATCGGCCCGGTTCCCGCCACCCAAAAGGCCCTGCAACGCGCCGGACTCACGGTCAAAGACCTCGGCCTCGTCGAACTGAACGAAGCCTTCGCAGCACAGAGCATCCCCTGCATCCGTGAATTGGGACTCGATCCGCAGATCGTGAACGTCAATGGCGGTGCCATCGCCCTCGGCCATCCGCTCGGCTGCTCGGGCGCGCGCATCATGACCACCCTCGTGCACGAGATGAAACGCCGCCCCGAAGTGCGCTACGGACTCGCAAGCATGTGCATCGGCGTCGGTCAAGGCGCCTCCATGATCGTGGAACGGTGCTGATTCCCAATAAAAAACCGCAAAGACGCCCCGCTGGCGATACAGGCGCCGGGCCGCAAAGAAATATGAAGTTTGACCTTTGCGCAATATCTCTCCGCTCTCACACTCCGCGCTCACACTGATTTATGCCTAGATACGTCGTCGATGTAAGGTACAAAGGCACCGCCTACGCCGGATGGCAAATCCAGCCCGATTGCACCACCGTGCAAGGCGAATTGGACGACACCCTCACCAAAGTCCTGCGCACCCCCATCAGCACCTACGGCGCCGGACGCACCGATACCGGCGTGCATGCGCTGCAACTACCCGCCCACTTCGACTACGACGGCGAATTGCATCCGCATTTCCACAAGGCCATCAACGCCATTCTTCCCAAGGACATCGCGATCACGAAGGTGTACAAAGCCGTCGAAGGCAATTTCCACGCACGTTTCTCCGGCATTCAACGCGCCTACCGCTACCAATTGGTATTTGAAAAGGATCCCATGCATTACCAGTTTGCGCGTTGGATCAAGGAAAAACGTTCATCCCTGAACTTTGAGGCCATGTTTGCCGCCGCACCGATCCTGTTGGAGTACGATTCCTTCGAATGCTTCACCAAAACCCGCGGCAATCAAAAGACCCATATTTGTGCGATTACCCATTCCTACTTCGAATGGGAAGGTGACATGCTCGTCTACCACATCAAGGCCAACCGCTTTCTGCGCGGCATGGTACGCACCATCGTCGGCACCCTCCTGATGATCGGAAAAGGCGACCTGGACGAAGCCGGACTCCGCAAAATCATCGAAGGCAAGGACCGCAAAGCCGCAGGCCCCGCCGAATCCGCCGATGGCTTGTACTTGAGTGAAGTCGTTTATCCAGAAGGCAGTTTGGTCGAATTGGAATTCGCCTGAGAACGAACGCAATTTTGGATGACTTGGGCCACAACAATTTGGGTTGAATGGACCCAATAAAAATGGCCCCATTCAACCCAATATTCTGATTCGCAATGATATAAGGATAAACCCTTTACATCGCCCCAATCCAAGCGTAGATAAAGATCGGCAACAAGATCGTCGCAATCCCGAGCAGCAAGCCCGCAAGTGCCATTCCGCCGCCGGGTCTGCCACCGCTCAGGCCGATCACGCCAAAAATGATGGCACAAATTGCAATCGCCAAGCCGACAGGCCATAAAAACCATGCAAAAACAAATCCGATCACGCCAAAGATCAAGGACAACATGCCGAAGGTCGATCCGCCATTGTGCGTACTTTTCTTGCCGAATAATTTCGCAGGATGCTGCTTCACTTGTGCCCTTTTAACGGCAACAGGGGCGTCTGATTTGGATTGTTTTGTGGTGCGGATCCTTGCCTCAAGGGCATTGGTTTCAGTTGTTTGAGGCGTCACATCGACGGCCGGAGCTTCCAATTCGGCCATCGTCGCCATTTCGCCGTGCTCGGCACGCACTTCGGGGCCGCTGACTTGTTGTTGGGTCTGCTTTTCGCCGCCGTCTCTGGAGGAACCTGCCATCAGGGGCTGCAATCCCATCAGTGTCAAAATCCCAAAACCGAGTAATAAACGTTTCATAATCTTTGCGTTGATGACTTTCGAGTCGAATTCAATTTTTATTCGAATCCACTTCAGTGGCGATCCTCAATGGGAACAGCCTACTGTAGAAGTTTCAATGCAAAGAATGGAATTGTGGCAACCGGATGTATTGCAGAAGCCGCGGAATGTATTGCAGGATTCACGGATTGGGGCCATCCGCAACCAATGCGCAATGCAACAATTCCTTTCTTTCAGGTTGATTTACCCAGCGCCGCACTACTCCACCACCAACCGCAACGTCGCCTGACGACCACCATGTCGAAACTCCACAAGGTACATTCCCGCCGCAATCCCCGCCAAACTGATTTCGCTTGGGCGATTGTCACTGAGCGAACCATCGAGGATCAATTGCCCAAAGGCATTGTAGATGCGGTATGCTGCGCCACCCACTGCCTGCAAAAACACCGTATTGCGGGTGGGATTGGGGTAAACGCGCAAATTTTCAACAAATCCGTCCCGCACAATCTCCACCTGCTGCGAATAATGCAAGCCGCCATTGGCATCGGCTGCCTGCACCCTGTAATATTCCAACACTGCGGGTTGCGCATCACGCCAAGCATAAGCAGACTGCAGGTCAAAAATCCGCGGGGAAATCGCCATCCAGCCATTGACCGTCAATTTCTCCAGCACAAAATACCGGTGATCAGGCAGGACATTGACCTCCCAACGCACCTCATTCTCCAGTGGAAGTGCCGCGCCGGAAACTGAAAGCCATTCGACGGGGAGGATGACATTCGTATTGCTGTTTGCAGTGTCGCAGATACACAATCCAGCCATCGAATTGGGCGCCACAAGCGCATAAATCGCGTTTCCGAGGCCGCAGCTTCCTGTCGGAATGAAGAAATTCCCGGAGAGATTGTGCGTCCCTCCATTCACCAGACCGGCCGTTGTGGTATAGATCCCCAAAGGAATGTCTCCCGGCGAGTAGCCCGAGGAATTGTCATTGTCGCAATAGAAATTGACATTCACCGAGACTCCCGGCGGAATTGCAGGTCCTGAATTTTGAAGCGTACCGGTATAATTGTAGGTCGAGCCGCCCACGATCGGCTGAATCGTCGAATTAAACGCAACAAAACTCAGATTCGACCGCACAATATTCAGATTCAACACAGCCGAACCCGTCTGCGTGGATGCCGTGCAATTGCTCAAGGTACGCGCACAAAACAAGGTCTGCGTCGTCACCGTCTGCACCGTCACAATATCTGCCCCGCAGGGCACCGCATCGCCGACATTGACATTGAACGTGAACCGCATTGTATCCCCCACCGGCAAAGCCGCCGGAATTTCCCAGCCCAAACGCACGCCGCCAGGATTCGATTGAATCTGTGGATTGATATTCGTCGGGGCATTCAATTGACCCACAAATCCTGCACCATAGCTGTACCCCGGACCCAAATTGACAAATAAACTGTCGCCGGAATTGGTAAAGGCCGCCCCTGCATTGACCATCTCCACGGTAATTGTTTTGCTGATCGGGCAAGCCGAAGCATCAACAGCAGTGGCCGTACATTGTGTGACATAGGGCTGCACCGCGCCTTGGATCAGAATCGGATCCGACAACATCAAAACAGGCGTCAAAGCATCGCCGCAGGCGCGGCTACCATCCAACCGCAACCGAATCCGATCCCCGGAAATCATGTCACAATTCGTGTACAGGTAAAATCGCAAATTGAATACATTGGAATCCGGACGCGTCGTGCCGGGAAGGTCGCTTGCGGCGATCAAGGCGTTGATCGCATTGATGTCCCAAGTCAACAAGTTTCCCGCAATCGTCGGATTCGGAATCGCCGCATAACCAGCAGTGAGGGGATATTGCATCTGCGCGGACCCCATGCTGTAAGTCAGTCCGCCAGAAAGTGGCAAACTTACGGCCAAGAGGATGTCCTTCACACGAGCCAATTGCGAAGACACAACTTGTACATCCACCCTCAAGCTGTCACAAATCCCATGCGGACCCGGTTCGGTGGCAAACGTAGCCTGCAACAACGAGGGCTGCGGCTGAATATAAAGCCAAGCCTCCGCGAGCGCGCAGGGATAAGCGCCGAGATTGGCAGGAAAGGCATTGCAATCCCAACCTGCGACGATGCGCAAGGAGTCAGGCGAACAATTGGCATATTCTGCCGTGATGCGGTAGGCGCGGGCACTGTCTTGCGGCAAGGTGCCAATCTGATAAATCCCCCCGACAGCCGTCAGCAGGGAATTGTTAAACAAATACCGAACCGAAGTCGGCACAATTTGTCCGGATGGACTCACCAAGGCAAACCAAGCATTGGTGGCTGCAGCAAGGTTGGAATTGTTTTCCAGTGTAAAATCCCAGGAGACCACCGAGCTAAGCCCCGGCGCATTGGGCAACAGCGGATTGATCGTGAGACTTGGGCTTTCATACGAGATCGAATCCACGCGCGACTGCGTAGGCGCGACACTACCCGGACCGGTAAGCGCGGGGATCGGCGCAAAATTCCAGAAATACTTCACCGGTTGCATCACATCCGGCAGTACCCTGCACGAAGGGCGCAAAACCACATTCACGGTCCCGATATAGCCATCGTCGCCGAGCACCAACGTGCCGCCATTGTTCACAAATTGGGAGGCAAGGTTGAAATAAATGGTGTCATTGCTGATGACCGTCGGCGTGATCGGCAACAGGGTATTCACACTCGCCTGCGAACCGGAAGTGCGGTAATGCCGCAAACTCGCTGAGACAAACGTATAGCCCGCGGGCACAAAAAACCTTGCCAATTGCGGGATTCCCCAATGCCTGAATTCGTAGTCAAAAATATTGCCCCCCGCATAGTTGCTGCAGCAATTGCCGATGCTGAGATAATAATTTTCAGTCACCGTCACATTGTTGCAACCCACGGCACTGAATTCATCGGGACCGGAGGAAGTATAATAATAGCCTACCAAGACAAATCCTCCGGAATAGTTGTCGCAAGAAGCCTGCAATCCGCCGCCGTTGGGTTGCAAAAAGAATTGGTTGGTAATCGTTTGTGCCTCCACGACACTCCCGATATTGTTGGAAACCACATATTCCGCCGTGACATCTACCGTGTCATTGACCTCATAGACAAAACCGGGTGGCAAGCAGGCTGCCAAGGAAGCGACGCTCAAATTGTAGGAAAACGTGCGCGTGGTTCCTGCGGTAGTGAGCGTAGGCGCTGCCAGATTGCAGTTATACGTCGTATTGGTACTCACGTCGACGATTCTCACACGGTACCTGACAGGCGTAAGGCTTGTGCCGCGTGTGATCGTAGACCGGGCAAAGCCCTCTGCCCAAAATGGCCTTGCAGCCGTCGTATCGACGATTCCATGGAATCTCGTCACAAGCGTATCCCGCAACATCAAGTGCTGCGTGCGCACCCGTTGCATGTCGATCACCCCAAATCCATCTGCCAAACCGTTGTTGTCATTGTCGGGAAGGCCGTAGTTTTTGCGGTAGGATTCGAAGCCGGTAAACAGCATGCCACCGTTCACACAGGTCGTAGGACAAATGCCGCAATGGGAATTCACCACAAAACTATGGCAACCAATCAGGCTTCGGCAACCGCAACTGAGGTCCGCAAGTTCATGAATCGAATATTGAACCGTCTTGGGTCCACCGCTGCAAGGTCCACCCGAGCAGTCGTTGGTCAACCGGAATTTAAAGAGTGCCTTTTCCAGACTGAAAGGCCCCGGCTGTGGCAAACTGATAAAGGACCGCACCGTGTCTCCCGAAGTAATCACACTGTAAGGGTTCCACAAATCGCCATTGATATCCTCAAATCGAATGGCACCCGGCCCGGTGACCACGTCCAATCCCGGAGGCACAACCAGATCCACCCAAGCATATCCGCCCGGCGAAAAATTGAAAAACCGGAAATCAGAATGCTCAATCTCATAATTTGCAGAGTCGCCCAGGGGAATGTCATACAATCCGCTGTTGGTAAAGGAGATCACCCTGCCAAAATTCCAACTTGTCACAATATTTGCAGGCAACACGAAATTGCTCGTAAAGCATTGATCGTGGTATTCGACTTGATAATGCGTGCGTTGCATGACCGTGGGCGCATTGGCACACCAAGTTTTGCAGCAGGTATATTGCTCGATGATCAGCGTATCCCTTTCGCCGGGTTGCAAAAATGGAATGCGCACCTTGATCCTCCGCAGCGGATTCGGCCCCAAACACCCGAGATTTGCCCCCGGCGCTTGCACCTCGACCGAAAATGCAGCCATCCCCGTCACACCGCCGAGGGTACTTTTCAGAATGATATTGTTCGAATCAAGCCGCGAAATATACCCATTCGAAGGTCCCGTCGGTTCGCCCTGCCAAAGATCCACCACCACGTCGCGTGCAGGCCCCGAACCCGTATTGCGCAGCACAATTTTGATCAAAGACGGGCTTCCACCACCGTAGCAGCGGTTTTCGACATAGAAATCGGTCGTCACGACATTGGGCACCAAGGCCGGAACAATCACATTTGCCCCGCTCGTTTGCGTTTCACAAATTGCCCCATGGCATCCCCAATTCGTCCCGATCGCGGTAGACAGGTCAATGCAATCCACAACATTGACGGTAAAACAGAATTGGATCACTTCATTTTGCTCAAACAAGGTATCCAAATCGCCGATCGCCTGAATATGCGCCGGACCAAATGCCAGCGTCATGCTGTCCCCGGAAACCGTAGCAAACAATGGCGCGCCATTCGCCGTCAGCGTAAAACCCGATTGCAACAACGAAGAGACAGCCGATTCCAACACCACGTTGAAATGAGACACTGCCCCATATCCACCATTGATCACCGAAACACAACGCTGAAAACTCGCCCCCAGCGGACCCGTGAAACTTGAAGGCGTGACCGACTGCACGCTCAAGGCAGGGCTCAAAATATTGTAAGGCATCGAAGTCCCCATCACCGTGCCCGTACTGTGCATGACATAGATGCCATTGGTCGCAGCCGAACTATCCACAGCGCCGCAGCGCGCCTCTACCAAGATCAAAAAAGTATCCGATCGAAGCGGTGCAAGATTGGTCGTCGAAAAAATCACCGAATCCAAATTACTGATGTTCAATTCGGCAAATCCCGGACCGACCAGACTGCCCGGCACATACTGCACACCTGCGGGAAACGTCACCGCCACTTGCACGTTGCGCAGCGTATCGACCCCGAGGTTTTGATAGATCACACCCATCCCCGTAGGCATGCCACAAGTGGTGGTATTGCTCGTTTGCGTGATAAACGAAATACTCTGAGCCTTGGCAAGACCCAAAAACAGAGAAAACCACAAAACGAGGAGACTGACAATGAACCGCATACCGATGATAACCCTACTGATTGACTGAACAAAAATTCCGTAAAACGCCACGTTCTAAAGTTGCATTTTAGATCGGCAAAGTCCAAACCGGATTTTGGGGGATTTGTTGGCAGAATGAGCGTCGTCGAAAGGGTTTGGGCAAGGGTTTGGGCACACGCACACGCACTACGACAAGCCGCGCCCGTTAGCGGCCTTCGCGCACGCACACTACACGCACATGCCGCGTTTACTCACACACACCCCGCGTTACCCCCTCGCACGCCGCGTCAGCGGCCCTCTGCTCACACTGACAAAATCACGAATCAAAATACGAGCTTGAAAACCTTTACCCAAAACCTCACGACCATTGCGACCGACATCTGTCACGCGAGCGGGACGCTTTCTTCGTTTTACTGAAAGCAGAACACAGCCTCCGCAAGCCTCCAACCATTGTCACAAACCGTCAACCGCCGATCCCAACCCTTTCGAGTCTCCCCCGTACACGCACGAAACTCCAAAGCACGCGATTCGAATTCACCCAATCCATGAACGCAAAAAACTACTTCTTGATCGGCGGCGTGGTCTATTTCCTGCTGGGGCTTATCCTTTCGCAAGGTTTGGCCATCACCTTCTTCACCTGCATGATTGGAACCGCCTTGCTGCTCGTCAGTCAATGGGCGTTTCTGTTTCAGGGAAAATGGACATCGGTGAAGAGTCAGGAGCCCGATGGCAATACCGCCGCGCCGATTGTGGTGTATGTAAAAATTCTACTTGTGGTTTCTCAAATCATGGCTTGGTTGTTGGCGATCAATCAGGTGTACTTGGAAGGCTTTTGGCCTACAATCGTGATTCTAAGTCCGGCAGTTTTGCTGGTGATGGGGGCCATGGTACTCGACCAAAAACTCCTGAAACGTTTGCCTTCTGTCCAACGCAGAGGCGCCTTGTTAGGTATTTTAGTGGTTCTTGCCATCTGCATGTCAGCCATCGGCAACCTCGCCGGCGCCACCGAATACGGCGGAAATTCATCCCGTTGGTTTGAAGACCTCGACAATGACATTGAATATGCCGGCTACCTCTCCCAATTTGTCTATCCCTGGATTTGGCTGATTTTCCCGGCCATCTTCCTCCTTTGGCAATCTGCGAATGAAGAATCCTCAGAAAAGCCACCGCACGACCCATTTGTCGACGATGCAGACCCCAAACCAAAGGCCCCAAAGCCAAACTTGCCCATTCAGGATCAGCAAGCGCTGCGGCAGCCAAGGCTAAGTCTGGAAACAGGAAATGTGTAGGCGGAACGGCATGGCGTGGAAGGGCAAAGCGGTTGTCAAATACCGCGCTCCAACCCCTATCGCCACGCGGTGTGTGGGTTGGAAACGCGCTACTGTCAAGATCTGGGAGTGGAAACACAGTGTGGGCACTGCGTTCCGCGAAGCGGTAAGGGCAACGGTGTGGAAAATCCTCTCGCACTTCACACTCACACGCCGCACTAGCGGCCCCTCTGCCCGTTCGTCCGTCAGGATGTCCGTTTATCCAGAATCCGCACCGTTCGTCCTTGAACGGTGGGAGTTTTGGGCAAGGGAGTAGAAAGCTCTGTAAGCCCTGCATTCTGAGAAACGGCAAGGGCAAGGCTGCGGCCAAATCCTCACACCCTCACACGCCGCGCTAGCGGCCCTCTGCCCGTTGGTACAGTCAAACGACCACTTCGTCCTTCCAGACAGTCCGTTTGTACATTCCCGCTGCGCGGCATTTTGAAGGTGTTTAACTTCACCCCCACGAATACGTATCGGATTGCATGATGTCTAAAGGCCACACATTTTCAGCTTTCAATCGTTTGGGACGAATTTTGGGATTCGTCTGCATCCTATTGGCTGCCAACAGCTTCGCAAGTGCCCAAGAGCAGGCTCGTCGATGACCTTCCACCGACACCCGCGTGCATCGTGGACCCGCGTATGCACCACAAGTTTATGGAACAGGCTTCGTAGCCGAAATTGATCTGAGCGGCTTGCCCGCATGGACCGGAGACTTGGAACTCTCGGCGGTGGAGTGGCCGGTTTCAAAGGAGACCGTGCGTAGACATTTTTCCGACGAGAGCTATAGAGACAGCAAAAACCCATTTGTGGCGTTTACGGTAGCCTTGGCTCGAATTGGCTCCATGGCAGGCAATCAACGAGAGGACATCGAACCGCTGATTCCCGAAACCGTTTTCCCACTTTCCGAAAGCGTTGTGGATTCTGGAAATGGCAAATTCATCTTGAAATCTCTCCCCCAAGACAAACGCGTTCGCTTCTTGATTCCGCACGCCATGGTGCAAGACTCTGACCGCGTTTACTTTATGCTCAAAGCTGACCAATTTAAGGTGCCGGTCAAGTACTTCTACACGCCGCAGTTGTTTCCGGATACCCTGCTACCGGATTTGAAGGTTGCGTTCGTGCGTTCAGAGGCCAGGCGCTACGCGGGCGCGGCAGGGAAAATGATCACGCTGAGCTATCAATTTCCCGAGTACCTTCTACAATTGAATGGCGAGTACCGCGGCATGACACCAGAACTGACGCTCAATGGGAGGTATCCTGTGCCGATGCCAGCTGACTATCCTAGCAGTTGGAATTTCGTCAAAAAATCCAATTCTGAACTCACCTTTTTTTTGCCTGATGCACTGTATGGGGAAACTGGGAAGGCCTTTGTCGAGGTAAGTTTCTATAAGCCAAAGTCAAACGCTCCTCGGGTTGGGATTGGGAGGGTTGAGCTGGAGGGGAAACCTGTGGTTGGTAGTAAAATTGGCTTGCGGATTTTAGAGGTGGAGCAAAAAAAGCCGAACTGGGAAAATGGTTGTTACGAGAAGTATAGAATCAGTTTCAATTGCGGAGGAATTCCAATATGGGTGTCAGAAACCACATCAAGGGAACTGAGTGATAAGACACATCTTCGTTGGGAATCGGTCCCAACAGTAAATTTGCTCCAAAACGGACAAGACTCTGTATTTGTTAGAGTACACTATGATTCCAAGCCGTTATTTGACTCATACCGAGCATTCTTTCCTTTGACATCACCAAGAAAAAAAGCAGATTCCGCCACAATGGCCATTAAAAATGAATATGGGGAAAAACCTTTCTATTTTTTGTGGATTTTCAAATTAGAACTATCCCAATTGCATCCATTCGCCAACTGATAATCTCTAAAAAAACAACAACTTCATGAGCACCCACGAAAACAATCTACCTGGAAAGCAAAATAAAACTGCAACTCTTCATGAGGAAAAGGAGGAGGAATTTGGCGCAACAATGACACCACCTACCTTTTCAATTACTGCAAGTTCAGCAGACGAAGAGAACTCATCCACAGGCAGATACAAAGGATTCAATAGGCCAGGTGAAGATGAGGATGACAAAAATTCAAGAATCAATAATCTTATTCAAAGGGGTAAATTCAATGTTGCAGATAAAAGTGAGATTCTTGAGATTCTTTTTAGTCTGAATCGAAGTGAAATAGTAAATACTTGGACCATTCCAGAAAACAACTCGTTTCTTCCCATCTTCCTCTCCAAACTAACAACCCAAAACTTCCTCGCCTTCCCCCGAGAAATTGCAGCAACCTTGCAGGCATTGCCTAAACGACAGGAAAAGATCTCCGAAATCCTCAGAAATCGGCTCGACCATCATCGCGAGAAAAAGACCAAAATGGAGGAGATCGAAGTCGCGCAAGTAACCTTCCTGCTGCAAGGTTTGGGTGCCGATGCCTTTGCCAATCCTGAAGAAAAAGCTGCATACTTGGCCGGCTTGCAAGAATATAGCGACTTTGCCTCGGCCTTGAGGGATGACATGAAAAACGATCTCAACGCCGAAGAGGAGCTTGGTTCAGACTTCACCACCAAACGTACTGATATTCAGAAGGAAATTGCGTCTAACGTAGCCAAAATTATTGCCATCAACAAAAATTGGGGAGAATTGGGCGTCACCTCAAATATCCAACCGGAGGAAGCCATCAAGATTGTCGAAATCTTGCGCGGCGTTGAAGACAATGTTCGAAAGGAAATGCTACGTCGTTACTCCAATGACATTTATTATGTGGTCTTTAACCTGCCGCATCAATACAGGGAGCAGTTGAATTTCGGACTTGATCCTGAACGCGGCGCAGGCGAAAAATCTTCCTCATTCGTACTGGAACAGCTAGCAATGCCCCAAACCTGGGAGGACTCAACCTTTGAAGCCAATCGTTTGGACATTCTTCTGGGAATCGCGATTCAAGGTGCATTTTCGACTAAATGCGAAGTAGCCATTAAAGCAAATCTTTCGCAGGAAACGATCTGGAAGCATCTGCCAATTCTGGAAAAGGTGCTTTTCATTCTCACAGCGGGTAAAACGAAGTCTCCTGGCGAAACATTTGAAAAGTCCATTCTTGCAAGAAAATCGGGAGACAATCAAGATTTGCTTGACAATTATGGTTTTAAGCCCGGCGGCTGGCAGCAGCCGGCAAAAATTGAAGATGGCACTGATTTCACCCTCAAGAGCGCTGCATTGGGTACCAACAAAGAACGTGGCCAAGCAAGAAAGCGCAACAAGCCCGATTATCAAAAATCGCTCAAGGAGGCAAAAGCAGCTGCCAAGGCGCAAGGAAAGAAATTCGACAAAGCGGCGTTTGATGCCGAGTTTGCACGTACCTCGCGAATGGGCCAACTCATCGACCTTGCTTTACTCAAAGGTGAAAACCTCAACCTCAAGGACTTTTCCTTGACCGAACTGCAAGAAGGCCTTGGAGGGGACATTGTTGGCCTGCGAATTGACCCTAACGCGGATCCTTCCCGCTTTCCAAATGCTGGCAAAATCGACACACAAATTCAACAGGGCAAAGCAACTTTACAAAGCGACAATCTGCCGTTTGAAGGACTGGATTACGAACTTGGAAACTCCGCATTTCAGTGGGATGAGGGGTATTTGAGTGGCATCAACGGGGTATTCACTTGGGACGTAGATCATTCCGGGCCAGAGACAAAGGACAAAAAGAAGAAAGAAGTCGGTTCTGACCTTTCCATTGCGGATCTGTTGCTCACGAACCTGCGTGTTGTGGATGGAAGCAGCTCGTTGATTCTGGGAAGGATTTCTATTCAGGGCCTGCACATTCACCTCAATCAGGGCATCAACGATGTGGGCGCGGTCACAGGTGGTTATGGGATGAACATGATACTCACCATGTCTACACAGGTCAGCAATCTGCTTTTTCTCGCCATGAACTCCCTCATGACCGCCATCGACCCTTTTATGCCCAACGAAGGCTATGGCGCCGGCGACGCCTTGAGCAGCCTTTTGATGAACAGCTTCGCTTCGGATTCCAAATTGGATATCAGCTTTGATGCAGTCTCCATTGAGAATATCATGTCTGCCGAAGGTGACACGATGCGCAAGGCCATTTTGGGCCCTTCGAGCATTCAAATCGGTGGATCGATGCTCGAAACCTACCAAGCCAAGGCTGCTGCGCTTGAGGCCAAGGCATCCCGTACAATCACAGATGAGACCAAACTTGCAGAATACAAGGAAATCATCGCCGCTGAAACTTTGAAGGTGCAAGGGCACGAAACGAAACTCAAACAGCTTCAAGCTGAACTCCAAGCTTGTTCGTCCACCGATGTGGAGAAAAAGACGCGCCTGCAGCAGGCGCTGCGCGATGAGCAAGCCCAAGGAAAATTGTTCGTGGCGGCTTCCATCAATGATTTGGAACTGATCTCCAACTACGCGGCCGATGGAACACCCGCGTACATGCCTGCTCCCAAAGGCCACCTCGAATTGGCGATGGAGCTGAATGCACCCACCCACGAATTGGACAAAAACAACCGCAAAGAGACTTTGCTTGCCGAAACTGCAGGTTTGTATGACCAAAAGGATCAACTCCCAGCGTCTTCGATGAACAAGGAGCGTCTTTATTTCGAAGGCGATAACGTGAGTCTACCAGCCAAATTTGCCAAACAATATGGCATGAATATCAACGATATCCTGCCGGGATGGATTGCTGGTAAACTGGAAATGCAAGACACCATGTGGACCTTAACGGCGCATCTCCCTAGCCTGCACGCCAACACCTTGCCCGAGATTCCGGGCATGTACTTTGCCAAGATCAATCCGTCTAAAGAGAGTTTCCTCGACCTCCAAAACCTCACCGCCAAAATCGAAATGAACCTCGATACGCTGGAGCAACAAAAGAAAGAAGGCATCAAGCCCGAAAGTCTCGTATTCCGCGAAGTGCGAGCAGAAAAACTCACTGGTCAAAACATCCACTTCAAAAAAGGTGAAATGGATATTAAGCTCGATGGCGATGCAGCACTGATCGGCGTAAAACTCTTGAATGCTGGAATCAAATTCGACAAGAAATTCAATATCACCGGAATGACCGATGACAAAACGAGTTTCAGTGCGGACAATTTTAGCACGACGGGGTTAGGTGCACAAATTGGCACAGAGATCGGGGGCGATTTAAGGATGCTGTCTGCGGAAGACTTGACTTTTGATTATTATTCCCAAACAACGGTCGATCCCGCCAATCCCAAAGCACGCAAAGAGCACACGGAAATGGCCTTTGGCCTCAACAATGCCAAAGGAGAAAACAATACCGGAACGTATGGCAAAAGCAAATTCGGAGGTGATTTTGAAAGCTTCTTTGGTCAATTTACCACGGACACGGAAGAGGTTCTAAAAGACAAAAAACAAGACACCGACCCGGACGAATGGGAAACGGAAAAAAGTAACAAAACGACCACACTAAGATTCAGTGTGCCATCGCTCACCGTTCCCTCCTTGGATTACGGGGCGCCGGGGATTCATTTCAAATCAAAGGTCTGGAGGGAAAAGCTACAACACCGGCAACATTGACAGGGGTTTCCGCAGGGATTACGCTACGCACTAGCTTTCAAAAAAATCATACACCCGACGAAAAGGGCAAAAAACTTCCTGATATTAAAACGTCCAGCATGACCCTCGATTTCCTGAACATTGATGCATTCGAAGGCAACAACATTGCGGTTACGGTGGGCGGCAAAACATATACGATCAAAGGAGGCGCCCATATTCATTGTCTTTATTTGTCAGGTTTAGAAATGTCGTTTGGCGAGAACGGATTCACGAAATTGCATGGCAAGGCAGGATTTGATGCCGCGCAAATCGACGAGTTGATCATCGGGATGCTGCATATTCAAGACACGCAATCAGGATCATTTTACATCGGTCGTTTGGCAGATGACAAAGGCTACGAATACGACCTTAACAACCTGGTCACAGCCGCCGACTTGAAAAATGCACCCAAATTCGGGCAGGAAACCACCAAATTGGGCGCCAATCTCAGCGGACAAGGCTTTTCTGCCGATGGCAAATTGATGGACAATGGATTGCTGACGATGAACGCGTCAGCACCAGATGGCATTCGCGTGAGCAAAATCAATTGGCATGATGCAGAAAACCAATTCAGCCTCAAAACCGTCGATGACAAAGGCGCGACCCTCGGCGGCATCCGTGGCAATATGGAATTCAAATTCAACAAAGCGAAGGACAATGCCTTGGAATCCGTTCACATCCGTTCCTTGAATGTGGACTATATCACCGCTGCCGGATTGGATATTGTGTCGGGTGGAAATTCGATCTATTTGAGTGGCCATGAGGCTTCGTCGATCACCAATATTCAGATGAAGGACCTCAACTACAAACTCAGCAACGCCGAACTGACCGGAAAAATTACTGCCGACAATATCCATTCGACCTTCACCGCCGAGTTGCAAAGTGAGATTTTGCAAAAACTGCTGATGTCACCGGAAATTAACACGGGGAAATTCAGCTTTGAACGAACGAAGGAAGGGGAAATCAACATTGAGCTGGAAAATGGAGGTTTAGGCCTTGCCATGGGCGACGAAAATGGCGAATGTGACAGCGACAAGTCGCCCAACCAAATGCACAACGAGGAAATGAGCGTCATTCTGAATCAGGTGGCAGAACATTTACCCTTCATCACGTTTGGTTCCACCTCCGTCAACATCAAAAAGATTGATCCATCGCTCGATACCTACACCAACAACGCGATCACTACCCTGCGCACGGTCAATCCGACCCTGAATGGCATGAAAATCAGCGGCACTGAATTTGGCGGCGGGGAATTCGGACAATTGGCAGGAGAAATGGAATTGACCGGCAAAATTGAAGGCGAATTGACGGTGATCGACACGCCCACTGGCTTGCAAATTTCCGTTTCGCAAAAAGATGAAGAAGGAAATGAAGTCAAGGGCGGCAAAGTTTCCGTGGCGGGTGGAAGCCTGGTCTTGAATGATTTCAGGCGATTGATGGAGATGGGCAGTGCTAAGGAGGAGAACCGAAATCTGCCAGATCCAAATGCAGGAAAAACCATCGACGATTACGAACCTTCCGATCGTTTTGACTTCCTCAATCAAATGAAACCGGCCAAAGAAAAGGGAGGCACCATCAAGATCAGATTGATGGGTGGACAAGCAATCGTCCCTATCGAAACAGTCAGCCCATCATTGTGGTCAGGCGACGATTTGGGTGGCTACATTGATATCAATTCCGCCTTGGATCAGCTAGAACCTCAGATTTCGAAAATCATTCGCAACTTTGTTTCAGAAAAAATCTCTGTGTTGGAGGCAATTGAATCCCCAGCAAGCGTAGTTGCCACGGAAACCCTCAATAGAGGGAATCTAACCCAATGGATTACCGTAGAAATACCTCACCTCGAATGCAGGAAAGTTCCTTCTAGCAGAACGAAATGGTGATCGCTACCAAATCGAGATAGGAATTCCAGGATTTAGTATGGGAGTTGGCGGGTTGCTGAAGGATACAATTCTGATGGACAAACTTGGGCCAAACGGAGTGATTGAGGAGAATGGCCGCGATCTAATTTCCCTATCTCATCTGCTTGACTATCAAATCTTCAAAGCAACGTTACCAAGTGATCCTGCCGAAAATTCTGAGGACGCATCCCCTGCTGAAGTTCTCAGTCAAATTATGCACTTCCTCGGCACGCAACCTTTCGGCATCGAACTAGACAACATACACGTCAACATGAAGGACGCGATCGACAAGCAAGGTCAACCCAACACTGCAAAACCGGGAGACACCAACCCTACCACGCTTGCCGACACCTGGAACACCGAAGACCAAAGCGAAATTGCGTTTAACCTTTCCCTAGGCGTTGCGCCGGCATTGGGCAAGGGCCCTTTGGTGTCACTCACCGATCTCAAAACGCCAGGATTCACAAAGACAGCGGGCATCAATGACGGTGCGTTTGAACATTTTGCAATGTCCACTTCGTCCATGAAAATTGGGAAGGCGATGGCCAAAGTTGAAAACATCTCCAATGCCGGGACCAAATTCAACCTCGAAAACATTGAGCTCAACGACTTCAACCTCCATCTCGCCAAGCGCAAAGTCTATTCGAAGAATATGCAGTGAACACAATTTTACTGAAGGGAAACGAGTGAATGAATGTCAGAGGGTTATATTTTGAAGACACGAAAAAGCAACGCAGCGATTTCTTTCCTCACCGCATTACCTCAAATCGCCCCGTTTCCCGGCGTCCGATTTCATCGCGGTACTCCCAGAGGTACCGCCCCCCACCATCAAGCGGTTCATGGGCCCGGTGGGGGCCCACAAACAAAGTTCTCATTGTCAATCTAGCGATGACCCATTTGGAAAATTCATTGTTAGGGCAGTCCCGACTGGCAAAATTTTCCTGGAAAGCAAAAGGTAAGGCACTTTCGGCCAAACTTTGTAAAACACCGTCCCCATATCGGAGCCCCGTGAATGGGCTCTAAACACCCCCCCCCCCCCCCCCCTTTCAACCAAACAAACCTAATTGACCGGTTTCAAGGATTAAAATCAATCTTTAACGTAAGAAATACCCCAGTAGATCTCCTTGAATTCCAAAGACCTATGGCTGCTTTAATCTGCACCATCCGAGGAAAAATTCTTCTCTACAACCGATCCCTATGCTGATTTGCTTCCAGGAATTCTTCCCGCCGGTTCCTCGCCAATGGAAGTTCCATTCCATTCTTCAATACCACGATTGCGCTATCGGAGCTGGAATATTGCCTTACAAAATCCAAGTTGACCAAGTAGCTGCGGTGGATGCGGAAGAAGTTTTTCGGGAGCATGGCTTCATAAACTTTGATGGGTTTGGAGGCCACGATTTTCTGATCCGCAAGCCTAAACACGGAGTACATCCCATCCGCTTCCAAGTACATCAAATCCTCAAGGTTCAGATAATGGGTTTCTGTCAAAGTTTGGATGGCGATCTTGACAGGTGAATTGGATTTCCGGTTATCTTCCAGCAGTTTCAAGCGAATGTCTTGGTCATGATCCAAATCAAGTCGCGCACGAATCCGAACCATGCACTCCTGCAACTCATTCACATCGAGTGGCTTGAGCAGGTAATCAATCGCACTGATCCGCATCGCTTGGATGGCATATTGATCATAAGCCGTCACGAAAACGAGGGCAAACTGAACTGGGCTCCCCAGATATTTCCGAATATCAAGACCCGAATGTCCCGGCATTTCAATATCCATGAAAACAATGTCTGGCGAATGCGATTGGATGAGATCGACCGCTTCCATCAGGTTGGATGCTTCACCGATGATTTCCACCTGGGGATCCACACGTTGCAAGAGGGCACGCATGATCATCTTCGCATGAGCCTCATCATCCACGATCAGGGCACGCAAGGTGCGGGAAATGTCATTCATCTTGAATTCGGATTTTGACTTCAGTTCCGGGGCTCAGGTCTTGGATGGAAAGGGTGATCGTTGGGCCACCGCTTTGACGGAGGTAGGAAATGCGCTGTTCGATGGCTTGGGTGGCAAAGGACTGATGCTTTTCTGTTCGTTGCGCATTGATCTTGGCCGCAGCTTCCCGTCCGATGCCATTGTCAGCAATTCGGATCAGCAGATCACCCGGCTGCCCTGTGCAGGAAATGTCGAGTTGCTTTTGTCCTTTTTGATGGAGCAGACCATGGCGGAGGGCGTTTTCTACGAATGGCTGGGTGATCAAGGCCGGAATTCGAATCCATTCCCCTTCCAACGCAGCATCCACAGAAACACGGTACTGAAAAGCCTCCCCAAAGCGATTCGACTCGAGTTTGAGGTAGTTCCGAAGGAAGCCCATCTCCTCCTCCAAGCTGATATATTCCCGTGAGGAATAATCCAAAACCGAGCGCAGCAATTTGGAAAACGTGGAAAGGTCATCGTAGGCAGCATCCCCATCTTGCGCCAATACCTTGGCCTGAATCGCACTGAGGGTATTGAAAATGAAATGCGGATTCATCTGGGAGCGGATCGCCTTGAGTTCAGCGGAGAGCACCTGGATTTTGAGGCGCTCCTGTGCGATTTTACCTTGGTTTTTCTGCTCTTCCTTCCAGATTCGCCATTGCAGAATGCCATAGACCGCAGCTGCCATCAGCGTGACACACAACGTCCAAAACCACCATGTTGCGTAATAGGGCGGATTCACAGTCAAGCCCACTGTCCAAATCTCGGAGTGGATTCCGTCTTGATTTTCAGCGCGAACCGCAAGCTGATAGTATCCCGCTTCAAGGCGATCCAATCGGATCCTAAAAAGGCCATCGTGTAATTCAGCCTGCCGCCATAAGCTGTCTTGCCCATGCAGGTTGTACCAAACGCGCATCTCTCCCCTGCTGCTGATGCTTGGAAGCGCTTCTATTTCCAGCTGGACAAAATTACCGGTATGGCGGGATGACCATTTTCCGTTGTAGAAATGGTAACTGCCCGCTGCCTTGCGCACATATAAACGTGGCTGAACCGTACGCAAGGGTGTAAAATGATCTATTCGCAGCAAGGACCGTGGCGTAACCACGTACAACTTTCCGTCCCGGAACTCCACCCCCTGGATATCATTCTCCAGCACAGCCTTGGTTTGGTCAAAAGCGCGCCATTTGCCATCATGCACCCAAACCCGGTCACGCGAAGCCCCATAGAAAACACCTTCATGAATTGTGAATTGGATGATCTCCGCCCAAGGTGCCTGAGAAAGGTCTATGATCATTTTTGCGCTGTCTCCTTGGATGAGGTAGCATCCCGATCGGGGTACCAAAAGTGCCAAGCTGCCATTTGGAAGCGGTTGAAGGCGCGTTCCGGCCAGCTTAGGCAAGCCTTTGATTTTCATTTGTTGCGGCGTGGAACCGGCCTTGTCGGGATTCATTGAATACAAACCTCCACGCGCCAAGACGATCAGGTTACCCGCCGTGTCAAACTCCATGTCCAAAATCCACTCCTGCACGATATACGTGGTTTGCTGCTTGCCTGAAATGCGAAAAAGCCCTCGGGAAGTTCCACAAAAGAGGGCATCTCCATGCACGCGGATCACTTTGGTGGAGGTCAACGCGATCGAATCCAATACTTTTCCCGTCTTGCAGTCGATTTGGAAAAGTCCATCGCAAAATGCCCACAACGATTTGCCAGATGATTCTGCAAAAAAAGACTGGATTTCGCCGTTGCGGGGAAGTTTTGTAGACCTATAGGTAACCCCGCCTTCGTCCAGCCAGAATATCCGGCCATCCATGCTTCCCAAAACAGCAGAGTCCCGACCGGTGAAGGCATGGGAAGAAATCTTGGCTCTTCGGTCCAAACGGCTCATGTCCAGACGCTTCAAATGCATGGAGGGCACGACCATCAAACCGTCTTTCAATGTGCCCAACCACAGGTTTCCTTCCTCATCAGCGTGTATCGCTGAAATTTGATAATCATGAAAATATTGGCCGATCAATGCTCCTTTTTCGTCCAGCAAAAATAGACCGCTGTAACTCCCGACTGCAATGACAGAATCGTTGATAGCCGCAATGCGCGTAATCTTGATGCGAGGGTCCAATGCCCCTTTTGCGACAGCGAAGGTCTTCTTTTCGTTGATTTGAAAAATATCCATTTCGTCGTATAAGAAAACATGCGGAAGTCCCCTGAGCATAAAAACACTTGCTCTCCCATAGGTTTTCAATTGGAGCAACTGCGAGAAAGTTCCCGTTTTGAGTGAAATTTCGATCAGGCTCGTGATCCCGTTCACCGCAGCATAGGCATACAGCAGGCTGTCTCCTTGCAGGATGGCTTCGAATATCTCTACACTGTCTGAGGAGGAATGAAAACGCAATGTCTTTGCTTGCAAATCGGCACTGATTTGATAGAGTTCCGAAACGCAATTGGCAACACGTGCAGAATGATTAAAATAAAACGTGGGAAGACTAGGCGGTGGTCGTTTGAGCTGTGGCTGCATGCGCAGTCTATTGCTATTGATCAAGGCAACTTCACCGCTGAAGGTTCGTGCGAAAACCGTGTCGTTTCCCCAGGGTGCAATCCCCGCCAAGGCTGTTTCTGTACTTGGAACACTGAAATGCTGAAACCCAAGTCCATTGTAACGGGAAATTCCACGGTCATGCCCGACCCAGATTGCTCCCTGATAATCCTGTACAATGTCGAAAACGGTGTTGGATGGCAGCCCTTCGGCCACCGAGATGGGGTAGGCGTTCAAGTCGAATTGCCCAAACAAGCCGGCGGGAACACCCGCAAATATCAACCAAAGAATCACCCTCCACCCAAAAAGCATGCTGCAATTTAAATTTTTGGACCAAAAAAAAGGGACAAGGATGAGGCTAATTTTCCCCGCAAGCAATTGCTGAACGGTAGCCTTCAATTGCTGAATGGTAAGGCCGGAGCCAAACGAGCTCCCGAACTTTGCCTGTAAGTAAAACGATCAACATTATCTTGATATGAAAAAGTACATCGCAATTTTCGCACTTCTGCTTTTCGCTGCTTCTGCTTTCGCGCAAAACGGCATCAACCACGTGTTTGTGCAACGCGACATCAACGGCGACCAGGTAAACTATAATGTAAACCTCGCCGGACCTGGTGCAAATGACGTGGTCTCCATGGCCATCACGTTGTCCAGCGGTATGGACTGCCGTGTGTGCACCAATGTCACCCTGCCCATGGGTCCCTCATCAGGAAACCAATGGACTGGCGGCGGACAAGGCTTCGTCGCTTTGGCCCTCGGCGGACCTGGTAAAATCACAATGGAGACCACCAACGGGGACATTTGGATTTACAGGTTCGTCTTTAACACGAATGGCCCAGGCGCATCTTCCGGTCATGCAGCCGTAAAGGCAGAGTTGGAGTAAGCAAAGATCATTTGCATCTCCAAATCATTTAATTTCTACCAACTACGAAAAGAATCTCTCCACAGAGGTTCTTTTTGTTTTTGGCTCCTTTTTGGGTAATTGACTTACTGAGTTCCCTTCCGAAGGCAACACGCTGCGGATAAAAACGAAAGGCAGCCGCCCATTTCGCTCGCTGCGATCTGTTGAGTATAATGACAGAAAGGTATGACGATCGGTCATGATGATAGCGTTTAGCAAATCCCGAGGATAGAAGGGAGATATTACGGTCAACGTTTTTTAGGCATTGACAATTGAC
This sequence comes from Bacteroidota bacterium, assembly GCA_016718825.1. Taxonomy (NCBI): domain Bacteria; kingdom Pseudomonadati; phylum Bacteroidota; species Bacteroidota bacterium. The sequence continues at coordinate 281,025 of JADKCL010000006.1, read as the reverse complement.
ACGCCTCCCCCCTACTTCAATCCCCGTACCCAGCCTTCAAACCCAGCCCCAAGATCATACACCTTCAGCGTGCCGCCCATGTAAAACGTCAGGCTGTCGGCATCCCAGCTGCCCATCCAGAAGTTGATCGGCCAGGGCATCATCGGATTGCTCGGGTCGAGGTATGTCCATTGTTGCAGTTTTTTGGGGTCGCCGAATTTCCCGTTGAGCCAGGTGAGCGGGGTTTTGTCGAGGGCGACCGCCGCCGGACCATTCACTTGGAAATCGAAGATCGTCGCATTGAGCAATTGCCCCGTGCGGCGGTCGCGGGGATCGTCGATGCGCAGTTCATCGATGCGTTTGTTGATGGCCGCCAATCCTTCGGGCGTGAGACGGCTGCGACTGCGAATGTCCTCCAAAGTCCGGAGCCGCTGCGCACGGTACACCGATGGGTCCTGCGAAGGACCCAACAAGGCCGGGCAGGCAGGATAACCGGGCGTAAACGTCGAAGTGAAGGGACGCAAAATCGATTGCGGGGTCTCCATCAACGGAAAATCGAGCGGCTTTCCCGGATAATAATCCATCCACCGCCGAATTTCAATGCCTTTGCCCGCCACGCGCAGGTGAAAGGGTGCGATGACCCCGAAGGTCTCCTTCGTCACAATATAATTGCGCTCCTCAAACCGCGGCCCATCATCCAGAAACAGCGGCGCCTCAAACAGCGGATGCCCTTTTTGGATCGGTTCCGTTCCACAAAATCCGCTGGTGACTTTGACGCCCACTTTGCGGTCGGTGACGCCGATGCGTTCCACGACGCCTTTGCCGGGTTGCGTATAAATCGTCCAATCCAGGTCGGGTTCGCCCGGCAAGGCAAAAGTATAGCCGCTCACCCCGCGCCGTTCGTCGGTCGGGTCGGGATCGGTGGCAAGGCGGCATTGAACGTATCCTTCGAAGTTGAGTGTGATCACAGACATGGCTCAGAGATTCATATAGGTGGCAAAATTCATGGAAATGCGGCTCAGGTTTTGCTGAATGAAAGGCAGGGCCACATCGGGCCGGTAGCCTTGTTGCTCCAGCAGTTTTTTGACCTCGGGCGGCACAACCTTCACCGCCTCCGCAAAATTGGCGGCGTTTTCAGCAAGCCGTTCGTGAATCGTGATCCAGGCTGCCGGCTTATGGGGCAGGAAGCCGATCGTGCGGAAAAATTCGAAGCCGGGACCCGCAGTATAACCTCCCTTGCCATCCGCAAAGGCCGGCAGCAGACTCACCAATTCCGACAGCGGCCTGATCGCCATGGTCATCATCGGGAAAAACACCGTCTGCACGAGGCCATCGATCTCCGCAGGAGTGTCCCCCGCGTATGTGTACAGGCGCACGAGCATCTGCATCAGCGATTCGTAGGCGGTATTGGCGATGCCCATGAGTTCGCGGGTCCAAGGATGCGTCACCACGGCAACCGACAATTCGGGTTGTGGATCGACCCCGCGGAAGACTTCCATGGTGATCGTGTCCTGATGCAATTCCCAGGCTGGGTTGCGCACACAATTCCGCGCCCCCTCAAAAACCGGCTGCGGGGGATTCATCCGGCCAAATCCGCCGATGTATTCCTCAAAAATCTTCCGAAACTGCATATAATGGCAGTTGGGATCGAGATCGCTGACCTTCAAAGTCCCTGGCGAAAGCGTCCCCTCCCCCTGCTCAATGATCTCATCCACGGCATTGATCGCACTTTGGCGGTCCCATACCTTGAAAATGAACATGTCATACGTGGGTTTGGTCATGCTCCCCGAACCAAAAAGTGTGTCGTTGTTGACTTGTTCCTTGGCTGGAACGACAAACAGTTGGTCTTCGGGAAGGGTTGCAAATGCCTTTCGAATCTGCCCATACAAGTCCCCGATGGAGGAAAACCGCAATTCGATGGGCTGTGCGGAGGATTTGAGCGCAGTCGTCTGAAGTTTGAGCAGCGGATCAATGTCGGGATCCTTCAGGTTTTGTGGCTTTTCGAAGGCCAAGAACCGCAGCAGGGAGGAAACATTGAACCGCTCCAGTTGAATGGGCAGCTTCACCGGCCAAAACTGCTTGGGCTGCGGGAAATTGGGCCGGTCAAAATACTGATTGCCCCCAATCGCCGAAAGCATGTTGCAGACAAACCCGAGATGCTCCATTTCCTGACGTGCCACCCGCAAAATGCCCGCTTCCCAATTGCGAAGCTTGCTGCGAAGGACCTCCGGTTCAGCGTTTTGCGTCAGTTCCTCGGGGAATGACTTCATGGAAAATGCCGCATAAAGGTACATCAGCATGAGCCCGTGTTCGAGCTGCGAAGCAACCGTGAGCGCTTGAATCAGATCCGCACGGTTCTGAATTTCAGCACGGGGCTGCGAAATAGCGTCCTTGCTACTCATAAAAGGTATTTAGTTGGATGAATTGGAGAGCCAATCTAGTTGATTCCCGACCAACATCCAAACGCCACAGCAGTATCCTGACGAATTGTAGCCCACAAATTCAACAAAACATTCCCTGCATTTTCCATGTTCCTACACAGAATTCCGCTAATTTTGCGGGGCGAAAAAAGAAGTGTGGCAGAAGCGAAAAAATCTCCGGAGGCCGTCAAAGGTTCGGCATTTGACTGGGCGCTGATCAAGCGGCTCTTCGCCTACACACGTCCCTATAAAGGGCGGTTTATCCTCGTGCTTTCGCTCACGTTGATCAGCGCAGCCCTTTCCCCGCTCATTCCCTGGGTATTTCAGCACATTCTCGACAAGCCGACCCTCCAAGGCAACGTCGCAGGCGTCCGCACTTGGATCCTGATTTCCTTGGGCCTCTTGCTTGTGCGCGCAGCCATCATGTACCTGCTCACATCCCTGACCGGTTGGCTCGGGCAATCCGTCATTCGGGACATTCGCATCAAGGTGTACGATCACCTGACGGGGATGAACCTGCGCTTTTTCGACAAAAATCCCGTGGGAATGCTCCAAACGCGGACCATCAGCGACGTCGAAACCCTCAATGACATTTTCAGCGAAGGCATTGCCCACATTCTCGAGGAATTGCTCACGCTGATTTTCATTTTTGCCGTGATGTTTGCCACAAGCTGGAAACTTACCCTCGTGGTCCTCACGAGCGTACCGGTCCTGCTTGTCGCGACCTGGATCTTCAAAAATGCCGTCAAATCTGCCTTTCAGGGTGTGCGGAAGTACGTGAGTCTGATGAATGCCTTTTTGCAGGAGCATATCACGGGCATGTTGGCCATTCAAATCTTCAACCGCGAAAAGGTCGAATATGACCGCTTCGAGCAGCTCAACCGCGAGCACGAACAGGCCAATCAACGTTCGGTAACGGCATACAGCATCTTCTTCCCTGTTGTCGAAGTCGTCACGGCCCTCGCGCAGGCATTGCTTGTCTGGTACGGCGTCGGCAACGTCTTGAACGACTACCTGAGCTTCGGGGTCATGGTGGCCTTCCTCATGTACATCAACATGTTTTTCCGGCCGATCCGCATGTTGGCGGATCAATTCAATACGCTGCAATTGGGCATGGTCAGCGCCGAAAGGATCTTCAAGATTCTCGACCAAGATGACAAAATCCCCAATGAAGGCACATTGATGGCCCCTCCGAAAGGCAGCGACATGCAAATCACCTTCGACAAGGTATGGTTTGCCTATACCGAGCAGGATTGGGTGTTGCGGGATGTGAGCTTCGAAGTCCAATCGGGGCAGAAAATCGCATTCGTGGGTTCGACCGGAGCCGGCAAATCGACCATTATCAACCTCTTGACCCGCTTCTACGAAATCAACCGTGGCAAAATCGCCATCAATGGCCACGACATCGACGACTACGAATTGAGCCAACTCCGGCAATTGGTCGGTTTGGTCTTGCAGGATGTCTTTTTGTTTTCGGGCACGGTCTATGAGAATATCACCCTGAACCATCCGGGCATTTCGCTGGAACAGGCCAAACGCGCGGCAGAAGTCGTAGGAGCTGACAAATTCATTGAAAACCTCCCGGGCGGATACATGTACAACGTGCAGGAGCGCGGCGCGACCCTGAGCGCAGGGCAACGGCAATTGATCGCATTTGCCAGGGTGATCGCATTCGACCCGAGCATCCTCATTTTGGACGAAGCCACCTCCAACATTGACACGGAATCCGAGGAAATGATCCAAGCAGCGATTGACAAGGTCCTTGCGGGCCGCACGTCCATCCTCGTTGCCCACCGCCTCTCAACCATCCAAAAAGCCGACCAAATCCTCGTCATGGAAAAGGGCCAAATCGTCGAACGCGGCAACCACCAAAGCCTCCTGGAGCAAGACGGACTCTACCGCAGGCTCTACACCCTGCAATTTGCAGACGCGAGCGTTGCGGTTTGAGATACAGTTTCAGTTTCGCGTCGGGGGCGCTACCCACACCTTCTTCTTCCGCGTCGGGGGCGCTACCCAAGGGGCGCTACCCAAAAGCGGTGTGAGCGCCCCCGACGCTACCACACAACATAGGACAGAACCAGCGTCAGGGGCGCACACACCGCGTGGTCATAGCGCCCCCGACGCGGTCATTTTACCAATTTTGCTCGACAGTATAACTTCTGGACTTGCTCACTTTTCCAGCGACGTCAACGGTCTTGAGGGTGGCCGTGGCCTTTACCGGTTCTCCGCGCTGCGACGTAGCCAATGCGGTACCGGCGTCTTCGCTCACAAAATAGACCAAACCAGAGGAGGCACGCTTGGGAACGAAGGCGTTGAGCACCCAAAGGTCGTCGCGGGTGACCGCCAAGGTATGCACCTTTCCGTTGGAGAACTTATAATCCTCGGGAACTTCGCCAATGGCGTAGCCTGCTGCCGTCGTTTCGACATAGTAATATTTCAGGCCATTTTGATCAAGTGCAGCGCCATTGCAGTCGTCACAGGCCACCGCAACCGCCATATGACCAGGAGGATTGAGCAGAATCGCCGAATAACCCAATTCGCGGAGCATCGCTGCAAGCAAAATGGACGTGTCCTCACAATCTCCACCCCGCTCGGCAAGCGTTTCGACCGGAAATTTGGGGTACTCACCGCGTTCAGGCTGATATTGAAGTTGTTGCACGAAAGCGATGACAAATCGCAGCGTCGTTTCCCGGTCCATCAGGGATTCATCGGCCAAACACTGCAGCTTGCGAACAAAGTCAGGCAACAAGGAATAATGGGGATTTTCGTAGGAATAGACGGCATAGTTGTGAAACACACGCTGCTTTTCCTGGTAAAAATGGTAGGTCTCCCAAGGGAAATCATATTCCAAAACGTAGCTCTCACCGTCAAAATGCCAAAAATAAGTTCGGTGAAAAACGTCCCGTGACGATGCTGCTTGGGCATCATGCATGCTTCCTGCTCCCAAAAGGAACACCAAACCGATCAAAAACAAGCGAATCCTTTCAAAATACCTGTTCATTTTATTGTCCATCCTTTCTCTCAGGCATATTCCGCGAGAAATTGCCTATCCATTCAAAACATCCAACCTTAGCAGGGGGCGTAGTTCAGGAATGTATACGGCAGGAATTCAAAAAAAATTGTTCCGAAATTCGAATTAGTCGCATCGGGAAAGAATTCAGTGGATTTCGTCAAAGAAACAGGCCATGAAAATTTGCCCTGATGTAGAAGGACCTTGGTAGCTGATTGGATTTTGCAGCAAGGTTTTTTGCCCTATATTTGGCGCATGTCCCAGTACTTGGTCATCATACCGACCTACAATGAGAAGGAAAATGTGGAGCTGATGGTGCGAAAAGTGTTTTCGCTCCCGCAGCCTTTCCACTTGCTCATTGTCGATGACGGCTCCCCAGACGGGACGGCGACGATCGTAAAGGGCCTTCAAACGGAATATCCCGATCGTCTTTTCATCGAGGAACGCGCTGGAAAACAAGGCCTTGGAACGGCTTACGTGCATGGCTTCCGCTGGGGAATGGCGCGTGGCTACGAATTCCTTTTCGAGATGGACTGTGACTTCAGCCACAATCCGGATGACTTGCCACGCCTTTTGGCCGCTTGTGAAAAGGATGGATTTGATCTGTCGGTCGGTTCGCGCTATGTCAAAGGCGGCGGCGTCGAAAATTGGCCGCGCGGGCGCGTACTTATGAGCAAGTATGCGAGCGTGTATGTGCGTATCGTGACTTGGATGCCCGTGCACGACACCACTGCGGGATTCAAATGCTACCGTAAACGCGTATTGGAGAAGATTTTGCAAGAGCCGCCACGCTTCGTGGGCTATGCCTTTCAAATCGAAATGAAATTCCGCACGTGGAAATACGGCTTCAAAATCAAGGAGGTGCCGATCATTTTCACGGACCGCAAACGCGGTGAAAGCAAGATGAGTGGCAAGATTTTCAACGAAGCCTTCTTTGGCGTCCTGAAAATCAAATGGAGCTCGCTTTTCAAGAAGTGGAAGTGACGACGAAGGAATTCAGCCTGAATCCCTACCTTTCCAACACATAAACCCGCATCGCCTTTTCGAAATTTTGGTCCTGTTTCACTTGAAAATCTGCTTTCAAGCCATCAAGAATCCCATTTTGCGGATAAACCGACTGAATATCGGCATCGATGAGCACGACCCGCTGCGCCGCGGCCAAGGCCTGGGTTGGCAGGGATGAAAAGCCATTGACTGGAAAAATGCCCTTTGCAGCAAATTTCTCCTGCCAGTGCAAATAATCCTGGAACAGAGGAAGGTCGGCATGATAGAGATAGGTCTTGTCAAAATAGTCGGGGGCAATGATCAAAATTGTCCCGGGTTGCATGGATTGCCTGACAAACTCCACCATCGGCTTCACAGCCCGGTCATTCCCCGGATTCAGCTTGAAACCCGGGAGCATCGCAGCCACAATCAACCCGAATCCGGCCATTCGCCACCGGACATCCGCAAATAGCAAGGTGAAGAGTGCTGCAACCGCCATGAAAAATGGAACGGAAACCCAACTGAGATACCGCGGAATGAAAGCCGGTGTGAATACCAAGGATTGAATATAGATGCCCAGGTAAATGCCGGCAAACATCGCACCCAAAATGAGCGCCTTGCGCAATTGCCTTCGGTCGCCAGCAAATTGGCCTTTACCGCCGTTGCGAAAAGTCAATACCAACCCGATGATCACCACCACAATGCAGGCGATCGTGGCCCACTTTCCGTTCCAGAAAATGTTCACATGGCCATAAAGCTGGGTCCAATGCGGTTTGGGCACCCACGTCGGCGTTGCCGCCACAGACCGGAGGCGCATCAGCAAGGCATAAAGATTGGGCGCATAAGCAAGGAGAATAGCCAGATAAAGCACCAGAAAACGAGGAATTAAAACGCGGCGCTCTTGAACCGCCAACACGCATACTGCCTGAAGGAGGAGCACCCAAATTCCTAGAAAATGGCTATAAATCAACAGGATATTCCAGATGCCCAAAAGCAAATAGGGCCGAATACGTCGTGGCTCGTCCAAAATCTGTAGAAAGCTACCGATCGACAAAGCGACAAGCAGGCTCAGCAAGGCATAGGTTCTTGCCTCGTGGGAATAATAGATTTGCTCCGTGGAGAAGGTGAAAAGCAAACTTGCCCCGACGCCGGCAACCCAACCAAAGTGACGCTGCCCGACATGAAAAACCGTCGCGGCACAAAGACTGCTGAAAATCAAGGAAGGGAAGCGTACGCTGAACGGCCCGATTCCGAAAAAGCGAATCCAGATATGTTCAATCAGGAAATGAAGCGGCGGATTGTTCTCGTTTTTTGCAAGTTCCAGAATATCACCGAGAGGACGCTGTGCCCAAAACAAGGTAAATGGTTCGTCAAGGGCAATGTCCTGTGCGCCCAAAAACAGTGCTTTGAGCAGGAGATTGACTGCAAAAACAACCAAAGCGAGCACCCAAGGCCGTTGCGGAATTTTCACTGACGGATTCCATTTCACAAGACCAATTTAAACAAATGGCCGAGATCAGGGCTGCGGATAGAAACGCAAGTCCAAGTCACGCTGCCTGCGCAAGGCAGGTGCCAGTTTGTACTTTCCGTCTCCGTAGGTTTTGTGCAGTGCTTCAATCACCTCCACAACGTTCCAAACGCCGATTTTGTCGCACCATTCAAACGGTCCCTGTGGATAGTTGGTCCCGAGTTTCATTGCCTGATCCACCGCCTCGACGGTGGCTGTACCTTCGCCCAAGACAAAAGCCGCTTCGTTGATGATCATGGAAACGACACGCGGCGTGACCATTCCGACCTGATCCTGCACGAGTTCGTATTCGAGTCCGAGGGTCTTCATCGTTGCCTCGAGAATCATGTGATCTGCCCGTTCGATCATGCTCATTTCGAGCTTTGGCCGATCAATAAACGTTGGCAAAGCATTCATTCCAAATATTTTGCAATCCATGTGCTCGAATCCGCTGACCATCTCTGCCAATGATTTTTTGACAGCGCAAGCGATCACCACCTGCCCTTCATTGTAGAGATAGTTCACAAACGAACTCTCGTCATCATCAAAATTCAAGTCGAAAATGATGTCATAACCGTCGGTGTCGGGCGAATCGTCATGCTCATCATCGTCGTCATCTTCCCATCGTCCGCCAAACACATATTCATCGCCACCTTCGTCGTCGGCCTCTTCCCCCTCCTCGTCGTCGTCTTCCTCGACAAAAATCAAATCATCTTCCTCATCATCAACGGCTTCACCAAAAACAAGTTCGTTGTCATCTTCGTCCTCGTCTTCATCCTCCGCGCCTTCACCAAAAGTACTTTCGCTGTTCCAGTCCAATTCCATCGAATCGAAACTCGCGTATTCATGATATGTGACCTCTGCATGCTGCAAATTCAGCATTTTGAACTCCTTTACGCGCTCTGCGTCACCGACCACAAGTACCTTTTTCATCGTCATTGAATTTGCTGCAAAATTAAGTAAGATGACGCTTCAAACCGAATTTTGAAGGGGAAAAAGCGGGGAAAAGGTCAGCCTGCCGGATTGCGATTCGAGGAAAAACTCAGTATTTTTGGTTTGTAAAGGGTTGATATCCGGAGTACACAAAAATTGAATTGACCGATGAAAATGACAATCGAAGTGCGAGACGACAAGGCGGCGTTCATTTTGGAGCTGCTCAAGAATTTTTCTTTTGTGAAGCTGGATGAGGCTTCGAAGGAAAAAGCGAGGGTGTTGGAGGAACTGAAGGAGGCTGTCAATGAGGTGAATCGCGCAAAACGCGGAGAAGTCAAGCTTCAAACGGCGAGGGAATTGCTCAATGAGCTTTGAAATCGTTGTCACACAAGCATTCCGCCGAGCTGCGAAAGCATTGAAGAAGCGGTATAGATCCTTTGACGAAGATCTTGGTTTGTTAATCGATTCCCTTGAGAAACAACCTGTTCAAGGGATTGAAATTCGGCCAAATTGCTACAAAATTAAAATTGCAATTTCCTCAAAGGGAAAAGGAAAGTCTGTCGGGGCCAGAGTGATTACCTTCATTGAGATTCAGGGTGAAAAGGTGTTCCTGTTATTGGTCTATGACAAATCGGAGAGAGACAACATTTCCGACAAAGAATTGGACGAAATTCTGAAGGAAATTGAATGATTTCGGTATTCTCGATAGGCGCTGAATGCCTTGGTTTTCCTAATATTGACAATCAATTCCAATACTGATGAAAAAGGAAATCATTCACACGTCCAAGGCACCCGCAGCGATCGGCCCCTATAGCCAAGCGGTGGCCGTCGGCCATATTCTCTACGTCTCCGGCCAAATTGCCATCGATCCTGCCACCAACGAAGTCAACCATGGCCCGTTGGATGTCCAATGCAAGCAGGTGATGAAAAATCTGGAGGCCATTCTATCAGCCGCTGGAACAACCTTTGCCCAGGTCATCAAAACGACAATTTTCCTCGCTCCGGGCGAGAATTTCGCCACGGTGAATGAAATCTACGGCAGCCATTTTGACGGCGACTACCCAGCGAGGGAAACCGTTTGGGTCCACAGCCTACCCAAAGACGTCAAAGTCGAAATTTCGATGGTGGCAATGATCCCGGCTGCCCTGTAAGCAAATCGTTTCTTTGTGCCTTAGTGTCTTCGTGGCAAAAAACATGGATATCTCCTACATTTTGAATGAGTTGGGCGAAGACCGCGAGCGTCATTACGGCTCGGTCTCCACGCCTTTGTATCAAAGCAGCAACTTCTGCTTCCCGAATGTCGCGGCCATGCGGGCTTCCTTGGAAGACGAGATGGACGTGCCGTTTTACACCCGCGGCCACAACCCGACGGTGGCGGTTTTACAGCAGAAAATCGCAGCATTGGAAGGCGCAGAAGCTGCGTTGGCCTTCGCGAGTGGCAGTGCCGCAGTCGCAGCCGCCGTGATGCAAGGCCTCCAAGCAGGCGACCATGTGGTGTGTGTACAAAAGCCGTACTCCTGGACGGGCAAATTACTGAGCAAGATTCTGAAGCGCTTTGGCGTCGAAACCACCTATATCGACGGCACCTTGGTCGAAAATTGGGAGGCGGCCTGCAAGCCCAATACCCGGCTTTTTATGCTGGAGAGCCCGAATTCGATGACGTTTGAGCTGCAAGACATCCCAGCGGTGGCCGCCTTGGCCAAGTCAAGGGGCATCCGTACGGTGATCGACAACAGCTATGCGACGCCGCTCAATCAGCGGCCGATCGAAATGGGCATCGACATTGTCGTACACAGCGCGAGCAAATACCTGAGCGGGCATAGCGACATGGTCGCGGGCGTGCTCTGTTGCAGCCGTGCGATTGCCGAGGAGATTTTCAAAGGCGAATTCATGACCCTCGGCGGCATCATTTCTCCGAATGAGGCTTGGCTGATGATTCGCGGGCTGCGCACGCTACAAATCCGGATGGACCGCGTCGCGGCTACCACGGCCAAGGTCGTCGCTTACTTGGAGCAACATCCCAAAATCGAACGTGTCATTTACCCTTATTCACCGAGCCATCCGCAGTATGAATTGGCCAAAAAACTGATGCGCCAAGGCACCGGTCAATTCTCCATCCTGCTCAATGCGCCCGACCTCGCCGCTGCCGAACGCTTCAGCGACGCCCTGCAACGCTTCCTCCTCGCCTGCAGTTGGGGCGGCCACGAAAGCCTTCAATTCCCCATTTGTACACTGTACACGAGTCAAAACTACAGCGAGTCACCCCTCCCCTGGAATTTTGTCAGACTCTACGTCGGATTGGAATCGCCAGAGGAGTTGATCGCGGACTTGGAGCAGGCACTTTCTGTTGTCTGAATCAGAATTTACAGAATTAGCAGAATTCACATGCTTGTTGAATTTGAGAACGGTTGCGAGAATTCGATACTACTTTGAATTATTGCAATCCTTCAAATTCTAATCAGTATTCGATTCTGGAAATTCTGTGAATTCTGAGAATTCTGATCAGCCGTGGCACTTTTTATACTTCTTCCCGCTACCGCAGGGGCAAAGGTCGTTGCGGCCGGGTGTGGGTTCCTTCTTGGGCAGCTGTGGATTGGGATTGAACGATGCCAAACCTTTGTTTTTGTCCTTGGATTGCATGAAGGCACCGCCGCTCAGTAATTCGGCATCATCATCATCTCCCGGGTCGGAGTAGGCTTCCCAAGTATCCGTAAAGTGCTCGTAGACATCAAAAATGCTTTTGATCGGTCTTTTTGCCCAATTGTTGACGGGCTCATACATATCTCCCTGAACTTCCAGGAAGGATCCGCATGTGGAGGTTTCTACAAAATCCTCATTAAAGAGGCTTTCAATTGCATCAAGCAGGTCAGGCGCACGCAAGTCGGCGACTTCGGAAATGGTAGCACCGAGCAGCAGGGCATCATCGTCATCTTGAAATTCTTCCAGGTAATACCCAAAAAATGCTTCAAACCAGGCAAAAACCTCCTTGCGACGGGCGGAATAGTGCCAAGCAACCTGTGCCACGGCTGCTGTTGCAGCCGCCCTTGCACGCCAATCGGCATCGTGGTTGCGTGCGAATTTCTGCAGACGCTCCAAATTGTCCTTGCCAAGTTTGAACAACGCCAACCACAAATCTTCGGAGAGATGGTCTGCCAGCCAATAATCCACCATTTCAGGATTTTTGCCCAGGAATCGGCAGACTTTTCCGAGGCTATTGGTGGCTTTGAGTTCGGCAAGGAGGAAAATCGCGTGAACGGGGAATGAAATCAGGCTCAAGGGCAATGGCTCCTTGGCTGCTTCCTCACGTTGGAGATAGGCCGCATACCGGTCATCGGCGTCTTGCAGCACAAGCTCCAAGTCCAAAATCAAGGACTCCACCGGCAGTGAAAGTATCCTTTTGACGACCGCCGTCGGAATATCAAATCCCCAAGCATAAAGATGCTGGATTTCAGGATGTTGAAAAGCGGGTATGCCGGGAATGGCCTTCCAATCTTCATTGCCATTGGAAAGCGGATGCTCCTCATTCCACTCTGAGAGCAAATCGTTCATTGTCATGAGCGAGCTGTAAAATGAATGCGATACATGAAATCCGAACTATTGAACTATGAATCGAATTTGGAAAAAAAAATTGTCATTCAAAAATCTGAACCGACTTGTATGAAAAAAGCTTTTCGTCAAGAGAAAAGTCTATTTTTGGGTGTAAAGGCTGAAAAACAGGGTTCTGAATGCCCGATGATTCCTACCCTAGGATTGAAAAAGACGATGATTCGAAATAAACTTCTCGTGACACTTACGTTATTGGTTGCTGCCGTTCTCGCTGGTTGCGATGACGACCGCTTTGCCATCCGCCTTGCCCCCAACAGTGAAACCTGCCTCGAATCCATACTTTCCACGACGAATGAATTGGCGAGGCCTGGGGGAAAGCTGCAACCGGGACTTGAATTGGAGGATATCCAGGCCTTGGCAATGCGCCCTGAAAATCTAGCAAGGGCCGTTGGCAACAAACAATACATTCTTCATTACTACCGCAGAAACAAAGATTTTGATGAAGAAGTCAGTCCGATCAAGTTCCCGTTTTATTGGGAAATCGATTCGACCAAGTTGCAAACAGAAGGAACCTACCTTGTGGAAATCAAAAGCCAATCGGAGTTACATCTTGCATTCTACTGTGAAGATTGTCAATCCATTGCGCCAGAAGGAACGCTGAAACCCGGCAGGGCGCCTAAAATCAACAATGATTTTGACTCAGATACGCAGGCTCGCCACTGCAACGAAGACGCGTGCTTTTCGATCCGTCCAAGAAAATTGGATCTCAGCAAGGAGGTCGGCAAAACCTATCTGGTCAAGCTGGAAGCGCAACAAACCTATCTAGATTCGGCTAAAACGCGCATTCAAGTGGAGAAGTTCGGCAGTACGGGAAACTATTTGCTACGCTTCCGTGACCAATTGTTGTATCGCGTCTCGACCTTTGTCAAGGAATTGGGTATCGCCATGGCATTGTCTGACAAAGCGCAACGTGAGAAGGAGATTTTGCCAAGAATTGATGCCATCAAAGGCAAAATTGATACGCTGAGGGTCAAAATTCAACTTCCACAGGGAAACCCTGTGACCATTACGCCAAGTGATCGCGCTGCATGGGAGCAGGAAATCGTGGCCTTGGAAACAGAACGGGTTCAATTGCAAATGGAGGCTGTGAGTGTGATTCCCCGCCTTTTGGTCATCACTCCCGGGATGCGTTGTGGAGGTAAATAAAAATTCCTGGAGTAGACAGATGCCTGCTCCAGGAATTCAAGAAAAGCGTCGAATAGATCAAAGCATTGACTGTGCCTTTTCCTTGAGTTTTGCTTTTGTCGGTACGCCCATGATGCTCTCGACTTTCTGGCCTCCTTTGAAGAACATCAGTGTTGGAAGTGCCGAAACGCCGTATTTGGTCCCAGTCATATTCTTCTGAACATCCATTTTGCCGAAAACCACTTGGCCATCCATTTCTTTGGCAAGCTCCTCGACAATCGGGCTCAGCATCTTGCAAGGGCCGCACCATGTTGCCCAGTAATCGACGATGACGGGCTTGTCAGACTTCAACACCAGTTCCTCGAAGTTGGCGTCGGTGATTTCCAGAGTTTTGTGTTCCACACTCATAGTATCTTATTGTTTCAAGTATTCGAATCTAAGGAATTCCTACTTCAACTGGTATTCGATGTCAAATGTTTCCAAGGCTTGGATCAATTCAAGACCGGGCTGCACCATCATTGTGCGACTCGTCAAAGGCACAGTTATGCGGTTTTCCCGGTCCACAATGTTGAATTCCAGCGCGCATTTGCCCTTATTCGCCGCAAAAAGCGCCTCCAACTCAAAAACAAGGTTGTCGTCGATCACATTCAAAGGAATGTCAAGGCAAAGACGTTTCGACAATTTCTCAACTGTGTCTGCCAAGAACTTGATGTCGACGATCTTGAGTTCGAATTCGTTTTGGTCACGGAAGCCGGGGACATATTTGGCATTGATGAAGAGCATGTTGTTGACCTCGATGTAGTTGCGAAACTTCGCAAAGTCATCTCCAAACAATGCCAATTCGACAGCTCCCGAAAAGTCCTCGAGCCCGAAAGTGGCAAACTTGTTGCCTTTCCGGGTCATACCCTCCCGCTTTTTCGTAACGATTCCAGCGATGCGAAGTTCCTTGTTCTTGAATTTCTCGATATCGACCAAGCCCGTGCTCGTGAAGCTCTTGATTTCCAGCTTATAGGTATCCAACGGATGTCCTGACAGGAAAAATCCGATGACATCTTTTTCAAAGTTCAGCTTTTCCATGAGCGTCCAATCCTCGGCGGCAGGCACCTTGGGCTCTTGGATTCCTCCCACAGCACCCGTGCTCGCACCAAACAGGCTCACTTGCGAGCTATTCTTCTCTAACTGAATCTTGTTGCCATATTGGACTGCCTTTTCCAAAAGATTGCTCGTGCCATCGATCGGCTCAAAATACTGCGGACGCCTGATTTCGAAGGTGTCCAAGGCGCCCGCGTAGGCGAGTTGTTCCAAGGCTTTCCGGTTCATGCTTCCCGTCGGAATGCGTTTGCACATGTCAAACAGGCTGGTATAACGCCCGTTTTTCTTGCGCTCGGCAATCAAGGCATCCACCATGTTTCCGCCGACACCTTTAATCGCCTCCAACCCAAACCGGATGTGTCCCGGCATCGGTCACCGCAAACAAACGCATCGATTCGTTCACGCAAGGCGACAACACCTTGATGCCCATGCGACGGCATTCCTCAATGAAGAAGGTGATCTTGGTGATGTCGCTCACGTTGTGGGTGAGGACCGCCGCCATATACTCTGCCGGATAATGCGCCTTCAAATAGGCCGTCCGGAATGCCAAAACCGAATATGCTGCTGCGTGGGACTTGTTGAAACCATAGGAAGCAAACTTCTCCATGGTGTCAAAGACTTCGCCGGCATTTTTCGCGTCCACCCCGTTGTCGAGGGCTCCCTTGACGAAGCCTTCGCGCTCCTGCGCCATGACATCGGCCTTTTTCTTACCCATGGCTCGGCGCAACAAGTCGGCTTGACCGAGCGTGTACTTCGCCATTTTTTGCGCCACCTGCATGATCTGCTCCTGATAGACCATGATCCCGTAAGTGTTCTTCAGGATCCCCTCCAACATCTCATGGGGATAAATGATCGGTTCGCGACCATGTTTCCGGTTGACGAAGGTCGGGATGTTGTCCATCGGACCCGGCCGGTAAAGCGCGTTCATGGCGATCAAATCTTCGATGTCGGTCGGCTGCAACTGCTTGAGGTACTTGCGCATGCCGTCGGACTCGAACTGAAACGTCGCCACGGTTTCGCCACGCTGATACAGCTCAAAGGTCTTGAGGTCGGTGATGTCGATTTCTTCCGGGTCGATTTCGACCTGATAGCGATCCTTGACCATGTGCACGCAGGTCTTGATGATCGACAAGGTTTTGAGACCGAGGAAGTCCATTTTCAAGAGACCGGCCTTCTCGGCCATCGGGCCGTCGTACTGCGTGACAAGGCTTTTGTCTTTGGCAACGGAAATCGGCACGAAATTGCTCACTTCGCCCGGCGCGATGATCACAGCGCAGGCGTGCACACCCGTGTGCCGGGCGGTGCCTTCGAGCGTTTTCGCAAACTTCATCATTCTGCGCACTTCCGGGTCCGGGCTTTCAAAAGCCTTGGCCAATTCTTGGGCGAAGTCCGGATTTTCGTCCATTGTCATCGCCTTTTTGAAGGTCATTCCCGGCTTTTCCGGAACGAATTTGGCGATACGGTTGACCTCCGCAAGTGGAATTCCGAGTGTGCGGCCTACATCACGGAGGGCAGTTTTTGCGCCCATCGTTCCGTAGGTAATCACCTGACTCACAGAGTTACGCCCGTATTCTGTGACCACAAAGTCAATGACCTCTTGACGGCCTTCGTCGTCAAAGTCGATGTCAATATCGGGTGGCGAAACCCTGTCAGGATTCAAAAACCTTTCGAAGAGCAACTGATACCGCAGCGGATCGACGTTGATGATTCCGAGGGCGTATGCGACGACGGAACCTGCCGCCGAACCACGACCGGGACCGACGTAAACGCCACGGCGGCGCGCTTCGGTGGTAAAGGATTGCACAATCAAGAAGTAACCCGCGTACTTCATCTTCGCCATGACCCGCAATTCCAATTCGATGCGCTCCTCGAGTTCCAAGCTGATCTCCCCGTAACGCTTGCGTGCGCCCTCGTATGTGAGGAAGCGCAGGTAATCGTCCATGTCGAGGAAACCCTCCGGCACCTTGAACTGCGGCAGGAGCATGTCGCCTGCAAGGTTCATTTTGAAGTCGCATTTGTCGGCGATCTCCATCGTGTTGTCGAGGGCAAAAGGCACGTCGGCGAAGAGTTTGCCCATCTCCGCCGGAGTCTTGAAGTAAAAATTCCGATTCAGATTGCCGCGGTCATCGGTGAATCGGAAGCGCTTGGGGTCATTGTAGTCGCTTGCCGTTTGCAGGGCAAGCAACAAATCGTGGGCATCGCTGTCCTCCTCGTTGACGTAGTGGACGTCGTTGCTCGCGATGACTTTCAATTCATATTTTTTGGCCATTCGGAGGAGCCATTCATTGCATTTGTCTTGGTCCTCCAATCCATGGCGCTGAATCTCTACGTAATAATCTTCCTTCGGAAAAATCTCGAGGTAGTTGCGCATCATGGCTTCGGCGGCGTCTTCCCCATGGGAAAGCAAGGCTTGGTTGACCTCGCTGCCCAAACAGCACGTCGAGCCGATCAACCCCTCGGAATGTTCGCGCAAAAGCTTCCGGTCGATGCGGGGTTTGTAGTAGAATCCGTCGACAAAGCCGATCGAGCAAAGTTTGATGAGGTTTTGGTAACCTTGGGCATTTTTTGCCCAAAGAATTTGGTGAAAGTTGGTTTTGAGCTTCTTCTTTTCGCCGTCGCCTTCAGATTCTTCGCGGCGTTTCAGGGTATGGTCGTTGGCGATGTAGAATTCGCATCCGACAATGGCCTTGATTCCCTTGCTTTTAGCCTCCAAAACAAACTTGGGAACACCGTACATGTTACCGTGGTCGGTGATCGCGACGGCCTTCATGCCGCAATCGCAAGTCTTTTGAATCATATCACTGATTTTGGCCGCCCCGTCGAGGAGGCTGAACTCAGTGTGGTTGTGCAAATGGACAAACTCGGGCATAGGAGCAGAAATAAGCAGAATTTACAGAATTCGCAGAATCAGCTTGCGTGTTGAATTCTGCGGGCAGGATTCAGCATTTGGCCGATTACAAAGTTACGGCAGATGTTTGGAGCGTGGGGGAATGGGTTTCCACAGGGTTTCCACAAATGGGGATGGAACTAGATTTCGGAGCCGTTTCTTGGGATGGGGTTGCCGTTTGGGTCGAAGCAGTTTTGGGCTGTGCCGGGGAATGCTTGGATGAGGGCTTGGCAGACTTCGGGAATGTCCGCGAAAATCTGCATCCAAACGGAGAAAAAGCCGCTTCCTAAGACAGAGATCTTCATCAATTCGAGAAAAGTTGCAGCGTTCTCAGGCTCTTTGTCCCAATACTGTCGATAGGTTTTTGCTGCCAAAAATGCCTTGTGACGAAAATACCATCGCATATCGGTGCACCGCGGATCAATTTTGCGGATAGCGCCCAATTTGCAAAGTTCAATGGTTGCTTTTGCCTTTGCGGAGTCTATGGCGTTTATGTTTCGAGGTTGGGGAATACAGGCCATTCGGTTGGGTTTGGACGGATGAGGCACTTCGACATACTCAAATACCAAATGGGTGTTGTGGTACTCGGCCAGATAATGGAGTGTCTCGGAAGTCGGTTGATTGGATTTGAATCGGTTGCATGGGCCACAAGCCAAAACCATATTCTCCCATTCCAAAAAGGAACCTGCGGTTTGACCGGGCTGTGGATTTTTAGGACTCACATGTTCGACTTGCGGGCTGTCTGTCAACGGCATATTGCAATAGCAACAACAATTTCCAAGCCGATTCATCAAGTCTTCCCGCCAATCCTTGTAGTCGGAGACCTTTTTGGGGCGGCCTGACAAAATTGGAACTGGACCTTTGTCAATCGGGCGCATATTTTTACTTTTTGTATTTCAGCCGCTGCATTTGAAGAAATGCGCGCATCACAGGGTCAGATATTTGCTGTTCCAATTCGTTCAGTTCGGTCTCCTTATTGCTGTTTCCGAGGAATTCGAGGCCTTTCTCACCTGGATCTTCGACGTCGACAGTACCCTTTTCTGTTCCATCTATTGCTTCCAAGTATTTGGTTGCGATTTCTTCAGTCTTTTGATTTTCAATCGAAAACGGGCTCTCAACACCCATGATTTCCTCTGCGACGTCCTCCAAACTTAGCGAACTAGGATTAACGTCTACAATTCCATCCAAACTAATAATTTCATCTGCCTCGAGTGACTGCACGATAAACGGCGAGTGCGTGGTGCAGATGAATTGGATTTTGGGAAAGGTGCGCTTTAAGTCGCCAACGATACGTTTTTGCCAATTGGGATGGAGATGGAGGTCGAGTTCATCGATGAGGATGATCCCAGGAGATTCCTTGGCTGCATTTTTACCCAAATGCGGGTTCAAACGAACGCAGCGCCAAGCAATTGTACCGACAAGAGCGACCATGCTTCGGTATCCATCGCTTAAATCGCGGAATAAACGCAGTGTTTGGACACCATTTTCATCAACGACCGTGCCCACCAAGTCATCCTCAGCCCAGCTGAAGGCCAAATCCTTCCAATCTTCTATCATGGAGAGAATAGCCTCTTTAACGGCTTCAAGATGATCACGAACGAAGTCTTTGTTGGGAAATTTGATTGCTTCGTCTTCAAAAGTCTTATACCAAGATAGGAAGCTCATGATTTTCGAATCACCATGAATAAATGTCCTTAAATATCCATTTTCGATCCGAGTCTCATTTCGAGAAAACTTGACATCTTCGATCCATCTTGTCCTGCTTCTATCGGTACCAAAAAAGTCCAATACTGGAAGTAGTACTTCTTCACCTTTCTCAATTGACCGACAAGTATCATCAACATACAGGCAAACTTTTGGACATAGTCATAGTAAAAGATGGGATCCATTTGAATAGAAATTTCTATTTTTTTTCTGATCATCCTTACCAACCGCATATTCAATTTCACAATCTCTTCGATTCCCGTTTGGTAACTGAAATTCAAACCTCTGAATCAAATTTCTGCTCCGTACGATACTTTGGAATTCATCCGTCCAGTAGCGAAAAATTTTCCGATTTACGAGTGATGGGTTACCAAGTTCGTCGTTGCCAACCTGCTTCCCAAAAGGACCAACCAGGTTTCTATCTAAACATATACTCAATGCCTCCAGAATAGCACTCTTCCCAGTCCCATTCTCCCCGATCAGCACGGAAAACATCGCAGGAAACTCCACCCGCTTCTTTTCAAACATCCGGAAATTTTCAAGCTCAATGGAAAAAATGCGCATCTTATTTGAGTTTTCGATCTCGATGAAGACAGAAATACGGCCTCCATTGCTAAATTAAGGGAAATCCCGCAAACTCAACCACCTTGACCTTCACTTCTCGCCCTTCCACCTCGATCTCAAACCCCTACTCTCCAAGGTACCGGTGCCAAAACACCCGTTGCCACATCAAATAGTCGGTCACACGGATGCGAATTTCATCTTTCATCGCCGACATGGTGGCTGTGGGAATCTGACTAAGAACAGCTTCTTTGTCCTGATCGCTAAACAATGCCACCAAACGTTGCTGCGCGGGTGTGAAGGTCTTCCAATGGTCGGCAGGCATTGGCTTGAGGTGTTTGATTTCTCGAAAAAGGCTGTCCTGTAAGAAAAAATCACCTTCGAAGGCATTGGGAGCAAACTGCAACACAACCTTTATATGTGCAGGCTGCTTGGGGAAATTGTCATCGTAGATTTCAATGCGATTGTCGTCTAGAATCACGTAGTCGACAGCATTGTACTTGTTGTATTGCAACATCCAGGAAATGAAATCGGAATCCTCGCTTTTGGAAAGCAACGTGAGAAACTTCAAACGTTCACGGTACCGCGACGCGGGGTGCGAATAATGGGCATTGGGACAAATGAACAGGTACATCGGTCTGTGGGCGACCAAATCGAGCCGGTTGGTCAGAAAAACCTTATCCTTGGCCAATTCGGTGAATTCAGGAAAGGGCATCAAACCGGGTGGCTTGGTATTGGCTGCTGCCTGCGAATCGTCATTTCCCTTTTCCCAGCTGAATCCCATCGCCATTCCGACCACAAAGACGCTCAAGATCGCCACAGGTAGCATTTTTTCCCATTTGGATTCGATGAAACCCGTGAAATGTTGGAGCAATCGAATCAGTCCAAGAATCAGACCGAGTTGCAGCAGGTATTCTTCGAGCCCTACCATCCTGAAATGCAGCAAAGGGAAACCTGCATACATGGCCCAATGCCCCACCAAAATGTAGGCGATCATTGCCACAAACAACGTCAAAATGGTCTGTGCGAGCTTGTTCCACGGCGCCAATCCGATCAACACGATCAACCCCAGCAATTCCTTCCATTGGTTGCTGATGTCAAATGGAAGCCCGAACATGTGAAACGCGAACCAACGGTTTTGATAGGAAGCCATGCCATAACGGGCCATGTCCCCGATCAGCGGCACCCAATAGACAGCGGATACGAGCATCATCACCCCGATCATCAAGGCAAATGCCTTCCATCGGGCCCAAATCTTTCCGATGTCCTGCGTCATCCGCCAATCAACCAGCAGTTGAATCGGAATCCAGACAATGAAGAGAAAGAAATAGTAATAGAAGGTCATGAAACAGAGTCCGCCAATGAGGCCCCCTATCAGTATATTTTTTCGGTCAAGCACCGAAGACATTTCCCAAACAGGATTTCCCTCCTCGATTTTCATCCGCACGCCTCCAACATAGTAAAGTGCCCAAGGAATGAAAATATTCAGCGAGATCACCTCAAATGGCTTGAAGGCCAAATTTCTGCGACAAATCATCATTGCCAGAACGATCATGAGAAATGCGGGCAATTCGGCTAGCACCTTGCGCCAGAGGCCGTAGGCCGCCAAAGGCAACAAAAAGGCCGTCCAATAGACCGCGTATTTCATCGCCTTGATCGCAGAGGTATGCGTCAAGGCCGCCAACCGACCGCCAAGGTATTGATAGAGTGAAGGATAGAACGAATGCAAGCCTTTGTAGGCGAAGTCCGTGTTAGAACCTTGATGTTTGTATTTGACAAGAATCGAGGTACTGAACCAAGCATCGCTCCCGATGCCACCGGAGCCATAATCATAGGAAGACCAAGCCAATAACGTTGCTGCACCAAATCCGAATGCAAACAAATGAGCAAGGAAATAGTAGCTCCATTGCCGTCCCTGCCACCACCACATCGCCACGATCGAAAGCAAACTGGTCAGCAACAAGGCCGTTTGCGGCAGCAGATTCTGGGTGGGATAGGCTGGGAACTTCACCCCTTCGAAGGCACGAATCAGAAAGTAGAATGCCAATGCAAAGCCGACAGTGATCATCACCTTGGGATGCAAAAGGGATTTGAGACCTGGGCGAGACTGAGTGCTGAGTTCCATTGCTGCGCTAAACCGGGGCAATATAGGAAATTGTCGGTGATGCGAGTGCTTTGAATGCGGCAACCGTCAGCGAGAAAGCAGCAAAACTCAAGATGGGACCTCCAACATGTGCAGTGTTCCATGTACCCCCAAATGCACAGAGGCCACCCAGTGGGTGGCCTCTGCTTCCTGAATGATTTCTATCTTATTGCTTCACAATACGTTCAACAAGGCGCTGATCTCCATTGGTGGCGGTGATCATATACACACCTGCAGCATACTGTGACAAGTCAAGCTTGGTCGAAGCTTCGCCGGAAGAAAGGGTGATTTCAATTTGACCCAATTGTTTTCCGTAGATATCGCTCACTTTCACTTGGTAGGTAGCGTCCTCGGTGCAGTTCTGGCAAGCCAGTTCTACCGTCAAAGCGCCGTTGGTCGGATTCGGGAAGGCACGCATAGTGACTTCTGATTCGAGTTCCATGGCAGCAGCTGGCTCGTCAGCCATCTTTACACCGACACATGTAATGTCGATTGCACAGACGCGTACGCTATCAACACCTGTACAGCCCTGAGCGTCCGTCACCGTGACGAAATAGGTGGTAGATACCGTCGGGCAGACATTCTGGCTACTTGCCTGCGAACCGTTGCTCCAGTTGTAGGTGTAAGGTGCACATCCACCGGCGCCGACGACGCTGATGGTTGCACAAGCAGAGTCAGCGTAGGCTGGGAACACCACGACGTCATTGCTAGCAGTTGCAATCACTGGAGTAGCCAAAGCCGTCAAGGTCTGCACACAAGTCACGCTGTTGCCGTAGATATCGGTCACGCGGTAAGTGCGCAAGATTACGCGTGCATTGCCAGTACAACCTGTGCCGGTAGTCACGTCTCCGACATGCGTCACAGCAGCAACACCGCAATTGTCACTGCTTCCTACAACTGCCGTATTGGCTGCAGGAAGGTCACGTACACAAGAAACGTTCACATTCGCTGGGCAAGTGATCGTTGGATTCTCGTTGTCATTGACCGTCACAGTGAAGGTGCAATTGACAGCGTTGCCCGATGGATCGGTTGCGGTAGCGGTCACGCTGCCGGTTCCGACTGCAAACACGCTGCCTGGAGCGATGCTGTAGCTCACCGTGGCGCTGCAGTTGTCAGCAGCGGTAGCGGTGTAGCCTACCACTGCACTGCAAAGACCTGCGTCATTGCTTACCGTGATGTTGGCTGGGCAGGTGATCGTAGGGTTGATGTTGTCCTGAACGGTGATCGTCGCTGTGCAGTTGCTGCTGTTGCCATGAATGTCCAGAACAGTCAATACGACGGTGTTGGCACCGGTGTTGGCGCAGCTGAAGTTGCTGTTGTTCAACGACTGCGAATGTGCTGCCGCTTGCAGGTGTCTCGACGATCGAGGCAATGCCGCAATTGTCAGTTGCCGTTGCGCCATAGCTGACCACAGCGCTGCAGTTGCCTACATCATTGTTCACAGTGATATTGGCAGGGCAAGTGATCGTTGGATTCTCGTTGTCATTGACCGTCACAGTGAAGGTGCAATTGACAGCGTTGCCGGATGGATCGGTTGCGGTAGCGGTCACGCTGCCGGTTCCGACTGCAAACACGCTGCCCGGGTAGCTCCCGTGGCGCTGCAGTTATCAGCAGCGGTAGCGGTGTAGCCTACACTGCGCTGCAAAGACCTGCGTCATTGCTTACCGTGATGTTGGCTGGGCAGGTGATCGTCGGATTGATGTTGTCCTGAACGGTGATCGTGGCAGTGCAGGTGCTGCTGTTGCCATGAATGTCAAAGACGGTCAATACGACGGTGTTGGCACCGGTATTGGCGCAGTTGAAGCTGCTGTTGTTCAGGGCGTAGCTGGCAATGCCGCAGTTGTCGCTGCTGCCGTTGTTCACGTCTCCCGTGGTGATGCTGCCTGCGCCGTTGGCGTCCAATTGCACGGTTAAATTCTGGCAGTTGGCCACAGGTGCCTCGTTGTCATTGACCGTCACGGTGAAGCTGCAGCGCTGTGTTGCCGTGGATGTCAGTCGTCAAGGCGTTGACGGTGCTGGTTCCGACTGCATGTGCTGCCGCTCGCAGGCGTTCGACAATCGAGGCGATGCCGCAATTGTCAGTTGCCGTTGCGCCAGCTGACCAAGCGCTGCAGTTGCCTCATCATTGTTGACAGTGATATTGGCGGGCAAGTGATCGTTGGATCTCGTGTCGTTGACCGTCAGAGGTGCTGAAGCGTGCCCTGGTGCGGTAGCGGTAGCGTCCGACCAACCTGCCGTGTAGTGTGGGTGGCCCCGGCTGAAGCTGGTTGTGGCTGGGCAGGTGATCGTCGATGTTCCTGAACGGGATCCGGCGTTGCTGTGCCATGAATGTCAGGCGGTCGTGATGAAGTGCGTGTCGGCTCGGGCGGCGGCGAGCGGGGGGGGGGGGGTGGGGGAACCGTTCCTGGGAGGCCCGCCAAGCGGTGGGGGTGCCGCGTGGCCAGGGCAAACCCCGGTTTGACCCGCAGAGCCCGACGTTAGAGTGACGTGACCCGTTAGCTGCGTTGCCTGCGAACCCGGAATAGGTTGGCGAAGCTCCGGGAGCAGTAATATTCGCCCAAGTAGTTCCACCATTCGTGCTGACCTGCCACTGATAGGCGATCGTATTTACCGTGGTGGTGCCAAGTGTCGTAGCAGGGGATGTAGGCAGGGAAGTCGCAGTGACGACGGAAGTGTGTTCCCGCCAAGAGCTACAAGCCTGTTAGGAGGACTTCCAGCATTCACGTTCACGCCTTGCAGATTCTTACGATATCCTTGCGTCGTAGACGCTGGGAAGGTAGAATAACGGAAATTTCCGATAAGTCCAGCGGAATTCACAAGACCGTTCGCATTCGCAGTACCAGCAAGTAAGGTAGGAATACCTGTTCCATAAATGCCTCCATCCCCAGCATCGGCATTAGGGTTATTGTAGGCTTCATTTGCATCGGAACATCCGTCATTGTCTGAATCCAAATCGACAATATTCATCAAACCATCGCCGTCGGTATCGCAGGTAAAGCTCGGGAAATTAGCACCGAAGAAGAAATTGACATAGTTCTCGTTGTTGAGATAAGAGAACGTAATGCTAGAGAAAGTACCATTGAGCTGGATAAGGGTATATCCTTCCAAACCGGTGATTTGGGTTGGAGAATTCTGCACTACAGCCGTGGACCATAGAACAGTAATCGGAACGGTGAAGTTGACCCCAACTGAAATACTTCCACTACCGATCGAAGCGAAGCCAAGATGGGGTTCACCATCGGAGATGCGAAAGTAATTGTGTTGGTACTCGTAAGAAGATTGCGAATGACTCCCTGGTTTGGAATTCCATAGCTAGTAGGGAATGTCCCGTAAGCAAAAATGGAAGGGCTTGTAAATACCTGCTGGCTGGAGGTATAAGTGTAATTGATGCCATTGATGGTACCTTGCCGTGTTAACTCCTGTTACCGTAGGTGGATTGGACCAGAAGAATGTTCCTGGGCACTCAGTGGAGTCGGTGATGCCGTCGTTGTCGTCGTCGAAATCGCAAATGTTCAACAAACCATCCGCGTCAGTGTCCAAGGTACTTGTTGGCGTCACTGCGACATTGAAGGAGCAAGAGGCAGTTTGGCCATTGGCAGCGGTCACTATGAACGTGTTCGTCGTGTTGCCAAACGGGAACGTCGTACCACTTGGTAGTCCTGCAGTCTGCACAGTGGTAGCTCCTGGACAATTGTCGGAGCTCGCAACAGCGTAGCTAACCAGCGCACTGCAGCTGCCTAGGTCGTTATTGACCGTGATGTTGGCGGGGCAAGTGATCGTCGGACTCTGGGCATCCACCACGGTCACAACATAAGAGCATGCACTCTGATTGCCTGCGGCATCCACCACGACAAAATCATTCGTGGTCGTACCTACGGGAAAAAGAGAGCCGCTGGTCAAACCGGCTGTCTGGCTGAGCGTCTGTCCGGGGCAATTGTCGGAAGTTGAAACTGCATAGGAGACCACAGCACCGCAAACGCCATTGTTGCTGTTGAGTGTGACCCCAGCTGGGCAATTCACCACTGGAGCCTCAACATCGACGACGGTTACGACAAAGGAACACTCGGTTGTATTGCCAGAGGCGTCCGTTGCGAGGAACGTATTCGTCGTAGCGCCAACGGGATAGGTACTTCCAGAAGGCAGACCAGCTGTTTGGACGAAGCTGAATCCTGGACAGTTGTCGGTGACCTCATTATCGAATTCATGCAAGGCACCGCAGATTCCTGGCTCATTTGCCAACGTGACGTCGTTGTCAAATGAATTGTGATTCGGACCCGAAATCAAACCGCCGCTGCCACATGTTACTATAGGGGCTTCGTTGTCGATGACCGTGACCACAAAACTGCAGGTTGACGTGCGTCCGGATCCATCCGTTGCACGGAATGTGACAGAGGAATTGCCTACCGGAAAAGCTGATCCCGAAGGGCTTCCGCTTGTCTGTACAACCGAGACCGTACCGCAATTGTCCGTTGCCGTTGCACCAAAAGTTACAACCGAGCTACAGAGGCCTGGAGCATTGTTCACAGTGATATTGCCAGGGCAGTTGATCACTGGATTGGTGAGATCGGGGGTCGTGCCCACCGTGGCAGTGGCTGTCGCTGTACATCCCACGGAGGTCACAGTAACCGAATAAGTACCTGCAGGTACGTTGCTCAAGTCTTGTGTGGTCGCACCGTTACTCCATATATATGTGACTGCGCCACCTGCGCCAGCAACGCTTAAGTCGACAGATCCAGTTGCCGTGCCCGGGCAGCTTGCCGGGGTAGTGCTGGCAATCGAGGCCGTGAGGTTGCAACAGCTACCGACATTTACGGTGATCACCTCAGTAACAGAACCAACGGGAAAACCATTGTCGGTCGCAGTCAGGCTGATCGTATGGGTTCCTTGGTTGCAAGGTGCACCGGTGATTGTAATCGTTGTAGTTGAAGTTGCTCCACTTGTAGAGCTGACAGTCGTGTTGCAAAGTCCGCCAGTATTGACCACGGTGGATACAGTCTGATTGACTTCAGGCGCGATAAAAGTCACTGGAAAGGTCAGCGTCTGACCACAAGCAATGTTGACGGTATTGTTGGATGGAATCGTACTCGTGGTTGGAGGAATATTCCCGGAGTTGCTTACGTTGAAGCAGGTACACTGATCGTCAAGGTAATTAATACCATCTGTCGCGCCGCCTGGGCCATCATAGGCAGAAGAATTCACACCAAAACGACCGATTTGAATATAGTCAATGCTGTTGCCTTGATTGATGCCCACGGTAGAAGGCGTACCACCAAAACCTGCAGATCCGCCAGATGCATCACCAGTCGTCCATTGCATATCACCGTAGTGAAAGCAAACGTTCTGACCAAGACCGATTAAAGGATCATTATTCGTGCCAATGATACATTGAAAGGTGTTAAGTTTCTCAATATGCTGACTATAATAGCCGACACCATTCCAAGTGACAATCAAATTTGTCGGATTCACCTTGTAGTAAATCATTCCGCCCGTGCGCGTATCGACGTCTGCCCAAAATGGCGCGACCATCGGAACGTTGAAGGGGAAACCCGAAGCGCTATAGACACCGTAAGGGCCTGTAAACGTTAGGTTTCCATTGGTGTTGATCCACACTTGGTTGTAATTTGTGCCATATAAACTAAATGTAAATGGCAATGCGATGGGACCAAAAGACCCATCGTCGTTCCTTGGAATGGACGTGAAACTACCATCCACCGGCACAAAGCAAGCAGGAAGGTTAGCCGAAGGATTTTCAAGATCCCCCACCCTTGCCGCACTCAATGGATTTACAGTTTCTGAAAGGGTTTTCGGGTTCCCTGTTCTGGTGTTTGACCCTTCCGGAGTTTGGAAAGCCTGCACTGTTTGCCGCTTCTGGAGGTCGTAGTTCCTGACCAGCACCGAGGGGTCGGTGACCGTCTGCGCTGAGACCAATCGAGGTAGACAACTCAATGCCCATGTCGTTCCAACCATCAAGGCGAATAACATGACTTGAATTTTTCTAATTTTCATAGTGGTTAAATTGAATCAATGACTGAAAACAAAGAACATCACCCTTGAATCAAGCACCGGCAGAATTCTAAATCAGATTTCTTCTATCTTTCTCCGTTACAGGTTCTCGGTCGATCGAAAGGAATCTTGCCAGACACCATTCGACACACAAAGTAATAAAAATCCTACACAAAAATAACACTCCAATGAATGATTTTTTTATAAAACAGAAGCCTAAAAGGGTAAGATTTAAGGCAAAATTGAGGCATACAATCTCGCAAAATTCTATGAACCAATTATTTAACAAATTGGAGGAGAATCGAGAATTTTATCCAAAAAACTTACATATAATCTCTTCGATTCTCATTTTTATTATCCATAACGGTAACCTATAGCCAGGAAGGACAAAAAGGCTTATCCCTCGCCGATACCTCCCAAAAAGAATTTAGCAACCAATGCAACCATTTGCCCCTATCTTCGGTCTACTTTTGGCTTTGGTAAATGAAATCGAATCCTTCCCTTATGATAAAAACATTGACATCTTTTTTGGTTCTGCTCCTATTTACTTTTGCTGCTTCCGCACAACCCATCGTTTCCAAAAACATTTCCCTCGTCAGCCATATTCCCTACAACGACATCTGCTCTGATGTCGAGGTCTATACCGATGCCGGCGTGGAATACGCGATCCTTGGACATGAATTCGGAACGAGCATTATCTCGCTTGCCAACCCGGCGAGCCCCGCGGTTTTGTTTGAAATCCCGGCTCAGGCGCCGATTATGTGGCATGAAGTTGCTGTTTATCAGCACTATGCCTATATCACCAATGAAGGCGGCGCTGGGTTGCGGATCATTGACCTTGGAAATTTGCCCACCTCGGTAGCGCACATCGACACGGTCATCGACGGCATGACCTCACAACACACCCTGATGATCGAAGGTGATCGCCTCTACATTTTTGGGGCGAACATTGACAATGGTGGCGTGAGCATTTATTCGCTTGCAGATCCATGGCGCCCGAGCAGGCTCGGCGCTTACGACGGTCAATATGTGCACGATGCCTACGTCCGCAACGATACTGCCTATCTCGGCGAAATTTACCAAGGGTTCATGCACATGGTGGACCTTGGCAATCCGACAAATCCTGTCTCGATTGGACAGGTCTTGACCCCGGACCAATTCACCCACAACACTTGGCTCAACGATGCCGGTAACATCTGCTTCACCACAGACGAGGTCGACGCGGCCTACGTCGCAGCCTACGACATTTCCAATCCCGCCAATATTTTTGAAGTCGGCAGGTACCGCTCAAGCTTGAGCGGCGGGCAATCCATCCCTCACAATGTCAAGGTGCTCAACGACTTTCTTGTGCTCGCCTACTACAAGGACGGCGTCAACATCGTGGACGCTGCACGTCCCCACAACATGATCGAAGTCGGTTATTTTGATACCAATCCCTTGTCGGGACCGGGTTTTGACGGGGTTTGGGGGCTGGAATGCTTCTCTCCGAGCGGACGCATCTATGCAGCGGACATGAGCCAAGGATTCTGGGTTCTCAATCCGACATACAAACGTGCCTGCTACCTCGAAGGGACTGTAACGGATTTCTCAAACGGCAATCCGCTTACAAATGCGTCCATCACGATTCTCGGCACACCTTCTTCCGATCTCTCCTCCAACTTTGGTGAATATGCCACGGGCGTAGCCGATTCAGGTACCTACACCATTCGCTACGCAAAATACGGCTACAGAGACACCACGATTACGGCATTGCTGGATCACGGCGTTCTCACGTTGCGCAACATCGCCTTGGTTCCCAATCCCAGAGTCGCCATGACGGTGAATGTCATTGAGACCGGCACAGGCAATCCTGTAGCCAATGCAGGTGTTGTCTTCCAGGAAGTTACAAGTGGAATTCCAACCACATACACCACCAATACCCAAGGGCAACTGGTCGACAACAACTTCATGGCCTCCGACTATCACTTGATCGTCGGGCATTGGGGTCATCAGACGGTACAAATTGACACCAATATCACCGCCTCAACCAACACGATTACCGTCTCTATTCCAAAGGGATACTACGATGATTTCACATTTGACTTTGGTTGGACTACCTCTGGAACGGCCCAATCTGGTCAATGGGAACGTGGCGAACCCGTCGGAACACCCTTTTTCAACATTTTCTGCAATCCAGAAGTAGATGACAGCACCGACTTTGGCAACGAATGTTATGTCACTGGCAACCAAGGTGGTGACGCAAACTTCAACGATGTGGATCAAGGCGTTACCGTGCTCACTTCTCCTGTGATGGACCTCAGTGGCTACACCAACCCCTGGCTCATTTTTGATTATTGGTTTATCAGCATTTCCAATTCGGGGCAAAATGGTTTCAAGGACAGTCTGTCTGTTTACCTCAACAATGGCACAACCCGCCAACGTGTTTGGTACCTGAAAGACAGGCAGTTTCCAGTATGGCAGACGGATACGATTCAAATTGCATCATTCTTACCCTTCACGAGCACGATGACCGTTGAGGTGCGCTGCAGCGACAACGTTTCGGACCAAATCGTAGAAGGTGCGATTGACAAAATCCGGATCGAAGACCAGAGTTTTGTCGGGCAAGCTCACGGCACCCCAGACGTTGAGCTTCTGAAGGCATTCCCGAATCCTTCCAACGGGTCGATTTCATTGGAATATGACCTTCAGGGATTACAGGATGGGGTGATCAGTATTTTGGATCTCAACGGCCGATTGGTCAGTCAATATTCCCTCCATAACGCCAAAGGCGTGCTGAAAGTAGATCTTGCGCTCAAAACGGGGATGTATTTTGCAGTTTTGGAAGCTGGCGGATCAAGGTTGGCGACGCAAAAATTGGTGCGCTTCTAACTAAGGCGCTGACGATCGCAAAGGGCTGGCATATCAATTGTCAGCCCTTTGCTTTTTTTGCCCCGTCCGCTAGCAGACATTTAGAAGCGCAAGGGCGTTAGAATCCCGTCATTCGTAGTAAATTGCTCCTTGGTAGGTTGGAAAATTGTAAAAACAACAACGACAGGATGAGAAAATATTTAATGATGTTGGCTGCCTTGCTTCTGGTAACAGGCACAATTTGGGGCCAAGCGTCCAAAAACATGAGTTTGATCGGCCATTTGACATTTCCAGATGACCTTGCAGATGTGGTTGGCTACAAAGCCGGCAATACCGAGTACGCATTTGTCGGCCATGAAAGTGGCGTGGGAATCGTTTCTTTGGCCAATCCTGCGAATCCCGTTTTGCTTCAGGATTTGCCTGGTATCAACACCATCTGGCGCGAGCTCGATGTCTACCAAAACTACCTCTACATCGTCAACGAAGGCGGCGATGGCCTGCGCATCGTGAATTTGGCCAACCTTCCCGGAACAGTCACATACAAAGACACCGTGATCAACGGCATGGAAACAGGCCATACGCTGATGGTGGATGGTACACGCCTTTATGTATATGGTGCAGACATTGACAATGGCGGCGTAAGCATTTTTTCATTGGCAAATCCTTGGAAACCAACACATATCGGACAATTCACAACACGCTATGTACACGACGCTTATGTGCGTAACGGGGTTGCCTATCTGGGTGAGATCAATGATGGTTTCATGGAAATTGTGAACCTCACCAATGCATCCAACCCCGTTTCCTTAGGCAGCGTCACAACACCCAGCAATTTCACCCACAACACTTGGCTCAATGCAGCAGGGGATGTTTGTTTTACCACCGACGAAGTAAATGCAGCATTTGTTGCTGCCTATGATATTACCAATCCGGCAAACATTGTGGAAATTGACCGCGTACGCAGCAGCCTGAGCGCAGGCCAAGCCATTCCACACAACGTTAAAGTGCTCAACGAATACCTTGTCACCGCCTATTACAAGGACGGCGTGCAGGTGGTCGACGCTTCGCGTCCACACAACTTGATCGAAACCGGCTATTATGATACCAATCCGCAAAGCGGAGGCGGATTTGACGGCGTTTGGGGAAGCGATCCCTACCTTCCAAGCGGGCTGGTGTTGGCAAGCGACATGAGCGAGGGCCTGTTTGTTCTCGGTTCTACCTATACCCGTGGATGTTACCTTGAAGGTCAAGTTACTGACTTTGCAACGGGTTTCCCCATTAACGGAGCTTCAATTACCATCCAATCCACATCGATCGTGGACGCAAGCAACGCCACAGGCGACTATGCAACAGGCGTAGCCGATGCCGGAACCTATTCTGTGACTTATTCCAAGTTTGGTTACCAAGATTCCACCATTTCAGTCGCTTTGACGAATGGTGTTTTGGTAACCGCCAACATTCCCTTGCGCCCGCTCAACCGCGTGAGCGTCACGGTCAATGTCATCGAACTCGGGACGGGCAATCCGATTCCCAATGCAAAAGTCGTCTTCAATGAAATTTCCGGAGCAAGCCAAACACCTTACACGGCCAACGGCAGCGGACAGGTTGTCGATCCCAATTTTATTGCCGGCAATTACAATGTCATTGGTGGCAAATGGGGCTGGGTGACGCGACAGGTGGTGGTGAATGCGACGCAGTCCGTCAATACGATCACGATTGAGTTGCCCAAAGGCTACTACGACGATTTTGCACTCGACTTTGGATGGGCCACGCAGAGCAATGCCAATTCAGGGGATTGGGTTCGCGAGGAACCGGTCGGAACGTTTGGTTTTGGAAACCAAGAGTTTAATCCAGAAGAAGATATCAATGGCGACATCAGCGACCTCTGTTTCGTGACCGGTAACGGTGGCGGACAAATCGGCGATGACGATGTCGATGCAGGCGAAGTTACCCTGATTTCACCGACGATGGATTTGACGACCTACAATACGCCGGTTTTGCGCTACCATCGTTGGTTTGCAAATGGCGGTGGCAACGGCAATCCCAACGACAGCTTGATCGTCGAAATCAGCAATGGACAGTCCACCGTGGTGTTGAAGCGTGTGTTTGGCCTGTTTTCCAATTTCTGGCAGCAAGACAGCTTTGTGGTGAGCAACTATATCACGTTGACCGCCAACATGGAAGTGCGTTTCATCGCAGGGGATTATCCTCAAGGTAACGTCGTCGAAGGCGGTGTGGACGGTTTTGATGTCGTCGATCGTGGCGCCGTCGCAGTCAACAGCCCGTTTGACAGCAACGTGCTCCTCTCCGTGTTCCCAAATCCGATGACGGCACAATCAATGGTCCGCTTCGAATTGGCTCAGACAGAGGTCGCAACCGCATTCGAATTGCGCGATGTGCTCGGGAAGCTGGTGTTTACAAAGGAATTGAACCAAGCTGCCGGACAGTTTGAAATGCCAATTGACCTTCCAACGGGAGCATACTTCGGTTCCTTGCTGTCGAATGGACAAGTGGTCAAGACCACCAAGGTGCTGAAATAATCTGGCTTTAAAGCTGGAAAATAGCTTTGCCAATTGCGAACGGCGCAAACAGGTGAAGCGATGGTTCGAAGCTTAACGAATGGGGCGCTCCAACATGATTTGTTAGAGCGCCCTTTCATTATTGCAATCCGCTTTTTGGTAAAACTGCCTTCATCAAGACAACCCGTTCCCGGTCATCGGCATGAGTATCAAAACTTGTCGTCCAAACCACTTCGCGTGAATTGTCCAACACCAATACGTTGATACCGCGGTTGTTGAGGCTGCATTCGCGGCCGTCGAGCAGGATAGTTGCAAAGTTTCCTACAAATAATCCTGCAGAAACTACCCGTACTTTCTTGAGCCCTTGGGCGACGTATTCTTGCTTTTCAGGGCCCCATTGCTCGTGGATCAACTTCCCACCTCTGATATGTCCAATATAACTTTCCCGCAACTTAACGCTGTCAAACTGCGAATGGATCGATTGTAGATAGGCTCTTGTTTCCAATGCAGGTCCCGTTGTTGCATCGTCTTTTCCAGCAAGGAAAATTTCATGCTGCGAATTTGCCTTCAGAAAGTCTCCCAGACAAAGCCGCACAAAGGAAAGGCTGTCGATGACAATTCCAGGAATTTCCCTGACCTCGGAGAGTTGGTTGGAGGAAAACCAAAATTCCTTTTCGCCAGAAGATTCCAAGGCATACAAGGAATTGTACAACGTTTGTTGCTTGCCAAAATGGTCTTGGCGGTTCCACCTGGAGAAACATTGCCGCACATTTGGATCGGGTGGGCCGTAAAGCATCGAGACACCATTCGGTAAACGCCCGGCAAGTTGCAGTATTTGCAATTCCAGCGCTGTCTCCTGGGCCAATTTCGCGCGTTGGTACTCGGAGGCCAGAAATTGGGGATGACGCCAGTCCCAGCGGCGTGTTTTCCAGTTCTGATCGATGTTGGGATTGTCATTCCATGCTTGCGTCTCGAGGTTGTTGAGCCCTTGGAAGGTATGGATATACACTCCGATTCCGCTCAAAAACACAAAACTTGCCGCCAATCCCGTTCGCAATTTGGGAGGCATTTCCGGCAAATGTTTGGCCATCATCAACAAGACCACCGCAAACCCCGGGATCATTTCGGTAAAAAAACGGGGGCCGAATGTCCACCCAGCCCAAGGCGACTGCGAGCGGAGCAACAAAATCGTATGGAAGATCAGCCAAACCCAAACCAACAAATGCAAGGGTTGAAAGCGAACCTTTTTCATCGCCCAAGCGCCAAAAAGAAGCAAAAGGACTGGTGTGAAGGACCAAAGTCCTCTCGCAGGCCCAAACCACAAGGGAAGCAAATGCTCGATGAATCCTTTCCCAGGCCTCCAAAGCCGCGGGTCATAGTAGCGCGGCAAAATCATATGGAATTCGAGCCAAGACCAGAGCAGAAACAAAAGGAACAATCCGCCCGAAACTGCGAGGGTCCAAGGGAGTGACTTACGGTCGCGCCAAGCAAGATACCCGATCACCGGCAAGATCAAGGCCGCGGATGTCGGTCGGCAGAGATAAGCCGCAAAAAGGAGGAATCCGACCCAAGCCCCACGGATTTTCGTGCGTTTTCCTTGCTCCCATTCCGCCAGTTCCAGGATAACCAACATCGTGAACAATGTTTGGAAGTTTTGGCTCCACAATGCTGTCCCCAATGTGCTGGTAAACGTCGTGCCAAAAAAGATGCCCAAGGAAAACAGCAAAGCTGCCCATTCGCCGAGAAAAAGGTTGGAAAGCCGGAAAAGCAAGAGGAAAATTGCCACACATAAAATGGCTGCAATCCCGATTTGCATTGACGTATCGTCAGCGATCACCGCCGGATTCATCCCCAAAGCCCAGCCGATCCACACAAAGGGAATGCTGAAAATCGGCGTACCCACGGGATAATCGTAGTAAAAATGTCCGGCATCGCCCGAACGGAAGATCATCCAGTTGTGGCCGTTGTTCAGCGCCTCAAGGTCGAGTTCATTCACGTAGGCATCCATCCGCAGGTTTCCCTGCTCAAGGAGTGCCGTCGTGGCCAGCAAGGAATAACGCGCATCGCCCTCGGTGTACCGAACGGTTCCCGACATCACGACCACAAAAACCAACAACGCCGACAACCACATGGCCCAGCGGGCGATTGAAATTTCAAAAGGCTGCATCAGCGGCGTAGATGTACTCGAATTTTCCAATTGCATCGTCTTGGTCGGAAAAATAAGCAACTCGCGCATCACTTCGACGGCCTGACCAACAAAACCGCCATGGATCGCCTCAGATTTTGAAGTTCAATTTTCTAGGACATACAATCGAATCGTCGAATGGGTACTTCAAGCGCCGATCACGTTGACTTCCCGCTCCAGCGCGATCCCGAATTTCTGCAGAACATCGGCCATAATCTCCGAGGAGAGGGCCAAAATTTCCTCGCCCTTTGCACCGCCGTAATTGACGAGCACCAAAGCCTGCTGCGCATGGACGCCGTAGTTGTCAAAACGCCTGCCCTTCCATCCGGCCTGCTCGATCAACCAACCCGCAGGGATTTTGACCGTTTCCTGATCGATGACATAACCCGGCGCCGAAGGGAATTTTAACTTCAACACATCAAACTGGGCTTTGGGAATCTCGGGATTCTTGAAAAAACTGCCCGCATTGCCGATTTGCGCCGGATCCGGAAGTTTGCTTTGGCGAATGGCAATCACGGCGTTGCTCACATCCCGAATCGTCGGGGCGGTGACGCCAGCCTTGGCCAATTCGTCTTTGATCGCTCCGTAGTCGAGGTTCAAATTATGGGGCGCTTTTTGAAGCCGAAAAACAACCTCGACAATCATAAACTGACCGCGGTAATCACGTTTGAAGACCGAGTCCCGGTATCCGAATTGGCATTCTTCAAGGGAAAAAATACGCTCCTCCCCTGTTTCCAGGTGGATGGCCCGCAGTTGCAGGAACAAATCCTTGATTTCGACGCCGTAGGCGCCAATATTCTGGATCGGCGAGGCCCCGACATTCCCCGGGATCAAGGATAGATTC
The DNA here is from genome assembly GCA_016718825.1 of Bacteroidota bacterium. Taxonomy (NCBI): domain Bacteria; kingdom Pseudomonadati; phylum Bacteroidota; species Bacteroidota bacterium. The sequence goes on along the minus strand of JADKCL010000006.1, from coordinate 244,676 downwards.
TCCATTCCGCCCCAACCGTTGTCCAATGCCGTCAAGACCCATTCGTGCCAATTTTCACCTCCCGCAACGGCGACATCCACCGTAGTATCGTCCTCTCGCAAGACCGCATACCCCTTGATTTGGTTGTGGATGACCAATCCGGGAATATCGCCGACGAGCAACATATTGGACCCACCTCCCAAAACGAACTTGGGCATCCCCTTGATTTCTGGTTGGTGCAGGAGCGTCCCCAATTGCGCAACGGTGCGAACGGTCACAAAATTTTGCGCAAAAGCCTCCAAACCAAAGGTATTGAAGGCCTTCAAAGAAACATGCTGCCGGATTTCAGGGAGGGATGCGTTGGGAATCATGGGACAAATCTAATGCGCGGGTTGCTTTTGGAAGAATAAAACGAAGTTCATTGTGCATTTACCCAAGCCAACAACCCTTCATAGTAGGCATCGGCGACCTCCCGAATGCGGTTGGGCAAGGGCGTGGTCATCCCGGGCAATACGAAATCCTTGGCATTGAGCTGCTTGGCCTCCACGATATTGTCTTGGTAAAGGCTTTCGCCAAAACAAAGGGTGCCATGAATCAAGCGCGTCAATTGCAAGTTGCGGGCAAATACGCCCTTGGCTTCGGTTCGCAAGGATGCATTCTTCAGGTACAGGAGCCGTTCGTCCCATTCCATTACGGGAACGCCTAACCGACGTTCGTGAGCCTCCACCACGTATTTACAGAGCGATTGGGAACGTGCGAGATCGTCAGTGAGCAGCTTGGCAGCAAAGGCAATGCGGTCTTCCGGTTCCTTCAATTCGCCTTTCATGAAACTTCCGGGAATGAAGGCCATGCAGTAGTTTTCGGGGATGCCCAATCGGTAGCCGTCGTTGTTGGCATTGTTGCTTTCACCGACATTGTAATGAATGATCAGGGTCGCATGGGGCTTGAAAGCATTGATGAGGCGGGCGCGTTCCAGGAATTCAGCTTTCAGAAAGGGAATTCGATGGACATGTGCCAAGGTGGCTTTGGTTCGCCACCAAATCGCGTCTTTGCCTTCCAATTCATAGTCACGAATGTAGTTTTCGGCGGCGCATTTCACCCTCCACGCTGCAGAGTCACTCCTGTTGATGGCCATATTTCGGGAGCTGAGGTAGGATTCGTAGGCATTGACCTGCCAATCGAGCCACGTTTCAAATGAGACACCAAAGGCATTGAGGCCTTCCTTTTCACGGGTGAGCAACACTTCGGCGCCGGCTGCGCGGAGCTTTTCTGCCAAAATGAGGGCGGTACCCAAGGCAAGGTTGCCTTCACAAAATCCGATTTCTTCAGGTATACCATTCGTTGGATCGGCATGGATGAGCACATACTTTTCCTCCATCGTCTTGGCGTATTCCATTTTTCCGCCGACGTGCCCCGGATCCAAGGCAATTCGCATTCCCGCCAAAGGCTTGTCAATATTTTGCTGCGGAATAAACGGCAGTGGCGGTTCAGGAATGTGAAGAAACTGCCTTGGGTCCCAATGATTCTGTCCTTTGGCCGTATAGAGCGCAACGAAGGAGTCGATGGGCATTGCACGCAACAACTTCCTGAAAGTCGAGACTTCATCCCAATAGATCACGGCTTCGGGCACGCGGTCAGGATTGAGCGTGTCGACATCAAACATCTCCAAGCCGCGTGCGGTGATGTCAAATTGATTTTGGAGGCTGCTGTCCTTGACCATGTAAGCGGATGCCCGCGCCCGCGTCAGGCGCTCCTGCTCGCTCGGTTCACGGTTGCATGCCCACGCGAGGGACACCGCAAAAAAGCCGAGGAACACGGCCAAAATGGAAAGTGGAAGGCGGCGAAGGTGCTTCATGCTGCGGAATTACGTACTTTGGCGGGAGATGGCAACAGCAGCTCATCCACCACAGGTCCGAAAGGTCAAAAAAATGCGCATTTTTCTGGGCATCTTGCTCGGGATCATGCTCCTCGCTGCCATTTTCTACCGCCAAATTTTGCGGGAAATCGGTAATTTCCTCATTGTTCAAGACGAACTCACCCAAGTTGATGCGATGTTTGTACTCTCGGGGAATTCTTTTGACCGAGGACGTGAGGCAGCAGTCCTTTACAAGCAAGGATGGTCTCCAAAAGTGGTTTGTCTGGGCGGGGAAACCAATCCTTCCCTCGAACTGTATGGCATTTGCGACCTCAGTTTTGAAGCGACACGCAGGGTTTTGCAGGAAAACGGAGTCCCGATCGCGGCCATTGACAGTTTGGCAGAGGGGACAAGCACATTCGAAGAATTTGAAGCCATTACCCGCTATTGCAAATCCCGGAAACTGGACAAGATCATGGTGGTCTCCTCCCTGTTTCATACGCGCAGGATCGACGAATTTTTTCGCATGCGTTTGAAATTTGAAGGCATCGATCTGATTTTGCGCGGGGCGGATGAAAATGCATTTGAGGAGGAAGCTTGGTGGAAAGAGGAGCCCGGGTTGTTGTTTGTGAACAGTGAATACATCAAGCTTTTCTATTATTGGCTGAAATTCTGACGCCATGCTGCCCGTTGTACGAGCGACCTAGATGACTTAACTTTGCCCCATGACCCATCAGCATGATCATTTGCAGCAGTTGCTCCGCACCCACGACATCCGTCATACGGACGGAAGGATGGCGATTTTGGAGCATTTTGACCATGTTGGGCATGCCCTTTCACAACCTGATCTGGAGAAAGCGCTTGGCGAACAATTTGACCGGGTCACCATTTACCGGACGCTGACGCTGTATTTGGAAAAAGGGATTTTACACAAAGTGCTCGATGATTCCGGCGCAATGAAGTATGCGCTTTGTCCTGATACGTGCGGCACACACGACCATCAGCATGAGCATGTCCATTTTAAGTGCCTGCGATGCGGAAATACAAGCTGTATCGAGGATTTGGAAGTCCCACGGATCGTTTTGCCCAAAGGCTACACGCTTTCAGAAGCCAATTTCTTGCTGAGCGGGGTCTGTTTGCAGTGCAATGCCGCAAAGGAGAAATTAGAAATTAGAAATTAGAAATCGTGATTGGAAAATACGCCGGATGAGCATTTTCCATTTCTAATTTCTCATTCAATCGTGCGTATGTGCGCAGCGCTTGCAGGACCGGATGTTGAGTACTTGGGCGATGGCGATGCCGATGGCCCCGGTCGAGACGAAGTAGGGCTCCAAGTTTTCCGGGGCAAAGAAAAAACCGCCTGCAATCAAGAGCGTTCCAAGTGCCAAGGCGATCACGGGTCTGATGTCGCGGTGTTGATAAATATAGGAACGGATCACACCGTAAAGTCCAAATCCGACACCAAACGCCAACAAAAGACCCTCCATCAAGTGGGAAGCCAAAAATTGCATTCCGATCAAGGGTAGAATTGAAATCAACATGGGCATCGCCGCGCAATGAATCGCGCAGGCAAGACTGAGCAAGGCACTGATGCGATTGCTGCGATTGACTCCTTTGTGGGTATGTGCGTGCATTCCGTATCTGGAGCTGCCTAAAATGCCAATGAAGATGCAACTCTGTTGCAAATGTAAGCAATGATTTCAAGAATGAAACAATGTTGCAAAAGTAAAATGCCATTTAGCGACAAATGCGAGATTGAATTTGGCCTAAATCAAAAATTCTTCCTACTTTTAGGCGTTTGTTACAACATGCAATTGAGAATGATGAGTAAGAGCTTTTCTTTTTTGCTGGCCACAATGGTGGCAGGCTTGCTTTTGGTCGGGTGCAAAGAGAAACCCGTAACTACTCCTGGAGACCTTGAAGATCCAAAGATTGTGATGACGAGCCCATTGGAGTTGCCCTATGGTGAGTATATCTCCATCACAAGCACTGACAGCTTCTTTGTTGATGTCGCGTTTAGCGATGACAAGGAACTTCGCGATTGGGAAGTCACGATCAGGTTCATGCCTGATATGAATTACCTGCGCACCAACACAGCCGCTTGGAAGGAAACTTGGTATGGCGACCTCGATGGTGTATCTGGCGGTGTAAACTTCAAGGAGTATGTGATTTATGATCCAACCGCTGGTCCCTACGAATTTACCGTCAAGGTGACCGACATGGAAGGCAAAACGGTTCAAAAGAAGACCTATTTCTTTGTAAAAAACCGTCAGGACTTGAATGGCCCAACGGTAACTTATAGCGATCCTGACACCGTGAATGTTGACACGTTCACAATCGGCAATCCGATGCATATCGCGGCCCGTGCCCAAGAAGTACCCGGTAGCCTCCTGAGCGACCTCTACCTTAGAGTGCGTGACAAGCTTACCAAAGACGTTTTGGAAGGAAGTGAAATGCGCTGGGATACTGTATTTGTCAACTCGTTTGACATTGATACCAACATTGTCATTCCTGCAGGCGCAGTTCCAGGCAACTACGAAATCGAATTGTATGCCACCGACTTCACCTTCAACGTGACGTTGGCCAAATGCGAAGTGTTCATTAAGCCCAATTAATCTGGGCTCCGATAAATTTAAGAGGAAAGCCGACCATTGAGTCGGCTTTTTTCTTGTCGCGCTTGGCGACAATTCGAGGGATTTTCAACGACGAAAGATGCGTCGATGACCTCCTTAGCATCCTACATTTGATTAAATTAGCAAAAAATGTAGCGTGATGAGAAATTCCAGCTTCGCCTTTCTGCTTTTGAGCCTTTGGACCTTGAGTGCACTTCACGCTCAAAATGCGATTCCACGCTGGGACAGCGTGCGGGTTTTGGAATCCAACATCTTGCTCCGCAATCCCGCTGCCGGCGGATTCAACATTCCGGAGTTTTCGCCAATCGACCTGGACCAAGACGGCACGCAGGATCTTTTCGTCTTCGATCGATCGGGCAAAAAGGTCATTACCTTTCTGAATCGCGGCACCGCCGGCCAAGTCGACTACGATTTTGCGCCCGAATATGTCAGCGCTTTTCCGGCAGGCATCACGGATTTTGCCCTTTTGCGCGACTTCAATTGCGATGGAAAAGCCGATCTTTTCTTCGGGACAAGCAACGGAATCAAGGTCTATGAAAACACTTCGGTGAGCGGGAATTTGAGTTTCCAGCTTTTCCGGGACACACTTCTGACCGACCTCGGTGCAGGTCCCGCAGTGGCTTACCTCTACCAAGGTGACCTCCCCGATTTCGTGGATGTCGACGGCGATTCTGATCTGGACATGCTCACATTCAATCAGTTTGGCACCGTCGTCGAATGGCACAAGAACCTCGCCGTGGAAAATACCGGTAATTGTAATGGATTGGAATTGATTCGTGCTGACGCATGTTGGGGGAATTTCCAAGAAAGTGGTCTGAATCAAACGATTACCCTGGGCATCAACTGTCGTGTCGCCCCTGGCCAAACCCAGCCCGTCAAGCCAAGTGCCCACTCGGGAAGTACCATTGCCGCATTTGACGAAGATGCAGATGGCGACTACGAATTGGTGATCGGTGACCTCACATACGACGGTCTCACCTACCTGCACAATGCAGGAACCAACGTGGATGCCGAAATGGATTCAATCGACGCGACATTTCCCTCTTATGCAGCTTCCGTGCAGCTTGATGTTTTCGCAGCTGCATTTTTCATGGATGCCAACAACGACGGCAAAAAAGACATGCTCGTCGGGGCCAACAACCCCAATGTTTCCGTCAACTACGACAATAGCTGGTACTATCAGAATATCGCTCCCGGTAATGGCGTTGTGCTGGAACGCGTCACCCGCAACTTTTTGACTTCCGAGATGATCGATGCCGGTCTTTGTGCCTTCCCCGTGCTGTTTGACCACAATGCAGATGGCCTGATGGATTTAGTGGTCGGCAACTATTCGCGCAAAATCACGGCCTCCAATGTCAATTCTGGACTCGTACTCTACGAAAACACAGGAACGGCCAACTCGCCCGAATTTCGGTTGACAAGTCGGAACTATGCAGCTTTAACCAATGCCTTTAATCCCGCCATTTTGGGAATGACCCCGGCATTTGGAGATATGGATGGGGATGGCGACCAAGATCTGATGATCGGCGACGCCGACGGCAAACTGCATTATGTCCAAAATACGGCCCCAAGTGGCCAAGTAGCCAACTTTCCCAACGTCACCGTTCAATATTTCAACATCGACATCGGTCAGTTTGCAACGCCGTCTTTGGCAGATATCGACCGTGATGGAGACTTGGATCTGATTGTCGGCGAGATTACCGGCAACTTGAACTTTTTTGAAAACACTGGAACCGCACAAGCTGCGGTTTTCAGCAACATTCCCAATACCGAAACCTGGGGCAACGTGGACACCGAACCCATCTGCTGCACAGGATTCAGTGTACCTTTTATATTCGAGAATCCGCAGACCAACCGCTTTGACATGATTGTCGGCTCGGAAAAAGGCGATTTGTTTTATTACAAAGACTTCGAAAGCGAATTGGGCGGAACCTTCACGTTGGACCAAGGTAATTTTGGAGAAATCAAGGAAGGTCAGCGTACCGCCATCGTCGGAGGCGACCTCAATGGCGACAATGTCTGGGAGTGGATGGTCGGAAACGTGCGGGGTGGCATTGGTTTCTATTCAGGAAATGGCCTAGTTTCTACCGACGCGGATCCCTTGGTTCCGATGACCAGTGATTGGTCAGTATTCCCAAACCCCAGCGCCAACTTATTCAATATCAAGGTTGAGCAACACCTGGCGAATGGCACGATGAGCATCAGTCTGTTGAATCTGCAAGGACAAGAATTGCTGGCGCAAACGAATTTGGCTGCGGCCAAAGGCACAACCTTGGACCTGTCATCTTTTGCACCGGGAATTTATTTCCTGCGAATGGAATTGAATGGCGTGTTTGGCGGGGTCAAGCGGATCGAGGTGATGCGCTGATCATTCCCATTCGAATCCGTAAAGGTCGGCCATGTGGGCCTTCATCTTCTCTTTAACCTCCTCGATGTCAACGGCATGCCCCAATTCTTTGGCAATGGAGGTGACGCCTTTATCGTCGATGCCGCAGGGAATGATGTTGTCGAATAGGCTCAAATCCGTATTCACATTGAAGGCGAAGCCATGCATTGTGATCCACCGGCTGCAGCGCACGCCAATGGCCATGATTTTCCTGGGATTCGGGCCGTCAACATCGAGCCAAACGCCTGTCAGGCCGTCAATTCGCCCTGATTCAATGCCGTATTCTGCCAAGGTTTGAATACAGCTTTCCTCCATTTTGCGCAGATACTCATGGATATCGGGCCGGAATTGCTCCAAATCAAAAATCGGATAGCCGACAATTTGGCCGGGACCATGGTAGGTGATGTCCCCGCCACGGTTGATTTTGAAGAAATCGATTCCCTTTTCCGCCAATTGCGCTTCGGAAAGCAGCAAATTGTCCAAACTCCCGCTTTTTCCGAGGGTGTACACATGCGGATGCTCGCAAAAAACGAGGTAATTTTTTGGAGTGAGCGTAGGCTGATCAGGAAATTTGCGGTTGTTGGTTTTGATCACCACACCTTCAGTGAGCAAGACGTCTTGCCGCTCCCATGCTTCCTGATAGCGCACCAAACCCCAATCGAGAAACTTTACAGTGGGCTTCTTCACGGCTGTGGGGATGATTCTTCCTGCTGTGGCGTTTCCTCTTGCTGCGTATCACTCCAATCGACATCGTCACTCGTCACCGAGACAACGTCCGGGAAATGGCGCTTCAGCAATACCTCCACACCATGTTTGAGCGTGCGTGGCGCGAACGGACAGCCCATGCAGGCACCCGCAAGTTTGACTTTCACTACACCATCGACAAAGGATTCGAAGTAGATCTCGCCGCCATCTTGCCAAGTTGCCGGCTGAATCTGCCGATCGATGGTCTCGCGGATCTTTTCGCTGAGATAATCCTCCTTCTCGGGCAATGGCGGTGCCTGGGTTCCATCAAAGTCAAACAACGGTTCGCTGTCCTCCAAGTGCTTTTTGATCAAAATGCGGGCATCGATCAAAACGCTGTCCCAAATCGGTTCTTCGTCCTTTTTGGTCACCGTAATGAAGTTTTTGGCAATAAAAACCCCGGCGACATAGTCCAAACCGAAGAGTTTCACCGCCAATGGCGACTTTTTAGCCTCTTCTGCGCTCCAAAAGCTATAAGCACCTGGCGTCAGGAGCAGGTCGTCGACCTCAAATTTCATCGCCAATGGATTGGGTACCTTGACGGGATGGATGTTGATCACCTTTGTCATCGGCTGCGAAGTTAGGCAAAATGCACCGAATCAAGGGACGAATTCAATTTCGAATTGCAGCCTGATTGTCAATGATGAAGGATTGTGTATTTTGCAGACAGCTGGATTTCTCAAGAGAATCGTCAATTTCCGGCATCCAAATTTGAATTCTTCCGTATTTGTGTAAAATTTACACAAAGATTCATTCTAAGAACATGAATACCCTTTCGCAGCTTTACCGCCCTTCTTTGTCCCTGCTCACGGACCTGTATCAGTTGACCATGGCCTATGGTTATTGGAAAAATGGCATGGCCGAACGCGAGGCGGTATTTCATCTTTTTTACCGAAGCAATCCATTTAAAGGTGGTTATGCCATTTGTGCTGGTTTGGAGTCGGCGATCGGATTGATGGAGGGCTTTCATTTTCCTTCAGACGACCTCGCCTACCTTGCCACGCTTACAGGCAACGATGGAAAACCGTTGTTTGAGCAGGGATTCCTCGATTTTCTGGGTAAGGCCAACTTCGAATGCACCGTCGAAGCCATTCCAGAGGGCACCATCGTTTTCCCGCATGAGCCGTTGCTGCGCATTCAAGGGCCACTTTACCAATGCCAATTGCTCGAAACCGCCTTGCTCACGGTGGTCAATTTCCAGACGCTGATCGCCACCAAAGCTTCCCGTGTCTGCAAAGCAGCCCAAGGCGACTCCGTACTCGAATTCGGATTACGGCGCGCGCAAGGCATTGACGGCGGCCTCTCCGCCTCTCGCGCAGCGTATGTCGGAGGATGCCACGCCACCTCCAACGTATTGGCTGGCAAGCTTTTCGGGATTCCCGTGCGCGGTACGCACGCCCACTCCTGGGTGATGTCATTCGATACCGAATTGGAATCCTTCCAAGCCTACGCCAAGGCGATGCCCAACAACTGCGTCTTCCTCGTCGATACCTACGACACCGTCGAGGGCGTGACCAAGGCCGCCGAAGTCGGCAAATGGCTCCGCAGCCAAGGCCACGAATTGGCGGGCGTGCGCCTCGACAGCGGCGACCTTGCCGACTTGAGCATCAAAGCCCGCAAAATCCTTGACGAAGCCGGATTCCCCGACGCCAAAATCGTTGCCAGCAACGACCTCGACGACAAAACCATCGTCGAACTCAAAGCCAAAGGTGCCCAAATCGGGATTTGGGGCGTCGGAACGAAGCTTGCAACGAGCTACGACCAACCGGCACTTGGAGGCGTTTACAAATTGGGCGCGATCAAGGATGCCGAGGGAAACTGGGACTTCAAGGTCAAACTCAGCGAAATGCTCATCAAGGTCTCCAATCCGGGGATGCTGCAAGTGAGGCGTTATACGTTAAAGGGGAATCCCGTAGCGGATATGCTCTACAATCAGGAGCAGCCGATCCTGGAGGCGTTGCTAATGGACCCGGTCAATGCTGGGCAATCGGAACAGATGCCCACGCACGATGATATGCAGGACTTGCTGGTGAAAATTTTTGACGGTGGAAAATTGGTCTATCAACTGCCCACCATACATGAGATTCGGCAGCGCGCACTTGACCAAATCGCTGCATTCCCCCAAAATATCACCGCATTGCAATCCCCCGCCGAATTTCCCGTAGGTTTGGAGGAAAATCTTTACCTTCTCAAGATGGATTTGATCCAAAAAGCCAAAGCCCAATGAGCACCTCCCCGATTCTGTTTGCCACGACCTCTTATCAGTATTTGCTGAAGCGCATCCTTGCCTTGCATGCCTATGAGGTCGGCCAAGTTGATGTGAAGCATTTTCCGGATGGCGAGCGTTATCAACGCGTGATGAGCGATGTTGCAGAACGTGATGTGGTGCTGATCGGCGGCACACAAACCGATGCTGCAACGCTGGAACTCTACGATTTAAGTTGCGCATTTGCAAAATTTGGGGCGCGGAGTTTGACGTTGATCATTCCTTATTTTGGCTACAGCACGATGGAGCGGGCGGTCAAAACAGGCGAAGTGGTAACCGCCAAAAACCGTGCGCGGCTGCTCTCGAGCATTCCGCCGGCGGGCATGGGCAACCGCATCGTATTGCTGGACTTGCATGCAGAAGGGCTGAGTTTTTACTTCGAAGGCAGCGTCGTTCCCTTTCACTTGTATGCCAAGGATGTGATTTTGGAAGGTGTGCGCAGTCTGGCTCAAGGAAATTTTGTCCTGGGTTCGACGGATGCCGGCCGTGCAAAATGGGTGGAGTCGCTGGCAAATGACTTGGGCGTCGAAGGCGCATTCGTCTTCAAACGCCGCATCGACGGCCGCACCACCGAACTCACGGCCATGAGCGCCCGCGTGCAAGGTGCCGATGTCGTGATTTACGACGACATGATCCGCACGGGTGGTTCATTGATCAGCGCCGCCAAAGCCTATTTGGATTCAGGCGCCAAAAGCGTCTCCGCAATTGCAACCCACGGCATTCTGCCTGAAAATTCATTGCAGCGCATTCAAGATGCCGGTATTTTCCAGAAGGTGATCGTGACCGATTCGCATCCACACGCCGTCGAATTGGAAAATGGTTTTTTGGAGGTCAGGTCTGTCGCCGGGATTTTGAATACTTGGATTTTGGAGCATTTGGGGTGAAACGTTGACCGACCATTCGAATTGATTTTCATGGATATTCTTGACCAAAACATTTCCCATACTGCTTGAGGCTGCGAATCAGACATTAATCCCAAAATCTCCTCTCCCTTATTACAACAAAGCGCCCTCGGATGCTGATCAACTTGGGGTATAGACATTCTTCCCTTCCGGGCGGGATCCCCCTCGCTCAATTCCTGATCTCAGCTGTGGTTTTTGGCTGGGATGGTCAGGCGCTCAAAGTGCTGTTGATTCAGCGCAATGAGCCGCCTTTTGAAGGTCAATGGGCTTTGCCGGGTGGATTTGTTCACATGGACGAAGAATTGGAAGCGGCAGCCCGCCGCGAATTGGAGGAAGAAACCGGACTGAGCGACATGTACCTCGAGCAGCTTTACACGTTTGGCGGTGTCGCACGCGACCCGCGCGGACGCGTGGTCACGGTGGCATGGTACGCGCTCATTGACCTGCACAGGTACGCGCAGCCTGTGGGCGCGAGCGACGCACGCGACGCGGCGTGGTTTGCTGTCACTTCCCTCCCACCCTTGGCATTCGACCATGAAAACATCCTCAACACGGCCTTCAAACGCCTGCAAGCCAAAATCGAATATCAACCGGTCGGCTTCGAATTGTTGCCAAAAAAATTCTCCTTCACGCAGCTCCAACAACTCTACGAGACCATCTTGGGCGAGGAGTTTGACCGTCGCAATTTCCGCAAGAAGATGCTGTCTATGGGCATTTTGACCGAATTGCAGGAAACGGTTTCCGGTGTGCCGCACCGGGGGGCCCGACTCTACAGCTTTGACGAATCCCGCTACCGGGAACTGGAAAGAACTGGTTTTCAATTCAAAATCTAAGTATCTTCATGTTTCACGCACGTATCAATACCACAGCATTATGAGAGCGATCATCTTGGTGGACATTCAAAATGACTTTTTGCAAAACGGTGCCCTCGAAGTGCCCGACGGTGAAGCGATCATTCCGATTGTGAATCAGCTGCAACCCTTGTTTGACCTTGTGGTGATGACCCAAGATTGGCACCCAGCCGACCACGGCAGTTTTGCACCCAACCATCCGGGCCTGCGGCCCTACGATGTCGTCAACTTGAATGGCCTGCAACAAGTGCTGTGGCCCATCCACTGCGTCCAAAATTCGCCCGGCGCTGAATTCAGCATGCATTTGGACATCCGGAACGTGGACAAAATTTTCCAGAAGGGCACCGATCCCGGCATCGACAGCTACAGCGGATTTTTTGACAATGGCCGCCGCAAAGCGACAGGAATGGGTGATTATCTCCACGAAAAAGGCGTCACAAGTGTCTTTGTTTGCGGACTCGCCACGGATTACTGCGTCAAATTCACCGCTTTGGATGCCCTGAGTCTGGGATTCGAGACCTTTCTGATCGAAGACGCGTCCCGCGGCGTGAATGTGAACCGTGGAGATGTGAAAAAAGCCGTCGCGGAGATGAAAGCTGCTGGCATCGGAATTATGAAGTCCAAGGAGATTTTGAAGCCGGTGCGGGTGAGGTAGGTAAAAAACTAAAACTCCAAGATGAATAGCAGTTTATGGCGCTTTCGGTTGGGAAGTAGTATCGAAAATTTCGAGGTTAAAATAAATATCCCACTTTTGTTCATCATTTTCATTGGAGCCCTTGGTTTGGCTTCCTGTGACAAGCGCTTGGAAACTAGGGAGGTAAGGATCGGGGACTGCATTACGGGGTTCAACCACGGTGATGCGGACATAATGATGGTGATAAGGAGTGATTCCTCATATTTAGCCTTTCAAGAAAGTCTTTCTCAGCAGTATTCTAGGAACGGTAGCCACGACTGCACATTTCCCGAGATTGATTTTTCCAGGCAATTATTGGTTGGGGCTTTGGTCAAAATCATAGGCCATCAAGGAGTAAGCTGTGATGAATCGGCATGGTATTCTAGTTCAGACGGTGTATTGGAAATTTATTTGTCAACCGATGTCGAGGAGTCCGGAAATTCGGAAATCCATGTATTGAACTATTTTACTGTGGACGATGTGCCTGATATGGATTGCAAGGTGAGGGTTTATGTGGACGGAGAGGAAATTGTTGAACAGACACAGGTGCCCTGAACGTGGCTGCTACCAAGTGCATGTCTGAAAGAGTGAGGTTTTGGGTTAATTCCAAAGTCCAAAAAGCCTCGCTGTAACATCCAGCAGGATACAGTTTCGCAATTCGTCTACACTAGATGCAGGCGTACCGCGCATTTAGTTCTTTTCATGGACCTCTCTCACTTCCGCAAGCTCACCACGATATTCGTATTCGCAGCTTTGATGCTGGGCAAGATGCCCGCCAAAACAGAAATACCGAATACCGTCAACGACGTCAGCGCATAGTCACCCCACCAAGCTGCGATCGGGAAGTATTGAATGTCGGAAAAGGATTCGCCACCATTGAGACAGACGACGCCGAAGGAGGTTTGCATCCACGTGAATATTCCAGCGCAAAGCATGCCGGCCACGCCTCCAATGGCACCGACAAATACGCCTTCCACGATAAACAACCTCCGAATCGTCTTCTTCTGCGCCCCCATCGAACGCAAAATGGCAATGTCACGGGTCTTTTCGACGATGATCATGGAAAGCCCGCCGATGATGTTGACCGCCGCGATGAGCAGCATCAGGGTCAGAATGAAGTAGGCGACGAGCTTCTCATTTTTCATCACTTTGAAAAGCGTGTCGTGCATGTCAAACCAAGTTTGCACTTTGTAGTTCGGGCCCAGCTTTGCTTGCAAGGCCTTGGCAAAACCTTCGGCATCGTCAAAGTCCTTCAAGGCAATGTCATAGGTCGAAACTTTCCCTTTGAGGTCAAACAGGTCCTGTACCATGGCAAAATCACCAGGATGTAACGGGTATCGTATTCCATTTGCACCTTGAAATAGCCCGCGGTGAAAATGTCCTTGCTCCTGACAGCCTGTTCAGGATTGGTGACCAAATCGGAAGCATCGCCCACCGCCCAGAGTTTCATGGGATGCAAGCGGTCGCTGATACGGGCATTGATGAAATAGGCAACAGAGCCACCCAAGACCGCCTGCGGCCGTCCATCCTCCCCTTCGAAGGCAAAATCACCTTCATAGACCAAGGTATCGAGCCGATTCACCTTCAAATAATCCTGCTTCACTCCTTTGACCTCGACCATGTATTGCTTGTCGAAGTAGGACATCATCGCCTTGTCTTGCACCGTCGCTGCAACGGCCTCAATTTCAGGCATCGCCTTGAGCACAGCGAACAGGGAATCTGATTCCACCATCGTTTTCCCGCGCGCAGGCATCACGCGCACATCCGCGTCAAAAGCGGTGTACATGTTTTCAATATAGCCTTGGAAGCCGTTGAAAATCGACAAAACGACGATCAGCACATAAGTCACATACGTGATTCCCAGCACCGAAATGAAGGAAATGATGTTGATCGCATTGCGGTTTTGCTTCGAAAACAGGTAACGGTCAGCGATGTAGGCCGGTACGGTCCCCAACAGCAATCCCATGATTTTGCGCAGGAGAAACTTGGTATTGAGATACGACAAAAGCATCGCAGCCAACGGAATGACCGTGAGCAACAAACCAAGCAAAATGTATTCTCTGGCTGAGCACATGGGCAGGAAACGCGGAACCTAGGCCTCCGGATTGGGTTTGCGAAGGCTGCCGAATAGATCTTCCATTTTTTCGACCTCGTTCAGGGTATCGTCGAGGAAAAACTGGAGTTCAGGAATGTAACGTACCTGCGTTTTGATGCGCTGGGCCAACACGGATCGGATTTCGCGGTAACGCTTTTCGACCTCGGCCAAGGCCGCAATTCCCTTTTCATCCGGGAAAACGGAGATAAAAATGCGGGCCATGCGCAAATCGGGGGATGCACGCACCACCGTCACCGTGAGCATGGGTTCGCCTTCCAAATGCAGATCTCGCTGAAATACCTCGCTCAGCTCCTTCTGTAGCAGCTTCCCAAACTTCTTCTGACGGTTCGACTCTTTCATTCTTTGAATTTCTCTAACTTTGGCCAAAGGTACGAAATGAAGCTATACTTGCGCATTCTGGGCTACGGAAAACCCTTCCTCTCCCAGGGAATCATAGGGTTTTCCTGCCTGCTGGTCTACAATTTCTTCAGCATTTTTTCGATTGCGCTGGTCATTCCTTTCCTGCAAATCCTGTTTCAGCAAGGTGATACCGCTGCCATCGTGGAAGCTGCACGGTTGAGCGCAGACCCCTCCTGGATGGAACGCGGCTATATTTTCATTGCGGATCTCGTGCTGCAACATGGCAAAATCGTTGTGCTGTATTATCTCTGTGGCATTTTGGGCGCCTCCATCTTTATGAAAAGCCTTTTCCGTTACATGAGTTCATATTTCATTGCGCCCTTTGAACAAAGCGTGATCCATTTGATGCGGAAGCGGTTGTTTCATCACCTCAGCACACTCAGCATGTCATTTTTCACCGGCAAGCGGAAGGGCAACATCATCAATGTGCTGGTGACCGACGTGCAAATCGTGCAAGAATCCGTCATCGGGACCGTACAAAACATGGTCAGCGACCCCATTCAGATGATTTTGATCTTGGGAAGCCTCTTTGTGATTTCCTGGAAACTCACTTTGTTCACCTTGATCGTGCTGCCACTGACCGGAGTCTTCATCAATTACATCAGCAAGTCGCTCAAACGCAAGGCCCGCGCAAGTCAGGAGCGCCTAGGTACGCTTATCGCCATCATTGACGAATTTGTCTCCGGCATTCGGATCGTGAAGGCATTTCGCACCGAGGATTTTGAAAAGGGGCGCTACGAAGAAATGAACAGCCAATATCGCGACCTGATGGTGTCAGTAAAACGCCGCAGCGACATGGCCTCGCCGCTTACAGAAATTTTGAGTGTCGGAGTCGTGATCACGATCATCCTGTTTGGGGGAAGTTTGATTATCTCCGGCAAGGGCGAATTGATGCCCAGCGCCTTCATTGGATTTGTGGCTTTGTTTGGTTCGTTCATCCAACCGATCAAGACATTCAGTTCGGCTTTGTCCAGGATTCAACGCGGGGTGGCTTCGTTTCAGCGCGTGGAGGAATTCTTGCTGATTCCGGAGGATGTGAAGGAGCGGCCGAATGCGGTTTCCATGCGGGAATTCAAGGAAAAAATCTGCTTTGAGGGCGTTTCATTTGCCTACGAATCCGAGGAATGGGTGCTGCAGGACGTCAACCTCTGTATCGCAAAAGGGCAGAAAATCGCTTTGGTCGGTCCATCCGGCGGCGGGAAATCGACCTTGGCGGACCTGTTGCCGCGTTATTACGATCCTGTGAAGGGGCGCATCACCATTGATGGGCAAGACATCCGTGACTTGCGCGTCCCCGACTTGCGCGGGGCAATTGGCGTCGTGACGCAAGAAGGCATCCTCTTCAACGACACCGTACTTGCCAACATCGCCTACGGCGATAGCCAACCCAACCGTGAAAAAGCCACCGAAGCCGCGCGCATCGCCAATGCCCTGGACTTCATCCTACAGATGCCCCAAGGATTTGACACGATGATCGGCGAACGCGGCACCAAACTCTCCGGCGGACAACGGCAGCGCCTTTCCATCGCCCGCGCCATTTACAAAAACGCACCGATTCTGATTCTGGACGAAGCGACATCCGCGCTGGACTCCGAATCTGAACGACTGGTGCAAGAAGCCTTGGAACAACTCATGGAAGGCAGGACATCCCTTGTGATCGCCCACCGATTGAGCACCATCCTTGATGCTGACCAGATTTTCGTTGTCGAAGGCGGCAAAATCAAGGAACATGGCACCCATCACGAGCTGCTTGCGCTGGGCGGCTTGTACCGGAGTTTGCATGATTTGCAGTTTGGGGATTAGAAATAAAAATGGCGAAAACAGGATTTGAACCCATTTTCGCCATTCATTTCCCTGGAATTCCGCATTCGCAGGGAGGTCAAGGTCAAACAAATACTCAGCCTTTCTTGCTCATCGCCGCAAAATGCCGGTGAAACAAGGGAATCGTCTCGATGCCTTTGTAGAAATTGAAAAGCCCGTAGTGCTCGTTGGGGCTGTGGATGGCGTCGCTGTTGAGACCGAAGCCCATGAGGACGGTATTGGCGCCCAAGACTTCATTGAACATGGCCACGATGGGGATCGAACCGCCATCGCGGGTCGGAATGGGCGACTTGCCAAAGCTTTCCTCAATGGCGGCGCTTGCCGCCTTGTAACCGATCGAATCGATCGGCGTCACAACCGGGAACCCACCATGGTGGGGCCTGACTTCGACCTTGACGCTTTTGGGTGCGAGGCTTTCAAAATATTGCTGAAACAGCTGCATGATCTTGTCAGGATGCTGATTGGGCACCAACCGCATCGAAATTTTGGCCGCAGCCTTGCTCGGCAACACGGTTTTCGCACCTTCGCCGGTATAGCCGCCCCAAATCCCGTTCACATCCAAGGTCGGACGAATCGAAACCTGCTCGATGACGGCATATCCCTTTTCGCCACGCGTTTCAGCGATGTCGAGTTCGGCGCAGTATTGGGCGTAGTCGAATGGGCGTTGCGCCATTTTTTCACGCTCCGCAGCGGATAGCTCGACGACGTCGTCGTAAAATCCGGGAATCGTGATATGGCCGTTTTCGTCCTTGAGTTTGGCGATCATCTCGCAGAGCGTGTTGATCGGATTGTCCACCGCGCCACCAAATGTTCCCGAGTGCAAATCACGGTTCGGCCCAGTCAAAAACACCTCCATATAGGCCAATCCACGCAAGCCCGTCGTGAGCGAAGGCGTGTCATTGGCAATCATCGAGGTATCGGAAATCACGATCACGTCGCAGCCCAACATTGCCTTGTGTGCACGGATGAAGGTTTCGAGGTTCTTGGAACCAACTTCTTCCTCACCTTCGATGACAAATTTGACATTGCAAGGCAATTCGCCGAGGGATTGAAGGACTTCAACGGCCTTGACATGCATGAACATCTGCCCCTTGTCGTCGCAGGCGCCACGGGCATAGATTTTGCCGTCTTTGATGACCGGCTCAAAAGGCGGACTTTCCCAGAGATCCAATGGATCAGGGGGTTGCACGTCGTAGTGGCCGTAAACGAGGATTGTAGGCCGGTCGGGACGCAGCTCGGTTTCGCCATAGACGACGGGATGACCCGCAGTAGGGTAAATTTCCGTTTTGGCGAGGTTCAATCTTTTGAGATGATCCTGTACGAGTTCGGCAGTTTTGGCGACGTCCTCTTTGTGCGCTGGATTTGCGCTTACACTTGGAATGCGCAGCATTTCGAGCAGTTCCTCGAGAAACCGATCCTTGTTTGCCGCAACAACGGCTCTAATCTTGTCCATATTTAGCATTTACGGTCCATCATCCTGTCGTGAGCTGACGAAAGCGCGCGACAGAACTTTTTCAGATGCAAATCTAACTAAAATCTTACGCCACATTCGCGAGAAAAATCAAAGGTCAAAAAGTGTACCTCACGCGACTATTCCCAGGCAGCGATCCAGAATCCCGGCCGAAGGTTGTAGATCGGCGCCTTGGCAAATCGCTTGCTCAGGACAAGACATTGATTGTTTGTCCAAAGGAAAACATAAGGCTGTTGATCATAAATGGATTTTTGGATCTCCTTTGAAAGTGCCAAGTGCTTGCCGGGATCAATCGTTTCGTCATATCTTTCGACTTGTGCGTCAGATTCCTTGCTTCCAAATCCGACGAAATTGGAGCCGACGCCCCAGCTTTTGGAATGCCAAATCTGGCGGTAGGTATCTTCGTTGGGGTCTGCCACCCAAGCCCCAATGGCAATTTCAAAATCTCCGGATTTGAGCCTCGCAAGGTATTCTTTCCATGGCAGCGGGACGACGCTCACAAGAATACCAGCTTTGAGGGCATTTTCGGCAAGATGATCTGCGATGGCTTTTCTTTCGGACTTATTTTCATTGTAAATGCACTCAAGAACGATCTGGACATCTTCCCCGCCAATCGTTTTGTCGCGCAAACCATTGGCATCATGGTCCAACCAACCCGATTGATCGAGAATGGAATTGGCTTTTTCTGGGTCGAATGGAATCAATGGGAGGTCAGGATTCTTGAAATCCGGACGTGTGGCGGGATATTCGGATGCAATTCTCGTTCCCAAGCCATAACAAACCTGTACTGCAAGCAAATCTACGTGTACCAAATGCGCCAAGGCGCGCCGCACCGCAACATCTGCTGTAGCGGGATTGCGTCCACGATCCGTGCTGCGCATGTTCAAGCCGATATATTCATACGATGGACCAGGAGGCGAAACGAATTGGTACTTTGCCGCCAAGGCTGGAATGTCGCTTAGATTGGCGAAAATCTGCTGCGGCATCGAAGCGAAGAGGTCAAATCGGTTTTCAAAAATGGCCTTGCGAATAGCAGCCTCTTCGGAAACGATCTCAAAACGGATTTCGCCGACATTCTGCTTAAAATAGTCATTGGGAATCGGCAACACCTTTTTCCCCCAGAAGTGTTTGTTGGTTCCGAGGACAATTTCGGCACCACGGCGCCACGCAGTCAGGATGTAACTGCCGCAAGTAGGATCAGGATTGAAGGCTGCGAATGAGCTTCCGTACACATTCAGTCCGTCAGCGACCGTTTTCAAGGCCTTGAGTTTGTCCATTCCCAGCTTATCGCCGAGCCCTTCCTCCGAAATGGAGACGGCATCCAAGGAATGCTCCGGGTCAAAATGCTCCTCTGAAAGAATGGCAAACTCGCCTGTGATGCGCATCGCCTGGGAATTGGGCTTTTTGACATGGATCACAACTCTGCGTTCGTCGAGGGCGTTGGCATCCGTAATGATCTCAAAATGAACGCGTTTCTGGGAATTGTTGACATACGGATTTCTAAGTGCCTTGATACTGAAAACGACGTCGCGGGCTGTGACCTTTTTCCCGCTGTTGAATTTCGCAAACGGATGGATGGTATAGGTGTAGCTGAGCATGTCCGAACTCACTTCGGGCAGATTCTCGGCGAGCAAAGGGACAAAATCACCTGTCTTTTTGTCTGTGCGCAGGAGTGAAAAAAACAGGTACTCGTTGATGTATGAGCCTGTTGCTGAGAAATTTGTATAGGGATTGAGCTGATCCGCATCGCTTGTTTCACCGACTGTGACACGCTCGATGGACTGTGCTTGCACCCACATGCTCGACGCAACCAACAATAGCAGTCCGAGCATTTGCATCAATGCCTTTGCGTATTTTTGTTCCATGTCCTTCCAATTTTGATCCCAACAATTTTTACCCATTGAGAAGTTAGGCATTGGAATCGGGAATTCCCGTCGGCGAGCAGGACGATGTAAGCATCAAGCTTGCAATGGCAATGCTATATCCCCAACCGACCCGATGGATTCTGTTAGAATCTCGGCTTTGGAAACGAAAACTTGCCTCTGAAGCAATCCGATTTTACCCCATAGCGCAAGCAAAGCAACCCTCGCTACATTTCATCGGACCAAAAAATGGCGAATATCCATGAAAGGGAAGTAGAATTCCTGTCGCAATCGCGATGTGCGAATTCAACCGAAGAAATCGGATTTGGGGACCGAGGGCAACAAAAATTCGGATTTCCCGCGCGTCAAGCCCTACTCAAAATTGATATTGAGTACGAGCAACTGCGAAAACAGGTCAGAAATCGCCCTTGGGAAACGCGTGCGGTCAGGAATGTAGATGTTTTTGAACCCCCGTGTGAAACGCAGTTCGGGCGACAATTTCAGTTTTTCGCCGTAGAGGTCGATCCCGACAGAGGCCAAGTACTGCATATCAAAATTGTTGACTTTGAGCAAATCCGGATCGTTGCGGACCTTTTTGCTGCTTGCGAGGTTGAGGGACGGCTGAATGCCACCCATGACCCAAACGCGGACATTGCGATGGAAATCAGACTTGAATTTGATCGCCAATGGGAGGTTCAAGTTACTGGATTCGATCTTTTTGCGCACGATCGGATCGGAATTGGTCGTCGTCGAATCAAGGTAAAAGAGAAAATCCCGTTCTTCGAGCGATACTGACGGCATGAAACGCAAGTCAAAGTACTCGTGAAGTTTCAAATTGGTGATCAACCCAAGATAAACACCTGGCTTCGGGACCAACTGCACAGAATGCACGACACGTCCTGTCGACTGATCAAACTGATTGATCTGGGCGGTCATGTCATAATGCGCGAGGCACATGCCCATGGTGAACCCAAGATTAAACTTGCGGTAATCAAAGTAATGGGAAGTCTGCGCCGACAAAGAGCCTGCGGTCAAACAAACCAAAAAAGCCAGAGGAAGAATTACTTTTCTAAAAGATACAATGAGCATATACCCGCGGTGAGTGGTTTAAAGGTGCACTTTCTGAACCCGACCCGCTTGCAAATCTCGACAAAGTCTTCGCCATTCGGGAATGCTTTGACTGACTCAGGCAGGTAGGTGTAAGCGCGACGGTCGCCTGAAACGAGGCGGCCAAAGAAGGGTAGAATTCCTCTGAAGTATATCGAAAATAATTGTTTCATGGGAAATTTGGAGGGCACAGCCGGCTCCAAGATCACGGCTGCATGGCCGGGTTTAAGCACGCGCAGGATTTCGCCAAGGCCTTTTTCCAAGTGCTCGAAGTTACGCGCACCAAAGCCGACGGTGACGGCGCCGATGCTGTCGTCTTCAAATGGCAAATCCTCGGAGTCGCCCAAGACCATGTCGATTTTGTCGCTGAGTTCGCGTTTGGCGATCTTTTTGCGCCCTACCTCAAGCATACCGGCCGAAATATCCAAGCCGATAACCTTTTTGGGATTGAGCAAGCGCATGGCTTCCAATGCAAAGTCACCGGTGCCGGTGGCGATATCCAAGACAATCTCGGGATTGTAAGGCTTGAGCATCTTGATCGCCTTGCGGCGCCACCGGATGTCAATGCCCATACTCAGCGAATGATTCAAGAAATCGTAGCTGGGAGCGATGTTGTCAAACATTTCCGTGACCTGTTCCTTTTTGGAACGGTCGGCATCTTGGTAAGGGGTGACGATTTTGCTCACTGCCATCTCATCTCGTGTTTCAATATAAACGTATCTTTGGCCCGGTGGTTCTTGAAATACAGGGCAAATTTATTGACACTCACCCGATTTTTCTGGCACAAGCCGCAAAAACAGGGCCAAGTACGGGAAAACCGTCTGATAATGGAGATTACAACAGCATATTTTTTTCGCAGCGCACAGCATTATTCGCAGTTGCCGCCCGCCGACAAACCCGAATTTGCCTTTGTAGGCCGGTCCAATGTGGGTAAGTCTTCCCTCATCAACAAGGTGGTGAACCAAAAAGGCCTTGCCAAAACGAGTTCGACACCAGGCAAAACACAGTTGATCAATCACTTTGTGATCAACAAAACTTGGTACCTCGTCGACCTTCCGGGTTTTGGCTATGCGCGTGTCAGCAAGAAGACAAGGGCGCAGTTTCAAGGCATGATTCAAGACTACGTGACCAAACGGCCCAACTTGGTCACTGTATTCGTATTGGTCGACAGTCGCCATGAGCCGCAGAAACTCGATTTGGAGTTCATGGAATACCTTGGTGAAGCCGAAGTGCCATTCGCCATCGTTTTCACCAAATCCGACAAACTCGGAAAACCGTCTTTGGAATACAATTTGGGCATTTACAAATCCAAATTGTTGGAGCAATGGGAGGAATTGCCGCCACTTTTCGTGACGTCGGCCGAATCCGGCATGGGTTGTGCGGAATTGCGGGCCTACATCGGGGAAAATTTGGAGCTTTTGGGCGATTTGCCTGTACAAAGCGTTTGATTTTCGCGTCAAAAACCTCAGGATTCCCAAAAATCCAGTAATTTTCCGCCCCTGAATTTTTGTTTACACTTATCAATCTTCCGTTGGTAAAGAAGTATCTCTCCCTTGTCAAGTTCACGCACACGATTTTCGCGTTGCCATTTGCCCTGACGGGCTTCTTTTTGGGCTATATCACAGCGCCAGACAAATTTGAATGGCATTTGCTGCTCTTGGTCGTGCTCTGCATGGTCTTAGCGCGGAATGCTGCGATGGGATTCAACCGCTGGGCAGACCGGGACATCGATGCCGAAAATGCGCGGACAAAGGTGCGCGAGATTCCCTCCGGAGCGATCACGGCCAAAAACGCCCTCATTTTTGTGATTTTGAATGCCGTTGCCTTCATCATCACGACTTGGTTCATCAACAAGCTTTGCTTTTTCCTGTCTCCGGTTGCTTTGGCCGTTGTGCTCGGATATTCGTTGACCAAACGCATCACAGCGCTTTGCCATATCGTTCTGGGATTGGGCCTTTCGCTTGCACCTGTGGGGGCCTTTATCGCGGTCACCAACGAGTTTCAGATCGCACCGATTGTATTGGGAATCGCAGTGCTGACTTGGGTCAGCGGATTTGACATCATCTATGCCCTTCAGGATGAGCAATTTGACCGCGAACACAAACTTCACAGTATTCCTTCCTTTTTGGGCAAAAACAAGGCGTTGATGGTTTCCAGCTTGCTGCACGTGCTCACGGCGGGCTGCATTGCGACGTTTATCTATTTGATTGGCGGCGAATACTTGGCTTGGGGCGCAGCGCTGTTTTTTGTGAGCATGCTGATTTATCAGCACCTGCTGGTCAAGCCCAACGACCTCAGTCGCGTGAACATTGCCTTTTTTACAACCAACGGCATCGCTTCGGTTGTCTTTGCCAGCTTGGTCATTTCGGAATTGTTGCTTTTTTAAGCAAATCCTGATAAAATTTCAGACAAGTGCATTGATTTCGGCAACTGACTGCCGTAAATTCTCACTTTCTAAGAAACTTTGCTCCCATGAAGGTCTTCCTTTCCGCCGAATGGCACAATTTGATCAACCTCACCTACCGCGTTCCGGCCGAAAAGCTCGAACCACTCCTCCCGAAAGGCGTCGAATTGGATCTTTACGAAGGTCATGCCCACTTGAGCCTTGTTGCATTCGACTTTATCAATACACGGGTCAAAGGAATGAAAATTCCCTTTCACGTCGATTTCCCTGAAATCAACCTGCGTTATTATGTGCGGGCGGGCCGGCATCGCGGCGTGGTTTTTGTCAAGGAATTGGTTCCCAAACATTGTATTGCCTTCGTAGCCAAGCGCTTCTACAACGAGCCCTACGAATCGCAGCCCATGGAAAGTGGGCATGAAACCGATGGAGATGGCAAATTGAAAAGCCACCACAGCCTTTGGGTAGATTCACAGGAACATACCATTGACACGGTCGCATCAGCCGAAACTCAAATTCCCGGATCAGATACAGCAGCGCACTTTTTCAAGGAGCATGACCTTGGCTTCGGAATCAACAAAAATGGCGAGACGTTGTGTTACGAGGTTTCGCACCCTGTTTGGGAAACACGCGAATTATTGGATGTGAAGCTGCATTTTGACTTTGCAAAGGTCTATGGGGAGGAATGGGCCTTTCTGAATGGGCTTGAACCACAGTTCCCCCTCTTTGCAGTCGGATCTGCGATCAAAGTTTACCATCCATTGAGCTTGGAAAATTGGCTCGAAACACGCGGTGCAGAACAGGATGCGCTACTTGCCAAAGCGGTCGCCGATTGATTTGAACGGCTTTTTGATCTTGTCCAACGGCTTTTTCAACTTGTCCAGGACTTCTCTTGCACCTGCCTTGTTCAGGGTGTCGGCAGGATCACGTTGCACGTCGATCAAGTCATCGACTTCGTTGGTGTCTTGCACGCCCCAAGTTTCCTCCATCTCCTTCTTCCAGCCCTCCTTGAGTTCATCGCCTTGCTTTTTGATTTGCTCATCAAGCTTGGCAGCCACATATTCCCCTTCCAGGCGATACTTGGGATGATCGACGGTGCCCGTGATGTGAACTGGAATCACAATTTTGATGGGATCCGCCTGATTTTCTTCAATCAAGTCCTGTACCTCCTTGTTTTTGGAGGGTTTCGCGTCTTTTCGGGGCAATTCCACATAAACTTTGTAGTCAAGACTATTGTCAAATCCGTGTTTGCCCAAAATCACCATGCTGTAGCGATTGGCCTTGACGCTCATCTTGGGAATGTAAAAATGCTCTTCTCCGATCCGGAACTCGGTGTTGATCTCCGAAAACTCGATGTGCTGGAGATCTTCCATCTTCACAAAGCCTACCAAGCCCTCCAATGGCTCAAAATCGACCAATTTACAGTCCCGAATGTTGATCATACCCAATGACACCAAACTGCTTGGATCAAGTGTGAGTTCGTTGTCAACCTTGCCTGAGATGTGAATGTCACCCGAGAAAATGCCGAAAAGGTTTTCCTTGACCAAGGCAAATGCTGCCAATTGCTCAAACGTGCGGAAGGTTTTGTTGATATCAATGTTCTTGACAATCCCATCCAATTGCACTTGACAATGCGCTTCATCCAGCACCTTGATATAGCCCGAGACCTCACTCGATCCAGCCAAGGTGTTCATTTGCAGATTGTTCAACTGCAATTGCTGATCAAACAACCGGCAACTGCCATTCATCGCGGAAGCTTCAAACTTGGCAAATTTGAAATTTCCAATTTGCATGATCAACTCGAAATCAACTCCTTTGGGCAGCTTGAAGACAAAAGTTTCTGTCGAATTTGCTTCTTCAACCTTTGCAGCAACCGCGGGAGCTGCATCTTCGACAAACCATTCGTCGAGATCCATGTTGGCGCAACGCATTTCGGCGACACCTTTGATCGTGGCATTCTCGTCAAAAAACCAAGGCAGGTATTCTGTTACAGTTCCTTTGATGTTAAAATCGGAATGCCCTACTTTTCCGGTAAGGCTGCCCACTTCGATGCGATAATTGTCGAGGAGGATGTTGCCCGTCAGATTTTCGACGGGCATCGTGAGGCGTGGGTCATCAATACGCAATGCTGTGAAGCGCATGCCTCCAAATGCTTTGATCGCAGCATGGTTCCTTCCTTTAAAATCTGCGATTCGGCCTTCGACCTGGGCGTCTATCTGCACATTGCCTGACATTTCGGTACTGTCTGCGAATGCCGGATAAAAGTCACGCACATCCCTGAGAGACAACTCTCCCTGAAGTGCAACTGCGAGGCGCGGATCCTTGAAATTGGCATAGGTGAGCTTGCCCTTCACTGCCTTGTCGTGGAGCGTAGCATTGAACTTCTTGATATCAAAGTGGGAGGCACTCTGATCATTTTGTTCCAGGTGGAATTCACCGAGCATGTTGACGCCGGTGAGACGTGATTCGTAGCCAACGTAGTGAAATGCGCCATTGGAGACGCCGTAATCAGCATGAACATCAGGACCTTGACCGGGGCCTGCCTTACCTTTTAACCAGCCTTTGGTGACAAACTCGCCGCTGTATTCATATTCGCGGCCCGTGTCAAGCAAACCGCCCGGAAGCAGGGAAAGAAAGCTCTCAAAGCTGTTTTTGCTGCTCGCGAATTTCAAATCCAAGTCAAATACGTTGCCGTCGCGGCCAATTTGGCCTTCAATGGCAAGTTTCAGCGCAGCGATGTCGATGTTAGCGGTTTTCAACTTGTAACTTTCATTCTTTCCAAATTTGACATCGGCCAGAATGTGGGCGGCCACATGTTTATTGTGTGCCCAATTGGCCCGGCCTGACTTCCAATCTGCGAGATGCACTGCAAATCTCGTCTCAATGTCTGACCGGTCAGCACTGAAGTCGCCTTTCATTCCAAGCTGAATCGAATCAATCTGGACTTCCGAACCATCGCCTAAATCTGCATACTTAAAACGCCCGTCATCAATCCGCACATTGTACAATTCGAAGACGGGATCAGGCCCCTCTGTGGGTGTATCATTGGTGTCGGACGGTGGCTGAAACATTTCCCCATAGTTCCAGTCGCCTTTTTTGTCACGGATCAACCGCACATCCGGTTCACGTAGTCGCACACCATGCACCTTGAAATTATCCGTAAAAATGCTCCAGAATCCGATTTTGAACTCGGCAGACTTTACCGCCATGACATTCTCCGGAGTTTTGACCCCGCGCGGATTGAGTGTTACATCCTTCAAGCTCACACGCACCTGCGGCCAACTGCGCAAAAAGGAAACGTCGGTTTCGGAGACTTCGATGTCGGCATTAATCACCTTTTCCAGCTCGCGGATGGCCATCAGGTGGATTTTGTCTTCAAATACATAACCCAAAACCACCAACAACGTGATGAGCCCAAAGAGTATTCCAAAGGTCCAAAGGAGAATCTTCTTCAGTCGTTTCAATATCCGCTTTGCCAACATCTCTCGCTTTTCAGGCTACTATACGGCCAAACGGCAAATTTGGACAGTTAAGGCGATTAAATTCTGCGATATACACAAGTCGCGTTTACTATTCTGGACATACCGGCAAGTCAAAAATGAATGTGAGCCTTTTTCCCGGATCAAATCCAGGCTTCTGTTCTCGCGTTTTTTTCTATTTTTGTCCTACCTATGCATTGGCTCTATCTGATTTTGCTGTTTTCGCTGACTCCCATTGTAGGGGATGCATCGGGCAATGAATTCGCGGCAAGTGCGGTCGAAACCTCCCCTTATATGGTCACACAACGAATCCATGTTTTTTTTACCGGCAAGGTGCAAGGCGTTGGATTCCGGCAATCGGTGCACGATTACGCCGTCGAATTGGGCCTCAAAGGCTGGGTCAAAAACCTTGAAGATGAGCGGGTAGAGATGGTCGCCGAAGGAAATGAGGATGATCTGAATTTGCTGCTGGGCAAAATCTGCTCGGAATTCGAGGTCAAAAAAGCAGAAGTCAAAAAGGAAAAATATACCGGGAACCTCAAAGGATTTGAAATCGTGCGTTGAGTGATTCTCGTCTCAGAAGAATAGAAAAAGCCAGACAAATTGCCTGGCTTTTTCATTTTAATTCCCTGATTTTCTGATCAATAGATCACTGGCGAATTGGTATTGTAGAAGAGGAAGGCCCAAATGTCGGCGGCCTCTTCAATAATTTTACTGGTCGGCTTTCCGGCACCGTGACCTGCCATCGTATCGATCCGAATCAAGACGGGCAATTTGCCCTTGTGCGCCTCCTGCAGACGTGCAATGAACTTGTAGCTGTGTGCCGGTACGACGCGGTCGTCGTGGTCTGCGGTGGTGACCATCGTTGCGGGGTATGCGGTGCCGTCTTTGAGGTTGTGAAGCGGCGAATAACCATAGAGGTTGGCGAAATGCGCGGCAGAGTCACTGCGGCCATATTCGACGGCCCATGCGTGGCCGATGGTGAATTTGTGGTAGCGCAGCATGTCCATGACGCCGACACCTGGGTAGGCGACTTTAAAAAGGTCGGGACGTTGGCACATGACCGCGCCGACGAGCAATCCGCCATTGGAGCGGCCCATGATACCCAGCTTCTCGGAGCTTGTGTATTTGTTGGCGATCAGGTATTCGGCGGCGCCGATGAAGTCGTCAAATACATTTTGCTTCTTCAGGAGCATGCCACCTTGGTGCCAGGATTCGCCGTATTCGCCGCCACCACGCAGGTTGGCTACCGCATAGATGCCGCCATTTTCAAGCAATACAATGTTGGAGGTGCTGAACGCAGGCAAAATGTTGATGTTAAATCCGCCGTAGGCATAGAGCAACGTCGGATTGTTGCCGTCCATTTTCAAGCCCTTTTTGTGGACGATGAACATCGGCACCTTGGTGCCGTCCTTGCTATTGTAGAAGACCTGATTGGTCTCATACTTCGTGGGATCAAAATCGACTTCCGACTTCCGGTATTGTTCGGATTTGTTGGTTTCGACGTCGTATTTGAAGATCGTCGTGGGATAGGTAAAGGAAGTAAAGGTGTAGAATGCCGTTTTATCATCCTTTTTACCTTGAATATCGCTCGCAGTGCCGATGCCGGGCAGCGTCACTTCGCCAAGGGACTTGCCGTCGACGGAATAAACGTAGATTTTGCTGCTTGCATCCTTCAAGTAGCTTGCAAAAATTTTCCCGCCGACAAGCGAAACACCCGTCATGACTTCTTCCTTTTCAGGAATAACGACCGTCCAGTTTTCCTTTGCAGGCTTATTGACGTCGATTTTGACCAAGCGTTGCTTGGGGGCGCCTTCGTTGGTCATCACAAGCAGCTGGTCGCCGACGTTGTCAATCACATTGTAACTGTTGTCAAATGTCGTGACGATGTCAATGAATTTGGATCCTAGCTTGGACAGATCTTTGACTTTCAGTGCATTGTCATTGGTGGCACCTTCGCTCAAAAACAACAAAAGGAAGCGTTCATCCTCCGTAGTCCCAGCATAAACACCACGTTTCGGATGGGCTGGATCTTGATAAATCAACTGATCCTTGCTTTGATCTGTGCCGAGCTTGTGGAAATAGACCTGCTGATTTTCGTTTTCAGAGGAAAGCTGTTTGTTGGCTTTGGGTTCGGCAAATCTGCTGTAAAAAAAGCCATCCCCTTGCCAGGCTGCGCCCGAGAATTTGATCCATTTCAAGTGATCGGCGACTTTTTCGCCTTTGTCCACGTCCATGACAAAAAATTCGTTCCAGTCAGAGCCGCCTTCCGATACGCCATAAACGGCACGCTTGCCATCAGCGGAAACGCTAAATGTAGAAAGGGAGGCCGTGCCGTCGGCTGACAACTTGTTGGGATCCAAGAAAACCCGGGGTTCGCCATCCAAACCATCTTGAATGTAGAGAATGGCTTGATTCTGAAGTCCGTCGTTTTTGTAGAAGAAATAGTGATTGCCTTCCTTGAACGGGGCGGAATATTTTGGGTAATTCCAGACTTTCTCGAGGCGCTCCTTGATTTTGTTGCGGAATGGCACCTTTTCCAGCCAACCAAAGGTTACTTTGTTTTGCTCAGCGACCCAATCTTTTGTCGCAGCAGAATCCTCGACCTCGAGCCAACGGAATGGATCTTTGACTTTGGTGCCAAAGAAATCCTCTTCAACATCGACTTTTGCGGTTTGAGGGTAGGTAACGGGAATCAGGGGCATGGAATCGTGAGATTGATCAGAGTTTTGCGACTGTCCATCAGGCTTGTTGCAGGCTACAAGCAACAAAGCAGCAACAATCGGCAGGAAGTGTCTTTTTTTCATGTGAATGCGTATTTTCCAGAATTGAAATGGCTGGAAAATTAAGCATATTCCTTTGAACTAATGCCTTGTCAGCGGGGTGAATTGTTGCCATTCTGCAAAAACAGAAAATGCTCTCTTTTGAAAGCATTTCCCGTCTGAAATGTATTCTGAAAGTTTCCTTAGCGGACAATAGTGATGTTGCCTGAACGCCTGATATCGGCCTTCTTGGCATTGGAAGCGCTGAGTACAAAGACATAGATGCCTGAAGCGACTTGTTTGCCTGCCGATTCGCCGGTCCAGCGAAAAGAGGGGGAGTCTGAAAAATAAACCCTGTTTCCCCAACGGTCAAAGACTTGAAATTCAAATCTTGTGAAGTTGGCGTCAGGGATATAAAAAACATCATTGACACCGTCGCCATTGGGTGTGAAGGCGTTCGGGATAAAAACCCCGCTTTCGTCTTCACCCTTGGGTAGGGCACCAGAATAATTTTCACTGTTCTGCGCGTGCAGGACACCCACAGAAAGCAAGAGCAACAATGCGAGAAAGGATAGAATCCTCTTCATAGATTTCAAAACTCCAAATTACCTGTTAGCAATATACGCACATGTTGGCAAGAATCAATCCTTTTTTCGCGAATTGCAGGTTTTGGGCACCCAACGGTTAGTTTTTGTGCTTCAAATGTCATTCGAATGGATTCATCCGTATTGATTTCCCCATTCCCAAAGCCCTTTTTCCCAGCGTAGAATCACCAGTTTGACATCGAAGGCGCCCCAACTCAATCCCCAGATTCAGGGCCGAATGCAGATTACTTCACGGGAACCTTGCCGCTGTACTCAAATCGCATTTTTTTTGCCGGAAGGTCAGGACCTTGCCGCGCATGCTCCTCAGTTAAGACGCGACCTTGGGCATCATAAGTGTAGACAACTGTTTCATTCACCATGCATTTCCCGGCCGCAAAACCCGCCTCGTCACAGAGCCCCTTGTATTGCACCTGCTTTGTCAGACGTCCAAGTTTGTCATATTCAAACTTGGCTTTCAACTGCTTGGTCTTAAAATAGGCACTAAAATCCTGCAAATAAATCGCAGTCTTTTTGCCATCCGGGTTGTATTCAAAGTATTCAATTTGCGAAGGATTGCCCTCATTGTCCATTCGCTCGATCTTGGTTGGGTTGCCGCTGTCATTGTAGCTGTACTTGACTCCCAAGAGTTCCTTCCCATCAAAAGACTCAAATTGTCTGATCACCCTTCCTTTCGAATCGAGTTCCATCCGCATCTTGACCTGTGTTATTGCCTCCACAAACCTGCGGTCTTCCTCTTCCGAAGCGATCAAAGTTCCATTTGTATCAAATTTGTTAATCACCTTTAGCACCACCCGTGAATCGGCGGCGGAAAACAATTCCGTCGTTTGCTGGGTGTGATTGTCGTTCCAAACTGAACGGTATTCCATGGTCTGAGCCGCTCCGCCCATGTCTTCTACCTTTAAAGTTTCATATCCCCCGGCATCGTATTGTGTAGTTATGCGTTGAGGATTTGCGCCGTAAACAACTACGGCAATTTCATGCCCGGCGTCATCGTAAGTATAGTCTGCTGACAGTTGCCAATCGCTTTGGGCAGTACTGGAATCCCCCATGATCATGGTAAATTCCCGCTTCATATTGCCTTGAAGCGGAGCAACCTGCTGCTTCAAGCTATCAGCCGCAGTGCCCTTACTTTCAGCTTCACGGCTGCCTTCAGAGGTGCATCCGGCAGCGAAAACAATCATCGACCAAAATGCCAGCTTACCAAAATGTTTCATAGGGCGAGTTTATAGAAGTTCGCGGTAAATCACAATTGCTCGCTTTCAGGAAAGGATCTGTTGAAAGGGGGGGGGACAAATTGTCCCCCCCCCTTTCAGTATCGCTACAAAGGGCAACCGAACTTAAAATCACCACATTTCCAATCAAAAGGCATTCCCCAAAAAGATTCTTGCTGATTTCAATGGCTTTTCTCTGATTTTTATCTGTTTTAAACCATGAACGAGATCAACGTTTTGAGTCAAAACAGGTTCGAACCCTCTGGGACACCAAGGAAGAGCGATGGTATTTTGTGGTGATGGATAATTTGCTTCTACGCCTACCCCGGCGAGGGTCCCGGCCGCCCCCTGGAACCGCGGGGGGCGCGCCGGCAGGGGGGGGTGGGGGGGGGGGGGGGTGGGCGGGGTTTAACCTCCAAAATATTCAGCAGCCAACCGCTCCCGATGATCAGGATGGGCGATCTCAAGCAATGCTGCTGCACGTTGCCGGATTGATTTCCCGTATAGATTTGCTATTCCGTATTCGGTCACGATGTAATGTACGTGTGCACGGGTCGTCACAACGCCTGCACCGGACTTCAGGTAAGGCACGATCCGGCTTTCGCCTTTGCTTGTAAGCGATGGCAGGGCAATAATTGGCTTTCCGCCTTCTGCCAATGAAGCGCCTCGGATGAAGTCCATTTGACCGCCAACTCCACTGTAGAGGAACCTTCCTATGCTGTCGGCGCAGACCTGTCCCGTCATATCGACTTCGATCGCACTGTTGACGGCGGTCATTTTATGCTGCTTTCGGATCACCGCCGTATCATTTACATAAGCGATGTCCAACATGCGCACTTGCGGGTTGTCATCGATAAAGTCATACACCCTCCGAGAACCCATCACAAACCCGGAAACAATCATCCCGTGGTGGCGTTTTTTGTATTTTCCTGTGATAATGCCCTTTTCGACGAGGTCTACCACGCCGTCACTGAACATTTCCGTGTGGATTCCGAGGTCTTTGTGATTCCCAAGTGCTGCCAAAACTGCATTCGGAATGGCACCGATCCCCATTTGCAGGGTGGCGCCGTCTTCGATCAAACTTGCCACATGTCCACCGATTGCCATTTGTATTGCATCAGGCACAGGAACCTCGCTTTCAAAAATCGGCGAATTGTCCTCGACCAAAAATTTGAGTTTGCTCACATGTACAATGCCGTCGCCATGGCTCCTTGGCATACTGGGATTGATGACGGCGACAACATCGCGTGCCGTTTCCACGGCTGCCAAACTTGCATCGACTGAAACGCCCAAGCTGCAGAATCCATGGCTATCCGGCGGAGAAACCTGAATCAAGGCCACATCGATTTTGAGCAACCCACGCCTGAAAAGCAATGGTACTTCGCTGAGAAATACGGGAATGTAGTCAATATTGTCAGCGCGGCTGTCGTTGGTGGCCTTTCTCACGTTGGGGCCGATAAACAGTGACGAGACCCTGAAACTATCTTTGTATTCGGGAGCGGCGTAAGGCGCCGTGGCTTCATGGTGCAGGTGCACGATCTCTACATTTCGCAGGTCTGGCGCACGTTGTACCAAGGCATCAATCAATATTTGAGGAGCAGCAGCCGCGCTATGAATGAAGACGCGGTCCCCGGATTGGACGCACTGCAATGCTTGAATGGGTGTCAAAAAGGTCATCGAATTCTATTTTGCGCAAAAATACACCGACAGCGCACTTGCGCGACTGACTAAAATCAGTTTTTGATACCCGCATTCCTTTTCATGCCTGTTGCTTGGCGAGAAAGCGACCCGACTATTCTCAGCGGCGCACTGCGCGGTGCTTCACGATTTCCATATCTTGCACCATGTTTTCCAAGGAAGAGGCCAAGCAACTCCGTATCGACTTTTGGACCGCGTTTGGCGTGTACATGCGACAACATTTGCCTGTGGCAGACGCCAACAAGAAATGGGTCAATTACAACACCGGCGTGAAGGGCATATTTTTCCGATTGGATGCTGAACCGAAATTTGTGCGGGTATCCATTACGGTTGAGCATTCAGACGAAGGAATTCGGGGCCTTTTTTATGAACAATGGCTGGAACTCCGTAGCTACCTGGAAATAGAATCGAATGCGGAATGGACATGGGTTCGAGAAGAATTCCTCCCGGACGGACGCCCGATCAGCCGCATTTCCAGAATGCAGCAGGGACTCAGCCTCTACAACCGTGCAGATTGGTCGTCGATGTTTCAATTTTTGGAAAGCGGAATCCTCCCCCTCGATAGCATTTGGGCAGATTGCGGCGATGTTTTCAAGGACCTTGCCGAATGACCACATGCAATTGACCATCCTCAAGAAGCCTGAATCCTCAGCCATTAGGAAGCGATCCTACAGCACTTAATAGCAAAGTTCGACCTTTTCTGCAGGAACATAGTGGATACCAATCTCCTCAGAACGACCAGATTGCACAGAGAACTGAACACGGAGACATCCATATTTTTGCTTGAAAAACTGGACTTTGTATCCTGGAATTTTTTCCTCGCGCACAGGATCGCCGTAACGGAATTCCAGATCAGCAGGTTTCAAATTCAGCAAACGGTTGTCCCAAGCACCCTTGAAATCCTTTCTGATTTCCCAGTAGTCCCGGCCTGTGTAGGCATAAAAATCATGGTTAATGAAGAACACCCCTCCTCCACAATTATAACCTTCTTCTTCCTTGGTCACGCCGGTAAAGCATGGAAGTGCCTCCTGAATCTTGTCCATGGTGGCATTGGGCTTGAGTTTGTTGATCGTACCCTTTTTGATACTTACCACAATCTCAGGGCAATTGCCGTTTTGAGCGTGACCGCCCAAAACAATGCCCAAAAACATCAAAATCAATAGCAGTTTCAACTTCATCTTCATTATCCTATCCTGGAGATTACTTTCCACACAAAAACTGCTTTCCTCTTTCAAATGAAGGTGCTTTCTCAAGGCAACACTTCCAAAGGTGGCGCACCACCCAACCGTTTTCAAACAAAAATGCCAAGCGCAGATGGTTTTCAGGAACGGCAATCCTCACTTGGCACTCGAGATCGCCTCCCCAAAGTGCATACGCACCTCTTAAGGCAAAACCGAATTTCCTTGTGGAAACCGTTACTGAAAATACTGGACTTGGCGATAGACTGATTCAATTCGAAAGTTAGCAGATCGTGAGTCAAATGCAAGGGGTTTTGTAAAAAATATCTTTGTCAAACGTTCCAAATCCAAGCTATTTGGCAACTGTCATTTTCGTATCCGCCGCCACGATTTAGTTGGAATCGTTCAGAATCAATCGGTCAGGACTTTTTCAACCATCTTCGGAACCAACCTTTGCGGGTATAGAGTGGATCCTTTTTCGGTTGATGCCCATAGTCAAACTGAAAGAAATAGGTACCGTCATCCGCGATGCCGATTGGGAATGCCGTTCTGCGAAGCCAATACTCATCATCCAAGGCTGGATTGGGGTCCTTTGCAAGGTCCATCCGAAAGCGGCTGCGAGAAGTCTCGACGATTTCGGCTTCTTGGCTGTGTTGGTTCATTGCGTAGAATGCGACCTGATCGGCGGGAATTTGCAGCAAAGTGATGAGCGCATACTGCCCTTCCAAGAGCACGTCCAAAATCTTGAAAAAGCATCCACGCGGCATCGTCCAAGCACCATAGGCAACAAAACTCTCCCGAAACTCATTGGCCATGTTGGTAATCACATGGTAACGCGAATGCGCAAGCGGCCCACTTTCGAATTCGGAGACATCGATGAATCCCGTTTCTTGTATCACCAGGCCCGGCTTGTATTTGCCAAAGACGCCGGGAGCAAAATTGGCATCCCGAATAAACGTTTCTAAATCTGTGAGCGGAGCAGGCATGGATTGATTCTGATCCACTGTTGATTGGCCTGGAATCACTTCTGCCTTTTGCGCCGTTTCAGCTTTTGTTGATTTACACATCGTCGTTCTACTTGGCAATTGAGTATGCGACAAATGTAAATTGTCAAATTTCCTCGCGCAGCAAGAATGAACGAACGGTACACCTGGAAGGACGAAGTGGTCGTTTCACTTACCCAACGGGCAGGAGCGCATGGCGGAAATGCAAGCGGAAACGATCATCCAGAGGCAATTTAGCCATCGTCGCGTTCGCTTCAACGCCGATTTCATACCGATTAACTCCGTTTTCCCGTTTGCGGCTCAGGGCAAGCCCAATTTGGATGAACGGGTCAAATTTTGGATAAACGGGCCCGCTTTCCGGACGAAAGGGCAGGATGAGAAATGAAGATCTTTTGTTGGTGCCTACTTTTTCAGGTCCAAGGTCCAGCTCAAATAGGCGATACGGCCAATGGTTGGTGAACCATAAGCTTCGATGTGGTAATTCCCCAGCAAATTGGAAGCACCAAGCCTGAATACTGATTTCCAAGATTTTACATCATAGCTGATTTGAGCATCCATCATGGAATAGCTCGGAACGGGCCCATCACCAAAGCTGCTTTCCCAATAGAAATTGTCGACCCATTTGAAATTGGCGCCAAATCCCAAGCCTTTCCAAACATTCCGGCCAGTGACACCGACATTGAATTTATGCTTTGGCGTGTTGAATCCAGGGATAATCGGGTCGGTCAAACCGGTCGTGTCCAAAATCGAAAGCGTATAGTTCGCGGTTGCAGAAATACCCTTTCCGAAATAAAACGACATCGCCAATGTGCCACCATAGCTTGTGACATTCTCACTTGCATTCGTGGGGATCTGATAGACTTGGTAGGTTTGGTTGCTGCCTGAATTGGTGAGTAAGGCATTTTCCCCGCTCTCCTCCCCTGCCACGGCGCCATTCAGCGGGTTCACGACCCTGACATCGCCAATGAAGTTGCTGTAGATGCTGTAATAGCCTGAAAGGTCGATGAAAAGCCGTTCGCCCAAGATGGTGCGGTATCCGACTTCCAAGGACTTGATTTGCTCTTGTTTGAGCGGTGCCAAGGTGATGGTCTGCAAACGCGTCGGATCAATTTCAAAGGTCGAATCATAATGATCTTGAAAGTCCTCCACGGAGGCCAAGGTATAGAGATTTTCCCATCCATCGAGGTTTCCGGAGAGCGTGATCGGACCCAAATCGAGCAAAATGTACTGATTTTGCAACGTCGGGCTGCGGAATGCGCTTTGTGCTGCGACACGGAAATTGTGTGTCCGAAACGAATAAACAGCCGACAATCTCGGCGATACCTGCGGCTTGAAATTTTGATTCTTATCAAAACGCAAGGAGCCGGAGATTTTCAGACGGTCATCGAGCAAACGCTTGGATGCCTGCACATAGGCTCCCACTTCCCATTGCGAAATGTCTGCATACTTTGCATCAGGGTCATTTTGACCATTGGGCAGGGTGTCACCGACGTTGATCAGGGTGTCCCTGAAAATGGTACCGAAAGAATTGGGATCATACCGCCGCACGTTTCCGCCCATCATCAGATCCAATGGCTTCAGGTTAAAATTGTATTGACCTTCAACATGTTGCAAAGAGGAACGGTCCACAAATTTCGAACCTTCCTTGAGGTCCGGATTGGTTGTGATCGTGTTAAACAGACTGTCAAACGTGGTGGAACCCGGCTGATACCAAGCGTCAGATGCCGCAGTCAAGGCTGCTGCTTTGGCGCTGTCGACCATCCAAGGATCTGCATCTGCATCAAATCCATTCGTCAGGGTATCCAACGTTCCGAAGTACTGCTTCAGATACTCGGAAACGTAGTTTCCCACGCCCGCCTTTGAGATATTGATCGCGGTAAACACGATGTCATAGCTATCACCCGCATTTTCCAAGGTCGTGTAGGCGCGTACAAAACCATTCTTGCCTTTCAATTCCAGACGATGCTGCTGAAAGAGAATGTTGTTGATGCCATACCGGTTGGTGCCCTGGTAAATCGCCGTTCCGCGACCAAATTTGTAATCGTAGCTTAACTCAAGGCTGTCTTTAAGCTTGTAATGCAAGCCGGCCCCAAACTTGATGCTATGCGAAAAACGTTTGGTGAGGTCAATTTCGCGGTAGCCGGGGGCGGTGATATCGACATTCCCCGGATAGGCAACAGGGTTGAAATCCAGGTAGTTGTTGAGGGCAATCCATTTATCGCGGTCTTCCTGGCTCAAGCTCTGATCATACTGTTGTTGTTGCACGATCGAGCTGAGATTTTGCGTCGTGCTGATGTCGCCATAGAGATTAGCCACCGAATCGGTCGCCCACCATTCTCCTGCTTTTGAACCCGAACCTGTTACCTTGATGGCGAAACGTTGTTTGGCGCCAAAGGCATGGGCATAGCGAAATTGGCCATCAAACATGTCGCGATCCAAGGATCCGCCTTTTAGCTGCAAACTCAGTCCTTGATAGAGATAGGGATCCTTGGTGGTCATGCTGATGACCCCTTGAAACGCATTCGGGCCATACAAGGCAGATGCGGCTCCGGAAATCAATTCGACACTTTGGAGGTCGAGATCATTGGCGCCCACCAAGTTGCCGACCGGGAAATTCAAACCGGGCGCCTGATTGTCCATCCCGTCAATGAATTGCACCGAGCGCACCGGTGAAGTCGTATTGAAACCGCGGGTATTCACGGTCTTGAAGCCAATACTCGAAGTGGTGATGTCCACCCCAGCCAAATTCCCGATGCTCTGGTAAAAATCCCCGGAAGCTGCACCTTGAATTTCGCTAATGCCCATTTTTTGAATGGTGACGGGCGACTGCAAAATGTTTTCGGCGACGCGCGAACCCGTAATCACCACTTCTGCCCCCAAAACGGCGGTGCTGCGCAAACTGAATGACAATTGGGTTGCCGATTTGGCTGTCACTTTGGTGATTTGCGGCGAATAACCCAGGTAGCTCACCTCTATATCCACCGCCTCGTCCCCCTGAAAGGTCACTGCAAGTGAATAATTTCCGGATTCATCCGACATGGCACCCGCCGATTTGGCCTTTACCTGCACTTGTGCCCCTACCAAGGCTTCGTTCGTCTCACTGTCGAGGATCCGACCCTTGAAGGTCACGGTTTTGAGCTCGACAAACTGCGCCTGACCTACGACTGCAGCAACGACAAATAGGCAAAACAAAGCAATACGCTTCATGTATCAGTAGTTCTAGTTGTTCAAAAAGAAGGATTCTACCCCAAATTACTTCTGCACCACCAACTTTTCGGAGGCTGATTTTCCGGTTTTTTGGTCGATCATCTTGACGAAATACACGCCGCTTTGCATGGCGCCCATTTCCAATTCCATTTGCTCACGCATGTCACCGTCAATGACCAATTGCCCGATCGCATTGAACACTTGCAAACGGTAGTTCCCGGGCTTGCTCGCGTGTACGGTGGCAATGTTGCGCGTCGGATTGGGGTAGATCAGCATATCGGTACCCATTTCCATCGTTGCTGCCTCGGCCTCTCCCACAAAAAAGTTGGGATCATAAACGGGCAAATTGATGTATGCAGGGTGTTCCGGCGAAAAATGAACACGCTGCACCGCTACGCGTGGCGCCATTTCCACACCATTGTACATATAGGTCTGACCATCACCCGGCTTACGGCGGAAAAATTCGCCATCCTCGATCGGAAGATTTGGATTGACCTGATAGCGTGTATAGTTGCTCGAACTGATGAGGATTTTGACCTTGTGATCGATCCCCCAAGTGTAGGCAATCGGCAACATGCGGAATTTATACTGATAAATCTGACCGCTTTCGATGTTGTTGAAAGGGATATCAGCTTTCTCTACGCCATGGTCGGCCATGTGTTTGGCATACAACCGCGCACGGGCATTCACGGCACCTTCAAATACAAAATACTGACTTCCATCGGGATACACGTCCAACACACGCACGTTGAAATCGGTATCTGTTGGCCCGGCAGGCCCCGCAGGATTGGTCTTTGCATAGAGATTCATGACAGGAAAGCCCATGATGGTCATGGTATCGTTCAGGGCATCGGTTTCAAAGGCGATTACACCTTCACGGTCCATGGTATAAGGTGCGTACCGCGGGTCAGCCAGGTTGAATTGGCCTTGGCTGTCGCGGGTGCCATCGGGGGTCCGCACGATCATGTTGCTGCCACCAATCGTCGCAATCGGGTTGTCGGGATCGTGGACAAACAATTTGTAACCTTCGTCCGCAACCGGCGCGGCATCGTCCATGCGGCCATCTTGGTGCAAATATTTGGGCGTCCAACGGATGTGCTGTACCATTGGGAAGGTATCGGCAGCAAACCAATAATTGCCTACACCTTGATTGGCAGCAACACCATCATCCACAGGACCAGGCACATACATCCGCACAGCGGGTACACCCTGTGAAAAATCCTTGAAGGGAATCGCGCCCATCGGTGACGCAGCGATGTCCGGGATGAGCGGACCAAGATTCGGAACGGGAATCGTGAAAGGCAAAGTGTTGCCAAACAGATTTTCCTTGACCTCAACGGGTACACCCTGCAAGTCGCCTTCGCCGATGATAAAGTTGATCAGATCCTGCAATGGCAACACCAAATCAGCTGATGGAACACGCACTTGAAACAAGTTGCTTCCGACATCCTGCCAGATTTGGCTCTCAGGGATGATGACTTTGGGTTCGCCAAGCTCGCGGCCGGGGATATAATTCAAATTGTAGCGGAACCATCCGACAATCTCCGAATTGATCGCCTTTCCAAGGTCCAGATTATTGCCGAAGTCGTCGAGGTTGATGCCGATCAAGTCACCGACATTTTCGGGATAGGTGCGGTCACCTGTCGTGCGTCCACCTGTGGTTTGGTGAGCCCAAGGGCCGATAATGAGCTTTTGCAGGTTGCGAATACCGGGTTCATTGTATTGCCGCATCCTTTGCCATGTGTCAATTTGGCCATCCGTAAAGATGTCCCACCATCCGCTGAGATGGTAGGCCGGCACTTTCAGGTTGGTGTAGCGGCTGAATTGACCGTTGGGGTCGCCTTCGCCATTGGCATCAACGGGCGCAGCGGATGCGTCCATGTCGGCGCGGCCGCGACTTGTCGGGTAGTAACCGCAGGGCTCATCATTGTATTGAACGGTGCTGAAGTGGTCAATGGCCTTGTTGGCAGCATCGAATTTGTTGGGGAGACCGTAATCCGTGGCGCTGTGCAAGGTATTGTCGATGTCGTTGTCGATGTCGTTGAGGTCATCGTCGGTTCCCGTAAAAATCTGTCCCTTGAGCCATCCCGTGACAATGCGGTCACGGAAAACACCATTTTGGTAACCGGTATAGCGGTAATGCTCGAGGGTCGCGACAATCGGAAACAAGGCTTTGAGACCGGGTTTGGTGGGATCAGGATCGATGCGATGCGCGGCTGCGGCTTGATACTGCGAATTGCCCAGTGCAGAGGCACCAAACATCGCAATGTCGCCTGTGGTCATCTTGTCAGAGGTGTGGGGCAGGTTTCCGTAGTCGCGGAAAAGGCTGTCAATGATGAATTTAATCGAATTGTAACCGTCTTCGTGGCGGTTGCCGTTGCGCGGGTCTGACAAGTCAGTCACATCCAAAACGTGCCCGTAATTGGGGTGATAGGGGTTTTTGTCCCAACTGTCACTGTACATGGGCATGTAAACGCCCTCGGAGGCATAACGTCCACGCATGTCTTGCATGACGGAGGCGTAGCCAAAGAGGCAAACGTATTCGCCGGTGATGTCGCCCGTTTTATCATAAGGTGTACGCGTAAAAACGACAGGCAATTGATAAGGATTCGGATTCAATTGCCCGCCGATCGAATCATAAAAAATAATCTGCGTGCGATTGGGAATGAGCATCACATCGCCCAAATTGGTCGTACCGCCCAGCCAACCGGGAAGCGGAAGGGTGATGTTGACCAACATGCAGTCCTGGGTCTGCGGAATAAACACATCTGTGCTGAGTTTGATCCCATCGGGCATGGTAAATGGGATGGTTTGCCGCGTAGAAAACTCCGAAATAGCGTCAATTTTCCCGTTCAAGACGTTTTGGCCTTGAGCTTCGAATGCCCCAAAACAGCAGACAAACCCTAAAAACAGCAATGCCAATTGTCGAAATCGCATCATGGGAATACGTTTTGTTGATTGAAAGAAACCAAACCGAATTATTTCGGAGGCTGAATATATCAATTATCGGATGGATTTCCCAAATCCCCACCCCATTTGTGGAGATTTTGGTCGTATCTGGCAAAAATGTCCCTCCAAAAGTCAGCAGGAAATCAGGTGCATGCACGCTCATCAAAGCTTGTCACCGCCACGAACCTTCGATCCGACAACCTTATTTTTTATTTGTCCAAGTCCACATCCAGAAACCACTTCTCCCCCAACTCCGTCGCCTTTTCCATCACACCGATTGCCGTGTTGAGGTCGGTAATCAGAAATTCGTAGTCCTGCGGGCGCACCAATTCATTCCGGATGAATGCTGCTTCATTTTTAAGCAATTTTTCACGCAGGAAATTGAGTTTTCTGAGCCCCTCTTCCGGTTCAAATCGCTGCCGAAAAACCGGCAAGGTTTTCGGATCCAAGCCCAAATGGCCATGCAATTCCGTTTTGTAGTCCTTGCGGGTAAAAGTGGTATGGCGCATCCAGCTTTGCCCCCACTCCTCTTCAGCCATTCGGTTGAGCAAGGGCGCATATGTGCCCATGAACTCGCAAGTGCAATAAATGAGGGTGTGCTCCTCAGCATCCGTGACCACAAAAAACCAATATTCCTGCATCTGAACCTCGCTTTAGGTTGAAATAAGGCAATTTTAGCGAGAATGGAAAATGTATCCCAGCGCGTTGGTCGCGGTTTAGCCTTGACAATCGAATAATCAGCGATTCGCCTAGGGCTGTTTTGTGCGCATCAGGTCAAAGCATGAAGACAGCACCTTCTCAAAGGACGTAGCTTTGCATCTGCGCCAAATGGCGATTGGCATGGATTCCGCTGAAAATCACCCATTCGGCACGGGTGAGATTTCCAAAAAACGGATGCGGGAATGCCATACAAAGCCCGTCCCAGCCCTTTTCGTTCCCGAGCTGTACCAATTCGGCACGGTTGGCAACGTAGGCGGCACGCCACTCGGCGTAGTCGGCAAACCTGCCCTTGGGATCAATCGCGCTGCCCCCTGCGAAGGGTTGGTTGAGGTCGGCCATACCGCGGGTCATGCGATTGCGGCTTTTTTCCAGATCACGTTCCACCGGTTCGGCATCGGGACGGGAAAGCTTTGCAGCTCCCTTTTCCACAATGAAAAGGTGCTCCAATACTTCCAATACCGACCATTTTCCAGAAGATGGTCGCAATTCGAACTGATCGGCACGCAAGCCATCGGCCCAATCGAGCAAATTTTGGGTATTGACTTCGAATTCAGCGGCAATCGTATGCATTGTATCAATGAGCTTTCCTTTCAGGTCTGAAATTTGGTCAAAAAACCGCATTCGAAGAAAAAAGTATGCGAGGTTCCCAAAATCCAGCGAATCTACTTGGGCAAACGCAACCATCCGAGAAGCCTGCTATCTGCCAGGCGGTAGGTGGTGCGATCATCCCTGAAGCGTAGCTTTTCCCGTGGCTTGCCAAATGGACCTGGATTCTGTTGAATGTATTCGATTTCGTGGCGATCGGCCTTTTCGTCATCGATCACCTTGCTCACGATCGCCACGTGTCCGTAGGTGTTCCAAGTTGTAGGTCCCCAGACCAACAAGTCACCAACCTGCGGATGCGAACGGCTTCCATTCTTGAATTGCCGTAGTCCGCGTGCCCCATTGATCGCCCCATCCTTCAACTCGGGGTCAAAAAAATCCTTGGCATGCCCATAGACATTGGGCATTTTGTGATTGTAATGCTCAAGATAATAGCGCTTTACAAACTCCACGCATTGAAATTTGATGCCGACATTGTAGCCATCGACCATATTCCGGCCATGGTTTTGGCTCACGCCGCCATTGTAGTAGACCGCTACCCCGTCCAAACTATCCAAGGCCTCTCCCACGGTATGGGAAGGGTTCCAATTGACTCGCTTGGAGAAATAAAATCCGGAAAATGCCACCACACCTACCACGGCAGCGATGATGCCCCACTTGATCCAAGCTTTTTTGCCGGCGGATTTTTTGCCTGTCGCGCGTCTTGCTGTTGGCTTTTTGGCGGATGGCTTTTTTGCCGCTGGTTTCTTCTTCTTCGTGCTTGGTGGTTTCATTGCCCCAAACTAAGGGCATTTCAACGGCAAGGGCAAACGAAAAAGTCCACAGGCAGGTTGCCAAAATGTCCATTACCCAGTGCAGACAGATTTTTAACGCATGAACCTCGCATTCCAATCAAAAATCGCGAAATTGCATTCAGTTATTGAAATCAACCCGAATGCAAAAATTTACACTTCGCAGCTTTGCTTGCTTGCTTTTGCTTTTCTCTTTCAGCCAAATGGCGACTGCGCAGCAGACAGTCGGCCTGTTTCAAAATGATGCTGGAACGGCTGAGGGCTACACCCTTTTTGCACCGCTGACGAGCACAAAAACCTACCTGATCGACAATTGCGGACGTGAAGTGCATCAATGGCCAAGTGGCAATACGCCGGGAAATACGGTGTATTTGCGCGAAGATGGGATGCTCGTACGTGCTGATCGCCTTACTAACCCCGATTTTAACATCGGAGGCGTTGGGGGCCGCGTTGAAATTCTCGATTGGAATGGGAATGTAACTTGGCATTATACCGTTTCAGATAGTATGCAGGCCCATCACCACGATGCCCTTCCCCTGCCCAACGGCAATGTGATGCTGATCGTTTGGGAATCCATTGACAGCTTGGAAGCGATTGCGAATGGCCGCGATCCCAATACCCTGACCTCCGATCTATTGCCAGACAAATTGGTCGAAATCGAGCCGACCGTGCCCGGCCAAGGCAATATCGTCTGGGAATGGCGTGCTTGGGACCACTTGGTGCAAGACTTTGACAGTACCAAAAACAACTTTGGGGTTGTTGCCGATCATCCGGAATTGATCAATTTGAATTACTACGACGCCACCTCCAAGCGAAATTGGATGCACTGCAACGGCATCGATTATGACCCCGCCAAGGATCAAATCGTG
Source organism: Bacteroidota bacterium (assembly GCA_016718825.1). Classification (NCBI taxonomy): domain Bacteria; kingdom Pseudomonadati; phylum Bacteroidota; species Bacteroidota bacterium. The sequence continues at coordinate 200,134 of JADKCL010000006.1, read as the reverse complement.
ATCAGCAGCCACCGCTTCGACGAAATCTGGATCATCGACCACAGCACGACGACACAAGAAGCGGCAAGCCACAGCGGTGGGCTTCGTGGCAAAGGCGGCGACTTGCTCTACCGCTGGGGCAATCCACAGACCTACAACCGCGGCACAGTGAATGATCAGCGCTTGTTCGGGCAACACAACATTGGTTGGGTGCCGGCTGGCGACCAATACGCTGGAATGCTCAAAGTCTTCAACAATGGCCTCGGCAAGCCCGCAGGACCATTTTCCACGGCCGATATCTGGGAGCCACCTATGGATTTGCTCGGAAATTATACCATTAACCCGGGACAGCCATTTGGCCCGGTCAATCTCGCTTGGAGCTATGCAGACAGCCCTGCCTATTATTCCAACATCCTGTCGAGCGTGCAACGTCTTCCCGGCAACCATACTTTGATCTGCGAAGGCACGACGGGTCATTTCTTCGAAATTGATTCGGCTGGAAACACTGTCTGGAGTTATGTGAATCCTGTACAGGCCGCCGGACCACTCAACCAAGGCGATTCGATCACGGGAAATACCGTTTTTCGTGCCATTAAGTACCCGTCCAATTATGCTGGATTTATTGGGCATACGCTTACGGCAGGTGCGCCGATCGAAGGAAATCCCTTGCCTCCGTTGCCCAATTGCGAGTTGGCTGCAATCGGCTCCGAATTGGATTTGACCTTGGCGGAAGTTGGTCCCAATCCCTTTGCGGATCACCTGACGATCGTTGCTGCACCAAAAGGAAGGCATGCCTTTGAAATTTTGGGCGTGCAAGGGAGAATCGTCTATTCAGCTGAAAATCTGCGCATTGGACAGGAAATCGCAACAGGAAACTGGCCTTCGGGATTGTACTTCCTACGCATCCAGGGCAGCGCAAAGGCACTCAAGTTGGTGAAACAATGAGAAGCACATTCCTGCGAATGTTTGTCATCCTCTCCCTCCTTTCGGGATTCTTGGATGCCGCTGCGCAGCAGACCATCGGCCTTTTCCAATACGATGCCGGCACTTCGGATGGGTACACGCTGCTCGCACCCACGCCGAGCACCAACACCTACCTGCTGGACAATTGCGGACGCGCAGTGCACCAATGGCCGAGTGGTTACACGCCTGGAAACGCGGTGAGACTACTGGAAAACGGCGAATTGTTTCGCACATGCCGCATCGCCAACACGACCTTTCCGGGCGGCGGCCTCGGCGGACGGGTGCAAACAATGGACTGGAACGGCAATGTGACGTGGTTTTACCAATATTCCGATGCCAATCACAGTCAGCACCACGATGCATTTGTTCTTCCGAACGGAAATGTCTTGATGATCGCTTGGGAACTGAAAACCAGGGCCGAAGCCATCGCAGAGGGCCGGGATTCGACGCTCTTGCAACAGCGCCTTTGGCCTGATCATCTGATTGAAATCGAGCCCACGACGCCCGGCGCGGGCAATATTGTCTGGGAATGGCATGTTTGGGATCACCTCATTCAGGACCACGACAGCAATAAACCCAATTTCGGGGTTGTTGCCGACCATCCGGAACTCGTGGACCTGAACTATGTAAAGCCGGGAACGACCACTTACCGCGATTGGATGCACACCAATGGCATTGATTACAATCCGACGTTGGATCAAATTGCGATCAGCATCCACAACTTTGACGAGGTCTGGGTGATCGACCATAGCACCACCACACAAGAAGCTGCAAGCCATAGCGGTGGCAACAGCGGCAAGGGCGGCGACCTGCTTTACCGCTTCGGAAATCCAGCGGTATATGGACGCGGCACGAGCAACGAACATCTGCTTTTTGGGCAACACAATGTACAATGGGTGCCCGCAGGGGACCAATACTCGGGTCAACTGATGGTCTACAACAACGGCCTTGGCCGCCCCGCAGGGGCTTATTCGACCATCGAAATCTGGCAGCCGCCCGTCGATGTCAACGGCAATTACAGCATTTCCACCGGACAGCCCTTTGGCCCCGCAGCCATGTCCTGGACTTGGCAAGACAATCCGCCGACGGATTTCTACTCACAGCTGATTTCAGGCGTGCAACGCCTTCCCGGCAACCATACCCTGATCTGCGAAGGCAATTCCGGTCGCATCTTCGAACTCGACGACCAAGGCACGCAAGTCTGGGAATATGTAAATCCCGTGCAATCTGCCGGACCGCTCAATCAAGGCGATATTGCCAACAACAATGCCGTTTTCAGGGCCTACAAGTATCTCCCGACCTATCCGGGGTTGAATGGACAAGTCTTGACACCGGGCAATCAGATTGAAGGAAATCCGCTACCGCTGCCGGCGATTTGTACGGGTTCGGCGGCTGCGGATCCCCTGAGTTCTGGATTTTCAGTTGCTCCGAATCCATTTTCGGACGGTTTTTCCTTGCAACTGCTACATGAAGAAGGCGGTGTGATCGAAATCCATGACATGCAGGGAACTTTGGTCTTGCGGCAAGCTGTGCATTCCGGTGGCAACGTCATCGCGGCCTCCCATTTGGCGGCAGGAATTTATTCCGTGAGATTGCAAGGGAATGCCTCGGCGGTCAGGGTTGCAAAGGTTTGGTAGGCATCAAGCTTCCGTTCGTCGCCACAGACTGTCCACAAAATGGTGCTGACAGTCAAAGAAATTCTGTTCAAGGACAAATCCAGCTTCATCGGCGAGCTGCGAAATCTCCAGCAGGCTGTATTTCTTGCTCATTTCGGTCCAAATCAACTCATTGCGTGCGAAAACGAACTGCCTGCCGAGTTGCCCGATCGTGACATTTTGCTGCTTGAGCGAAACGAGATAGCTCCGCAATTCACCGCTGTCGGGATTGTAATGGCAGTAGAAATCGAATTGATCGAGTTGGAAATTGCCGTCCAATTCACGGTTGATGCGTGCCAATAGGTTGAGGTTGAAGCGCTTGGTAATGCCATGCGGATCAAAATAGGCCTGATGAATGGTCAGCGGATTCTTTTGCAAGTCAAAACCAATCATCAAGCGGTCCTCGGGAAGCATTTGCTCCCTGATTTTGGCCAGCAAATCCAAGCTTTGTTGCAGCGAATAATTGCCGATGTTCGCGCCGAGGAACAGGAAAAGCGTGGGTTCCGTGCGTTCAAATGCTTCAAGGCATTCGAAGTAATCTCCAATCAACGGCGCGACCTCCAATTGCATTCCAGATGCCGCAATCCGCTGCTCCAAGTCAGAAATGGCCGCTGCGGACACATCGATCGGCACGTAGCGAATCGACATTCCGCCCGCCTGCAGATTTCCGAGAAAGGCCAAGGTTTTTGTTCCGTCACCAGCGCCCAATTCGACCACGTTGAAGCGGCTACGGAATTTGAGCTCGGCACCGATTTTCAAGGCCTGCTGCGTCAAAATCTCGAATTCAGCAGCGGTCAAATAGTACTCCGGCATTTCCATGATTTCCTGGAAAATGCGGCTTCCCTGCGCGTCATAAAAGTATTTTGAAGGGAGAAATTTCCTTTCCGCCGACAATCCACGCTCCACATCCAACTGAAATTGCTCCATTTATTTTACCAATCTGATCCCGGTGAATTGCCATTGATGCTGCGGATGGAAAAAGTTGCGGTAGGTCGGCCGGCTATGTCCTTCGGGGGTGGCGGTGCTTGCCCCGCGCAAGACCATTTGGTTGATCATGAATTTGCCGTTGTATTCGCCGACCGCTCCCGGCGCGATTGCAAAACCCGGGTAAGGCAAATACGCGCTGTTGTTCCATTCCCAGCGACTTCCCCATTTGAAAAACGGACTTGCGACCTCCCATTCTGCCTCGGTTGGGAGACGCATCTTTTTCCATGTCGCGAAGGCATGGGCTTCATAAAAGCTCACATGGCATAAAATCGCATCCGGATCGACCTTTTTCAGACCCGCCAATGTGTATTGATGCCATTCTTCCCCTACCCGATGCCAGTAAAGCGGTGCCTGAATGCCATTTTCCTTGACCCAAGCCCAGCCTTCATCCAACCAAAGCTCAAACTTTTTGTAGCCGCCCGCAGCCATAAATCCTAGGAATTCCCCGTTGGTTACCAAGGATTTGCAAATCGAATATCCATTCAAATAGACCTTGTGGCGGTCCAATTCATTGTCAAAGCAAAAGCCATCTCCCGCAAAACCGATTTCGTAAATCCCTTCTTGCATTTCGACGAATCCGACCTCGGAATTAACGCCCGATTCGAAGTTGGAATGGACATCGTATTTGGGAAAAGTCGGCTGATGACCCAGAACATACTTGAGATCCGTGACCAACAATTCCTGATGCTGTTGCTCATGGTTCAGGCCCAAAGTGATCAAAGCCACGAGCTCGGACGGCAATGAATCACTCTGCAGCAATTCGAGCATGTGCCGATCGACGTATTCACGGTAACGATAGACCTCTTCGACCGTCGGACGCGTATTTGCCCCGCGGTTTCCGCGTTCGGTGCGTTCACCGACATGGTTGTAGTAGCTGTTAAAAAGGTAGCCGTACATGATGTCAAACACCTCGTACTGTGGGTAATGGCGCCGCAGGATCATCTCTTCAAAAAACCAAGTGGAATGCGCCAAATGCCATTTCGGCGGACTCGCAAACACCACAGGCTGAGGCACATAGTCCTCGATCGCGAGTGGCTTGCAAATCGCTTCCGTGCGGGCACGCGTCATCAAGTATGCATCGCGCAAACTCATGGTCGGCATCCTTTCCTGGGCATAAGAGGGTGTTTCTGAAAAAGGAGCATCTTCAGAGGGTTAACATGGAAATCGCTGCGAATGTTTGCCGGATTTCAGGGCAATTTGAAGGGAATGCAAAACACGCGTTCCAAGCCGTTGGCAGGGGTTTTCAAACGTGTGAGCAATTCCGCAGTGGACATTTTGCGCGGCATTTGCTTGGGAATTTCGGAGCGCTCCGTGGTGAAATAGAGCAGGCCGGTGGAAGCCTCCACAAACGGACAGAAGTCGATTCGGGGAGAATTGACGGGCAACGGCATCGGTTTTGCGGCCGACCAAAGCCCTTTTGAATCACGCTGACTCACCCAAAGGTCGCCGCCTCCCTGATCACCGACGCGTTTGTAGGCGCCAAAAATCAAATAGGATTCGTCGGGCGCGACGAAGGCATTGTATTCGGCGCCCATGGTGTTCACGCCGGCACCCAATTGCTGGGCGGCCTGCCACTGATTTTCCTTCCATTCGCAGACCCAAATGTCTTCGTGCGGCGTGGCATCTGCCGTAGGCCGGGTGAAGTAGAGGTTGCCGTTTGCGGCGACCGAGGGGTAAAATTCGTCTTCTTTGGTGTTGACCATCGGGCCCGCGTGCACGGGAGCGGACCAAGGTTCGCCCTCTGCTTTGCGTTCCAGGTACCAGACATCGTAGTCCTTGGCCTCCTTGGAGGCGGCAGAAAGCGGTCTTGCGGATACAAAAAACAGCCGGAGCCCATCGGGCGAAAATGCAGGTTCCAAGTCGCGGAATTCTCCGCTGAAGCCAGCGACTTGCGGTTCACTCCATTTTTTGCCCTTCTTCAGGCATGTAAACAAGGCCGAAAACTCCTTTTTGTAGCTTTCGACAGTAAAGAACATTTCCTTGCCGTCTGGCGAAATGGCCATGTCGCGGACATTGGGCAGCCCGGCGAACAAATCCGGAAGAAATGCGCGCAGGCTGTCATTTTGGGCTTGCGGCACAAGGTAAAAACCGAGCAAAAGCAGCCCTGCTGCGATGAATCGTGGCATCGTGGTCATAAAACAATGTTGCATTGAACTGTAAATCTAAGGGAAAACCAGTTGACGATTGGGTCAAATGACTTTCCCTTTACCGTGAAAGGAACCACTTCTCAAATGGCCCTCATCCGGTTGTTTTTAGGATTGTGCTCCAATTCGCAGAGGCCCAAACGCTCCATCAACGGCGGCATATAGACCCCAAAACGCCCGCGAAGGCCCTTTTTCAAGCCATACCAACCGCCAACAGGATTGCTTTCGGAACGGCCCCAGGCTTCGACGGTGCCTTCCTTGACGGGCTTCTGTTCGTCGGCACCGCCCAAATCCATCCAATCACCGTGGGCTTTGAGCATCGCATGCAAGTCGGCAACCGCACGCCATTGATAGAGCAAGGTCGTCGAACCGACCACGCAGTAAATGACTTCCTGCCCGTCCTTTTCGCCTTTGTACATTTCATAGTCGGATGTGCCGGGCGGGGTTTTGAGTTTCCAAGGATTTTCTTTGGTGCCTTCGAGGGTAGTGCTCATGGATTTTTGAGTTTAGACTTTAGAGAATGAAATTTTGAAGCTGGAATTTCGCAAAATGCGGAGACTTGGCAAAGGAAATGTCTACGGCATTGGAGAATCATTTTCAAATCGGAAGTCGCTTGTGCTTACGTTTTGTTTTGAGATTGCTGCGGTATTCCTGCAAAATGCCCGACAATTCGCCCATCGAATTGGTGTCTTTGATCAAAGGATAGTATTCGATGCGATCGATCACCTTCCGCAGGTCAAATGCCCAAAATGCAGTCATCAAAGGATTGATCCAGAGATGACTACCCGCCGTGCGGCCACTGAAATGAACGTCACCGTAGTTTCCCAACAACGCTGACAAAATCGAGTTGCAGACGATGCTTGGGCGACTCGCAACCTTTTCATTGGCAAATTCAACGGCCGAAATGAATTGTTTGGCCTCGGACATTTCCTTCATCAGTTGCCACATGCCCAAGTATCCTCCTTCCTTTGCCAACAGCGCCACATTTTCCAGAAAACGGTAGTGGGAAACGCCGTGAAAATGATCAATTCCAAATCCGATGCTGAGAAGGAACTGATGCGTGATTCCGCTGCGAAAAGCTGCTGCCATCGAGCAGATGTCCTCATGCGGCGTGCCGAGGCTTTCTTCATCGCCAAACATCAAACTATCCGTGCCGCCATCCATCAAAACCACGGTGTCGATTCCGTGAATTCGGGCGATTTGTTTGTAGGCGTCTCTCAACGGGCGTACGCCTGTCTTGCGAAAAGCGTACACGGACAATGGAATTCCTTGATGTGCAAACCATTGGCAAAGCACCTTTTCGGGAAAATAATCGCCGCCATCGATTAGACGATCATTGGCATGCACTTTGTAGCAGGCGTTGAATAGCAGTTCAGAATTGGTACGAGAGAGATCCGTGAAGGAAAGGTTGGCCAATGTAACTTCCTTTCCAAGTGCTGTCAAGGCAAAATAAATCGGAATCCCGGTAAAAATATCGAAGCCTCCGCCCGCACCTGCGAGTAGGATCCGTTTGCTCGACTTCAAATGCTGGAAAAAAGGGATTTGGTCGACTTGAAACATTGTGTAGGCTGCGAAATGAGGGTGAATCTGTCAAATTTAGTTGAAGGCCTTCAATTTTTCGAGGTTTTCAGAAAATACAAATGGGGGCTAAAAACAAAAGGATCCTCAGTTGCCCAAGGATCCAATTTCATCTTATCTCAGTTTGCAATTCTCAGTCCAACGACGAGATGCTTTTCTTTGCTTTTTTGGGCTTGGCAGTTTTGCCAATCGCGCTGGATTTGGCATCCTTGGCAGGGGCTTTGGTCCAGAATCCGTCACCGGATGCATTGCGTTCAGGGCGTTTGGAAGCAAAACCCGTGCTGCGGGCTTCACGCAAACGTCCGCCGAATGCTTCTTTTTTGGCGCCAAATCCTTTTTCCTTGGATGGCGCATCAGGTGCTTTGGGTGCTTCTGCCTGCTCGACGTGGATGGTCGTGCCGTCAAAGTCCTTGCCTGTCAACAATCCGGCAGCGTCGCCGCCATGGCTGTTGTCCAATTCAAAGAAGCTGAACTTCTTCAACACTTCGATCTTGCCAATCTGGACACCGCTCAGGGCCTCCTGATTGTTGATCATGTTGATGAGTTTGGGCGGCGTGAGGTCGTTTTTCGAACCCAAGTTGATGAAGTAGCGGGTGAAGCCCTTGGCACCTGCACGGGCACGCTCTACTTTCTCGCTTTTCTCAGCACGGTCAAAACCTTCGCTGCGGTCCACGATCGAGAGATGCTCATTGGAACGAACCTTCGGTGCAGGGCGCTCTTCACGCTCTGGGCGGGTTGTACGCTCTTCGCGGTCAGGGCGCGTGGTACGCTCGACACGCTCAGGACGTGTGGATGGACGCTCGTTGCGCTCCGGGCGGTCTGTGCGCTCACGGCGTTCCGGACGGTCGTCGCGGCGCTCGTAGCGGTCATCACGCTCGCGGCGTTCTGGACGCTCATCACGACGCTCAAATGCCGACTCGGCATTGATGTCGCCGGCACGCTGATAGTAACCCAGCAAACGGCTGAATTCCATGCCCACAAACTTCTGAATCAGTTCTTCGCGGGTCAGGTAAGCCAATTTTTCATACACAGGCTCCATCAACGGGGCAAGACGCTCGGCATCGACTTGTGTATCGATGATGCGGCTCACGTAGTTCACGAGCTGCTGCTGCACGATTTCGGCACCGCTAGGAATGCGCTTCTGGATGAAGGGCTTGTTGATTTGATATTCGAGCGACTTGATGAGGCGCTTGTCGCGTGGGCTGATGATCGAGATCGAAATGCCATTTTTACCTGCACGACCGGTACGGCCCGAGCGGTGAATATAGCTGTCGAGTTGATCTGGCAAACGGTAGTTGATCACGTGGGTGAGGTCATCCACGTCCAAGCCGCGTGCGGCGACGTCGGTGGCGATGAGCAACTGCAAGTTGCGGCTGCGGAAGCGGGCCATGACATGGTCACGCTGTCCTTGGCTCAAGTCACCGTGGAGCGCGTCTGCATTGTAGTTGTCGGCGATCAGGGCAGAAGCCACTTCCTGCGTTTCCAGACGGGTTTTGCAGAATACAATCCCGTAGATGTCGGGATGCAAGTCGGCAATCCGCTTGAGTGCGAGGTACTTGTCCTTGGGATGCGTGACATAGAACCAGTGCTCGACGTTTTTGGCGCCTGTGTTTTTGGTGCCTACAGAAATCTCCTCAGGGGATTTCATGTAGCGCTTGGTCATGCCCACGATTTCCTGCGGCATGGTTGCCGAGAAAAGCAGGGTTTGACGGGTAGCAGGCGTGGCAGCCAAAATGGCGTCCATGTCTTCCTGAAAGCCCATTTTGAGCATTTCATCCGCTTCGTCCAAAACCAGCCAACGGATGACCTCTACTTTGAGGGCACCACGGCGGATCATGTCCAAGGTACGTCCAGGCGTGCCAACGACGACTTGTGGGAGGCGATGCAATTGCTTGATTTGGCCTTCCATGCTTGCACCACCATAGATGGCAGTGACTTTGAAGCCTTTCAAGTGGGCACCGAATTTCTCAAGGTCTTTGGTGATCTGCATGCACAACTCCCTGGTTGGAGCCAAGATGAGTGCCTGAATGCCACGCAATTGAAAATCAAGCTGTCCAAGGATCGGAAGTCCAAAAGCTGCGGTTTTACCCGTTCCGGTTTGTGCCAAAGCGACCAAGTCATGGTCTTTGCTCAGGATAACTGGAATAGCTTTTTCTTGAATGGGGGTAGGCGCTGTGTAGCCCAAGTCGGTGATAGCCGACAGAATTTCCGGCGATAAGCCGAGCTCTGAAAAGGTCATACGGTAATTTTAAGTTCAACAACTGAGCTGTGAATCTTGAATCCCGCACCCTTCTCTATCGCCGTACGCACGGCGCCTCTTGGCTGCAAAATTCTGCCGTCCAGCAGCTTGCGAGTGCAAAGATAAGCAGAGTTTTCCGTTTTGATACCAAGCTATCGAAAATTACGAATGTTCGTACTATTTGGAATGGAAAATTGAGAATGGATAATAGACAATGAATGAGGGGGTTATGGGTGATATTTTCAAAAATGCCATGAAGATTATTTTCGACGAATGATCCTTTCTGACAGATCAAAACAAGTGGAATTCCGCTGATTTTCGGGCAAATCGCCCCAATTCTCATGACCGGTCAACGCATTTGTCAATTGTTCCGTACCTTTGCAGTAGAATTTGTATTATGACCTTTGAAAATTTAGAGATTATTCCGCCCATCCTGGAGGCGTTAAAGGCACTAGGATACACCGAACCGACCCCCATTCAGGCACAAGCCATCCCCATTTTGCTCCAAGGACGCGATTTGCTGGGTTGTGCACAGACAGGAACCGGCAAAACTTGCGCATTCGTGGTCCCCATTTTGCAGATGATGCATTCCCGGGTTGATCTGAAAGCAAAAGGCAAGAAAATCAAGGCTTTGATCATCACCCCTACCCGCGAGCTTGCGATTCAAATCGACGAAAGCATTCGCGACTATGGCAAGAACTTGGAAGGATTGCGCCACACTGTCATTTTTGGCGGCGTCAAGCAAGGCAATCAGACCCACGAGCTTCAGAAAGGCATCGATATCCTGACTGCAACCCCTGGTCGACTCCTCGACCTGATGCAACAAGGCTACATCCACCTGAAAGACATCGAGTTTTTTGTCTTGGACGAAGCAGACCGCATGCTCGACATGGGCTTTATCCATGATGTACGCAAGGTGATTGCAAAGCTTCCATCCAACCGGCAATCGCTGTATTTCAGTGCAACGCTGCCGCAGGAAATCGTCGAATTGTCCCAAAAAATCCTGAACAACCCCGCAAAAGTCTCTGTGACGCCTCAGTCGACGACGGCCGAACGGGTGGAGCAAGGACTTTATTTTGTGGACAAGGGCAACAAGAACGCCTTGTTGGTGCATTTGTTGAAGAATCCGGTGATCACCCGTGCCTTGGTCTTTTCCCGGACCAAACACGGCGCCAACAAAATCGCGAAAGTGCTGATGAAAGTCGGCATTGGCGCTGAAGCCATTCACGGCAACAAGTCCCAAGCTGCGCGTGTCGCAGCCTTGGAAGGCTTCAAAGCCGGCCGTTTGCGCGTTTTGGTGGCGACTGACATTGCAGCAAGGGGCATCGACATTGATGACTTGAGCCACGTCATTCAGTATGACCTTCCGAATGTACCTGAAACCTACGTCCACCGCATCGGTCGTACGGGTCGTGCAGGTGCAGCAGGTATTGCCTTGGCATTTTGCGATTCCGAGGAAAGGGCATACTTGCGCGATATTGAGCGCTTGATCCGTCAGCAATTGCCGCTCGTTCAAAACCATCCGTTTCCTCCGGGAACTGCATTGGCGAAGATGAGCGAGGCCGAGGCGGCTGAAGCCGAAGTGGAAGCAGCACGTGGTGGACGTGGCGGCGGTGGCCGTGGTTACGGCCAAGGTGGTGGTGGAAATCGCGGCGGCAACAGCCGTGGCCCTTCGACCCAAAGCCGGGACAACAACCGTCAACCGGCCCCGAAACCGCAATCCGAGCGTCAAAACCCTGTCGAACGGCAACCGCAGCAGCGGCCGGCTCCTCAAGGCCAAGGCAGCGCACAAGGTCCGCGTGATGGCAGCCCATCGCGTAACCGCAGGCGCAAGCGCCCTAGTGGAGGCGGTGGCGGCAACGCAGGCGCAAACAGCAGCAATGCGAGTTCAGCCAACACCAACTTCAACAGCGCACGCCAAGGCAATCCGCCGGCATCGCAGCCGAAATCCAATCCGGTAGAACGGAAAAACGAAAATTCCGGCAATAACCAAGAAGGCTTTCGCGGCGGAATCAGCTGGGATTAAGCCATTTGCCAGATAGATATTGACATCATCGGGACCGCGAAGAATTTCCAGCAATGGGTTTTTCGCGGTCCTGCTCTTTGGAGGCAATGAGATTCGCCTAAAAAATCAATTGAATCACGGGGTAATTCGCGGTGAGTCCACCATAGCCGATTCGCAAACGCCCGCCATAGATGCCGCCAACGCGTATCGGCTCACGCGTATAGCCCCAAAATCCGGTAAAATTCAGCCCGATCCCAATGGAAAAGGCATGGTTGATGCGCGCATTGATCCCTCCGCCGACACAACCCAGGAGTCCCATTCCGGAATAGGATCGGCCCCTTTTTGCCGATTGGATTTGCAGTGGTTGACCATCATTGGGTAATGTAATGACTGCATCGATGTCATTGAAGGAAAGCATCGCCCCGGCACGCGCATCCGCATACAGCCTGAATACGCGCAAGAAGGTTTTACCTGTAAACCAATGCTTTCCGTACAAAGCTGTGATTTCCATTCCGCCTTTGTTGTAGCGGTATTTACGGCTGTCATTCGAAGTTTCTGCCTTGTCGTGCGTGATCCCAAGCGTCAAAATTTCGTTGCGATCCGTGTTGATGTGGTTGAAATAATAGTAATTCCCCTGGTCGAATGTACCCTGACCGCCTTGAAATGGCTTTTGAAGAGACTGCAGCGCATAAAATCTCAATCCCGAAGGCCAATCGAGCCGCTGCCCATCCAACCTGAAATGGCCTGAAGCCTGCGGCAAGCCGCCGTAATGATAAAGTGTCCCCCATTCCAAGGAATAGAGATGCTTGTCGTCGACGCGTTCGGGAACCAACCGCAAATCAACCGGGCCAATCTCCGATTCAGGTGCTTGAGCCATGCTGCTACCCGCCTTCGCGACGATCAGAAACAGGAAACACAGCAATTTGACGGTGAATTTCATGGCAATACGATCCGTTTTTATTGCTACAAGCTACAAGAATTTCTGTGAATTCTCTCGTTGCGCATACCGGCATAATGCGTGATGGTCAAGGTCTTTTGCTCCATCTTAGTCCTACCGTCAATTCGGTTCCTGTTTCAATTCCCGCATCAGGCTTTTCACTTGCAGGTCAGTGAATCCATAAATCCCCTGTCGGCGCGTGAATTCTTGAAAGATCTCCTCGAATGTGCTTTTCCCCTCAGCCAGAATTTGCCGCAGCGCGGCTTGCGGCTGACCTTCTCCCCCATTTTCAGGGAATCGCGCCCAATGTGCTTCAACCACCTCCGGCAACCACCTGAAACACGGGCTTTTTGTTTTCGCCAAGATTGTCAAGGTGCTGCGGTCTTGCTGCTTGAAGGCCTTCCAAAGCGCACAGGCCAATTCGATATCCTCATTTTCAAATGGAATACGCGCAATCATCGCCGCCGAGATGCCGGATTCACCGATCCCGTCAAATCCCCGCCAGCGATTCCCTCCATCAGATTCAAGCGGAATTACGCGGAATAGCTGTCCCTTCCTTCCATTTTCAACCCAGCGGTTCACGACAAACCAGAGATTGACCTGACAAAACAAGTCATCGCCAAACCAAAGGTTGAATTCAGCATCTTCCCCGGCAAGCTGTAACCGGTCCAGCTGTTTCAAGACCCATTCGCTGTATTTTTCGACCGAAGCTTGGTATTCAGTCCGGATGAACTCAGCCCTTGCTTTCCAAGAACGGTCATTTTCGGGCAATGGACCCACCACATAACATTCCCGGATCACGACCAATTCGCCGGGGACCATTGCCAAGTCAAAGGTTTCGCGCAGGCGGTCATCTTGCAGGATATGCCATTGGGGATGGACTTGAGTGAACGGGTCCTCGACGACAACACGTGGAAATACCGCTTGCGGATCATCGAGCGCGATAAAATGGGCATCGAGCACTTGGGCGAATGCCAATCTCAAACGATCGTCGCCGCCTTCTCCGAGTTCCAAAGCCGGCCAATTCTGGCGAACCATCGCCGACAAGGTTTCGTCCAAGGTCGCATATTGAAAGGCGGTGGCTCGTTTTTCGACTTGAAAACTCAGGATGATCCCCCCGAAAAAAACGAGCAGTCCCCAGAGCGGCAACAAAAACATCATCACAAAGCCCGCCAACAACACTGCCCCCCAGATGTACTGCGCCCAGACAGGCAAGCCGATTCGTGGCAGTTTCCAGGTTAGCATTTCCTGCAATTCCTGCCATTTTTGCCTGCGCCCGTGATGCGGAAAAAGTCCGGTCATTGGGGTTTCCGGCAACAATTCGGTGGGGTCCATGCCCAGTTGGCCAGCGATCGCAGCCTTCAATTCGAGTCCAATCAGAATGCGGCCCCGCCAGAAGAAGTCATTTTCCATTGGGGAGAGATGCTTCATCAGGGCCTCCAAATCGACGTTTCCCGACTGATAGTCCAATGGAACCGGTCGTTCAAACCGCACCTCCAACGCCTTGCGGCAGGCCTTCCAATTCAGACGGTCGACATGGATCTCTTGAGACATGGCCAAAGATAGAAAAAACACCGCCGGGAAGGGAGAATGGGGAATTGAGAATTGAGAATTGAAAATTGAGAATTGAAAATTGAAAATTGAAAATTGAAAATTGAAAATTGAAAATTGAGAATTGAAAATTGAGAATTGAAAATTGAAAATGAAAAATGGAGAGCTGCAGTGCAACTGCGAAGCACATCGCGAAGACCTTTGAAACGTGACAACGCTGAGTACAACACGAAGACCTTTGACAAAGAAACACCTGGAGCAATCGAAGAAGTCCAACCCGCAGGGTTCAGTGAAGCCAGTGGATAATGAAAAATGGAGAATGGCGATTGTATCCACCATTCTCCATTTTCAATTATCAATTCCTTACATTGTTCCGGTAAGGGCGATTCCGAAGTTGATGTTGTTGAAGGTCGGACCTTGGCCGTCGCGGAAAATGTTGCTCAGCGTGTAGTTGGTGTACACCTCGAGGCCACCGTAGCCGATGCGCGCGGTGACACCATAACGCAGCGGATTCAAATTATAGTCGTCTTTGTAGATGACCTTGCCGCGCTCCTCGCTTTTTTGCTTGGTGCTTGCTCCCAAAAACAATCCGGCGAATCCACCCAAGGAAAAATGGAAGCTATGTCCGCGATTTTCGGGTTTGGTTTGGAAGCACAACATCAGCGGAATCTGTCCATACCACATGTTGAGCTTGTTTTTCTTGAATTTCACCGAATCCGTGAAGGTGGTGACATTGGGCTGATTGGGCAACAAGCTCACGTTGTTACGGAATTGATAGCGCTGATTTTCAAAGGTCAACGCGGTCAAAATGCTCACTTTGCCTTTGGCCATGTTGAAGTGGGTCGGCAAGAAGTGCAAAGAAACCTGTGACGAGCGCAGTGGCTCCGTTTCGAAACTGCTTTCATTCGCAGGGATGCTGAAGCTGTTGTTGTAGAGCATCCAATTGAGGCCCAAGTCGATCCCGATGAATTCCGTGTCGACGGGCTTGATTTCGTCGTCGTCGTCTTTGTCGGGTTCACTGTTGTGTACCTGCACGTCCTTTTTGCCGGATACGGAGTCAACGGTGATCGTGATGACTTTTTTTCCGACGTAGACTTCGGTCGTATCGGTGACGACATCGTTGGTGGTCTGGGCATTGAGCCCCATCGCGGTGAGCAAAAACATGCTCAGGAACAAGAACTTGGACATATTGATCGCGGAAATTGATATATACTTTTTCATGTGATTTACTGCTTAACGGTTTTGACTCTTTTGATTTTGAACAAGCCGAAATCGGCATTGAAGGCAGTCATTTTGAGGTCGTCTTCCTGCCTTTCTTTGTAGCTGGCATTCAGTCCGAGAAACTCATTGGCACCATTGGTGACGGCTCCCAGGATGGCACCTGACTTGCTGCGCAGGTTTTCCGAAGTCAGGTCATCGCGACCGGGGACACGGATGCTGCGTTTGTTGGAATTGCTCGCGATTACCTTGAGGGTCTCAGGCCGAGGTTCGACGGGCAGAATGGTCCTTGGGCCACCATTGTCGGGGGATGGGGCTTTTGGGACTTCCATTTTGGGCGTCTCTTCCTGCACGATCAGCTTCTCAGGTTGGCCGGGGCCAAAAGGTGAAAGTGCCTTTGTCTTCAAGGAATCAATTGCGGGATTTACTTTTTCGGGGGCAGGATTCGAACCGTGGGCGAAGGCGGAATTGCCTTGCTTCACGTTTGGACGCTGCGTTGGATCGGGGGTAACATCCTTTGCTTCCTCAGCAAGGTAGATGTCTTTGGTTCCCATCCTGTCAAGCGGCACGACTTGGATGCGTGGCGCTTTTGTCTTTCTGGAGAAGGCGAGGGCTTTGGGGGCCGTGGATTCGCCTTGGAAGAACATGTAGCCTGCACCGACCACTGCGAGGACCGCCGCTGCAGCAGCTACCCTGAACAGCCATGGGCTGGACTGCGCCGGACCGTGATGCCCGATGGCACCCCGCACCTCGGCCCAAACGCGTGCCGAAGGCTCGTCTTCCAACGTGCCAAGCTTGGCCTTGATCGCTTCGTCAAATTTATCGTGCTGCTCCATAATTCTCGCGTGTCGAAACGTGGATGTTCTCCTGCAGGGTTTGTCTTGCCCTGGCAAGCTGTGATTTTGAAGTTCCTTCCGTGATGTTCAAGCGCTCGGCAATTTCCTTGTGGGAGTAGCCTTCGATTGCATAAAGGTTGAAAACAGTGCGGTAGCCGACCGGCAACGCCTGTACCATGCGCAGGATTTCCTGCTCCGACATGGACGAAACAATGTCCCATCCGCCATCGGTATTGGCTGCCTGCTGAATGTCTACGACGGGGTACATCGAAGACTTTTTGCGCAGGAATTCAAGGGCAGTGTTGACGACAACCCTTCTGATCCAACCTTCCAAAGAACCTTTCCCTTCGTAACTGCCGATGTTTTTAAACACTTTGACAAAGCCGTCTTGCAAAATGTCTTCGGCGGTTTCCCGGTCGGGTGCATAGCGCAAACAAACGCCAAACATTTTCCGGTAGTACAGATTGTAGAGTGCCTCCTGATGTTGTGGTTGCCCCTTGACACAACCACGCACCATTCGCTCCTCTTCATTATGTCCCCCGAATATTCCCATGGATAAAACTCCAAATACGACCTTAAGATGATGCACACCTCCGATTCGTTGCATGGCATGTTGAAATATTTCAACATCCTACCACAACAACCTGTATATCAAATATATAAATATCGTTTTCAACAAAAAATGTCATTATCCACAAAACAGGTTGCTACTAGGAGTCCGTTGAAAAATGACTAATTTGCCTCCGCTTTTTGATGACAATGATCGATAACGCGTGAGTTTTTGGTGGAAATACTTCCTTGTTGGGCTTTTTTGCCTCGGGAGCGGATGGTTGCCTGCACAGGACATGACCGCGAGGGACTATTTCCTGATGGGAACCGCCAAATACCGTTGCAAGGCTTGTAATCAAGCCGTTGAGGATTTCACCAAAGCCATTGAACTGAACAAGGAGTATGCAGAAGCCTTCTATGGCCGCAGTCTTGCCTACACCTGTGCCAAAAACTATCCGGCAGCGATCACCGACATCGACCGGGCGATTCAACTCTCACCCAACCAAGTGCTTTACCGGGAAGGCAAGGCAAGAATCAAACTCGCCGACGGCAAAAATGTAGAAGCACGGGTAGAATTTGAAAAGGCCCTTCGAATGGATAGCCTTTGTTGGCAGGCATGGTATGGCATCGCGCAGGTACACGACAATTTGGATTCGACGCGGCTCTCCCGCAAAGCTTATGAAAAGGCCGTGACGCTGAATCCGGATTTTCCGATGGCCTACCTTGGGGTCGCGGAAACAAAAATCAAGCTCGGTGACTACGAAGGCGCGATGCCCAACCTGATCATCGCCGCAGAAATGGCCCCCGAATATGCCAGAGTCTATGAACTGCTCAGCCTTGCCAAACTGCGTCGTGGGAACTTCAAGGAAGCGATCGAGGATGCGACCAAAGCTACAAGCCTGGATGCCAAGAATAAGGAAGCTTATAAGCACCGTGCGGATAGTTATCTGGCACAGGAAAATTATATGTTGGCAGACGCCGACTACACAACCGTACTTTCTTTAGACAAACGAGATGGTGATGCTTTTTATCGTCGGGGCATCTGCAACGAAAAACTGGGTGATGCCAACGCCGCCAAAAAATTCTATGGCAAGGCCGTCAAGCGCGACAAGGTACTGAAGGAGGCTTACAGCAACCGGGCCGCGATCTGGGAGCAGCTTGGAAAACCTAAAAAGGCCTTGCCGGATTTGAATCAGGCATTGTTATTGGACAAAAACAACCTCTCTTTGCGGCTGCGCCGCGGGTTTCTTTTGCTTCAGTTGCTTCAAATCCAAGCTGCATCCGATGATTTTGTCGCTGCGACCTATATCGACCCCACCTCGGGGGTGGCATTTTACGGTTTGGGGCTTGCTCGGTATCAAAATGGGAATTCGAATGATGCTTGTGATGCTTGGAAGACTGCAAAAAAACTTAACGAACCTCGTGCTGCTGAGGAACTTTCCAAATATTGCAATGATTAATATCCTTTTTTCTATCTTTGCCCGCTAGTAGGCTGAGAAAATCTTTCCGGTAATCAAATGAATTTTTGGCTTTCTAAATTTCAATTCATGAAAATGAAAAAACACGCTCTACTTTTTGCTCTTTTACTTGGGACTTGCTTGCAGGTCGCTGCCCAGACTCCGAAAGATACACTTAACCTTCGGGACAAACATTTCATGCGCCAAGCTGCGTATGAAGCCAATCAAGAATCATTTGCTCCACCACGCAGGAACAACTCTGCCCTTGGTGTCCAATTTGGCACGGCGATGATCTCTGGCGACATACGTCCAGAACTCGGCTTTGGTTTTGGCCTGAACCTGCGCAAAGCAATCAGCCATGTCATTTCCTTGCGCATGTCTGCAAGTATGGGTACAGCAAAAGGTCAAAACTGGCGCGCCAACGGCGGTTTTGCCCGCAACTCAGCCTTGAATGGTGCTGTAGACTCAGCGGCAAATTATACCACCAATGCCTATCCCTACGTTTATTACAATCACAAAACCAAGTACTACGACTTGGGATTGCAAGGAATCTTCAACATTGGAAACATCAGTTTCCACAACAAAGACCCCAAAGTGAGCTTGTATGCCTTTGCCGGTGTGGGGGCAATGCTTTACAATACACATGTCAATGCCTTGGATGCCAATGGCTCTACCTATGATTACAGCGGTATCAACGGTACGCAAAATTTGAGTGACCGCAAGGACATCCTGAGCAACCTCAACAACTTGATCGACGATTCCTACGAGACAGCGGCTGAATCCCATCCTCACAAACCTGGACTCAACGAGAATACCCTGGCTGTGGTTGGCCATGTCGGTTTGGGCTTGGAATTCAAACTCTCCCGCAGGTTGAGCTTGAGCTTGGAGCACCGCGTGACCTGGAGCGGCGATGACCTCTTGGACGGTCACCGCTGGGAAGAGACCCTGACCTTGACCGCCAACGGCGACTATTTGCAAAACACGACGATCGGATTCAATTTCCGCCTCGGAAAAGGTCAGGAAAGCTACTGGTTCCAGAATCCGCTTTCTTCGATTTACAATGATGTCCGTGACCTGAAGCGTTTCAACAAATCGGGTGACAAGGACAGCGACAACGACGGCGTGGTGGATTCCCGCGACAAAGAGCCAGGCACACCTGAGGGCGTACTGGTTGATGGCCAAGGCCGTGCGGTAGATTCCGACGGTGATGCTATTCAAGACTTCCGCGACAAGGAGCCATTTTCACCTAAAGGTTCTGAAGTGGATCGCAATGGCATTGCCATCGACAGCGACAACGACGGCGTGATCGACTTCTACGACGACGAGCCGGGCAGTGCTGCAGGTGGCCAAAGCGATGCAAACGGCAAAGCCATTGCTGTGCAGGCTGCTCCAACCGAAGCCGTCGGCGGAAGCTACTTCGGCATGATCAACTTTGATTTGAACAGCTCCGATGTCAAGCAGGAATACTATCCGGTGATCTTCCAAGTCGCCAAATACCTCAACGAAAACCCCACCAAAACCATCGTCGTCGTCGGCAACGCCGACAACCGTGGCAAGTCCGACGCCAACACCGAGCTGTCCAAGGCCCGCGCCACCAACGTGGCCAAGGTCCTGAACACCAACCTTGGTATCGCTCCTGAACGTATCAAAATCGACTACAAAGGTTCCGACGAGCAATTGGTCAAAAACCTGCCCGCCGACTACAAGGATCCAAAACTCGAAGCGCTTCAGTTCTTGAACAGAAGGGTTGAGTTCCGTGTGATTGAATAATCACCGGTGACTAGATTTCAGAAACGGCAGTCTTAGGGCTGCCGTTTTTTTTTTGTGTTTTGCCGAGGCAAGGCTTTCTCCAAATTAGGGCAGGAGGTGGAAGACCGGCGACGCCGACCGTCTCAAATTCCTTTTTATCTTTGAGGCGCACAAAACGCTTTTCCAGGATATGAAAAAGACCTCCTTCTTCGTTGCAGCCTTGTTGGTGATGGCGCTCACAGCCAACAATGACAAAACCACCACCGGAAACGGCAACATCACGGCCGATTCGACGGGCAAAGGCAATGCAAAGGCACAGGCTTTTCTCGACAGCTACACCAAGGAATTTCAGGCACTTTACTACGCAAGTTCCCAAGCCGAATGGGAAAGCAATACCCATATCGTCGAGGGCGACAGCACCAATGCCGTGCGTACCAAGGCCGCCAACGAGGCCTTTGCGGATTTCACCGGTAGCGAAGAAAACATCAACAAAACCAAGAAATTCCTCAAGAAAACCGATCTGAGCCCGATCCAAAAGCGACAGTTGGATGGCATTCTCTACAGCGCAGCCAACAATCCCGCGATTGTCAAGGACGTGGTCAAAAACAGGATCAAAGCTGAAACAGAACAGACCGAGAAGCTGTTTGGCTTCAATTTTATGCTGGATGGCAAAAAGGTTTCGACCAACGACATCGACAAGATTCTGGGAGAGGAAACCAACTTGAAGAAGCGCAGAATGGCTTGGGAAGCAAGCAAGGAAGTCGGCAAAGGCTTGAAGCCCGGCTTGGTCAATCTTCGCGGCCTGCGCAATGAAACGGTCAAAGCCTTGGGTTACGACGACTATTTCAGCTATCAGGTGAGCGACTACGGCATGACCCGTCAGGAAATGATGGACCTGATGCACGGATTGATCCGCGACATTTGGCCACTCTACCGCGAACTGCATACTTGGGCACGCTACGAATTGGCCAAGAAATACAAAGTGGTGGATGTTCCGGATCTGATTCCTGCGGATTGGCTTCCGAATCGTTGGGGGCAGGATTGGTCATCGTTGGTGGATGTCGAAGGTGTGGACCTTGACGCAGCACTCAAAGACAAAAGCGCGGAGTGGCTTGTCAAGACCGCGGAGGAATTTTACGTGAGCCTTGGTTTTGAAAAGCTTCCACCTGTATTCTGGGAAAAGTCCAGCCTCTACCCTGCTCCAAAGGATGCCGGCTACCAAAAAAACAACCATGCAAGTGCTTGGCACCTGGACTTGGAGCGCGACGTGCGCAGCCTGATGAGTGTGCTTCCCAATACCGAATGGTATGAGACGACCCACCACGAATTGGGACACATCTATTATTACCTCACGTACACCAACAAGGATGTGCCCGCGCTCCTGCGCAAAGGTGCAAACCGTGGCTTCCACGAGGCCATCGGCAGCTTGCTGGGGCTGGCAGCCATGCAAAAACCCTATATGGAGCACCTGAAGCTGATTCCAGCCGACACCAAAACCGACGAACAAAAGACCTTGCTGAAAGAAGCCCTGAATTACATCGTATTCATGCCGTTTGGCGCGGGCGTCATGACCGATTTCGAGCATGATCTCTACGCCGGCAATCTCCCTGAAGCCGAATTCAACAAAAGATGGTGGGAATTGGCCGCGAAATATCAAGGAATGGCCCCGCCGACGACCAGGGGCGAGGAGTACTGTGATGCCGCGTCCAAAACGCATATCAACGACGACGCCGCGCAGTACTACGATTATGCGATGAGCTACGTGCTGTTGTTCCAATTCCACGACCACATCGCCAAAAACATCCTTCATCAGGATCCACACGCGACCAATTACCATGGAAATCAAGAAGTTGGAAAATTCTTGAAGGACTTGCTTTACCCAGGTGGAAGCCGTGATTGGCGGGAATTGCTCAAGGAAAAACTCGGTGCCGAAATGAGTGCCAAGGCGATGCTCGACTACTTCAATCCGCTAATGGATTTCCTGAAAAAGGAAAATGAAGGCCGGAAATACACGCTGCCGGAAACGATTTGATAGTTAGAAGTTAGCAGTTAGCAGTTAGCAGTTTTGATTCCGCCGATAGCGTCATTGGAATTGCTAACTGCTACTTTCTAACTGCTAATTGAGTGAAGGGTCAACCGGATAATGCGCCATGGCTTTGTATTTGCCGCCCATGGCTTGCAGGATTTCGCCCCAGAGGGCTTCGGAGCGGTCGGCGAAGGCAAATTTGTCGCTGCGACTGCTGACGATCCACGATTTCATCTCCATTTCGCCTTCCAATTGCTGCGGTCCCCAACCTGAATAGCCGACAAAAAAGCGGATGTCGTGAGGAACCACAATTCCGAGGCGGATCATCCGCTTCAGTTTTTCGAAGTCGCCGCCCCAATAGACACCGGGCGCAATCTCGTCGCCATCGTCGGCCAAGGCCTCGATACGATGAATAAAGTGCAAGGAGTCGCGTTGCACCGGCCCGCCCATGTACACGGGCGCGTCAAATTCAGGGAAATCTTCAATAATTTCGTTGATTTTGTAGATGATCGGTTTGTTGAGAATGAACCCGATCGACCCTTCTTCATTGTGCTCGGTGAGCAACACGACGGAACGGGCAAAGTTCGGATCCTGCAAAAACGGCTCCGAAAGCAAGATGTTTCCCTTGGTTGGCGTTTTCATTTTTGTAGCCTTGAAAATCAATTTTACCAAAACTTTCGGCAAAGATCAAGCCTTTCGCCACGGAATTGTGGGTCTTTGGGCATGAATGGTGTAAAATTGTCGGCTTGACGGCGTAAACATCACTTTGCCGAATTGGGGACAGTATGAGTGTTGCACCATGTTGGTCTATTTTCGCGATCGAAGGGTGTACAAATGCAGCCGTTTGATGCCGGCATTCTGTCTAAATTGCCCCGCATTTTCAGTTGGAAATTGACATGGAAAAAACAAAAGGTTTTGCGCTCGTCACGGGCGCGAGCAAGGGTATCGGCAAGGAAATCGCGCGTCAATTGGCCGCGCAGGGGTGGTCGTTGCTCCTCGTAGCGCGTTCTGCCCATTTGCTCGAAGCGATGAAATCCGAATTGGAAGGGCAATACAAAGTCACCGTCCAAGTCTATGCCGTCGATCTTGCCGCCCCCGAAGCGCCGGGCAAAATCCTCGAATTTTGTCAGCTTAATCAGTTGCGCGTTCAAATTCTGGTCAACAACGCCGGCTTTGGGGTTTGGGATAAGTTCGAAAAATCCAGTTTTGAGGAATTGGAAGCGATGAACGCATTGAATGTCACCGCCTTGTTGCGGATGTGCCATACGTTCATTCCCCTCCTGAAACAAAACGAAAAGGCCTGGATCATGAATGTCGCAAGCTTGGGTGCCTATCAACCCCTCCCGAATATGGCGCTCTATGGCGCAGGAAAGGCTTATGTGCGTTCGTTTAGCTATGCCTTGCGCGCAGAATTGCGCTCCACCCCTATTTCCGTGACTTGCCTTTCACCGGGCAGTGTGACGACGGATTTTGCCGAAAGAGCCGGTAGCCAACAAGTGATCGAAGCCAACCAACGCGTCACGATGACCGCCGAAAAATGCGCTCGCATCGCCCTCAAGGCCATGTTTCGCGGCAAAGCCGAGACCATTCCCGGTTGGTACAACGGCCTCGGAGCCTTCCTTACGAAGCTCATTTCCACCCAAATGGCAGCCAAAGCCGCAGGTCGCATCATGCACAAACCGGACTGACCTGCTTGGCATTCGCGTCGCACGAACCTTGCCTTACATCCCAGCGTTGCGGATCATCGTGCTCACATTGGCTTGGGCGGTGCACGTCAGGTTGATGTCGTTGATGCAGATGTGCGCAGGCTGACTCGCTGCAAACCAAACCATTTCGGCGATGTCGGGCCCGGTTAGGGGCGTAATGCCTTCGTAGACAGCTGCTGCCTTCGTTTCATCTCCGCCAAACCGCACCACGGAAAATTCCGTTTCCACTGCACCGGGACTGATCGTGGTGACTTTGATATTGAAGGGTGCCACGTCCAAACGCAACGCACGGCTCAGGCCTTCGACCGCAAATTTGCTCGCACAGTAGACATTGCCATTCGGATAAACCTCACGACCGGCCACGGAACCCATGTTGATGATATGCCCCGAACGGGCGGCCACCATTTCGGGCAGCACCATTTTGGTCACGTAGAGCAAGCCCTTGACGTTGGTATCGATCATCGTATCCCATTCGTCGACGTTGCCTTCATGCAGCGGTTCGCGGCCCAAAGCAAGGCCGGCATTGTTGACGAGGATGGCCACTTTGCGCCATTCCTCCGAAAGGCTCTCCCAAGCCGCCTGCACGGCCGCACGCTCGCGAACGTCAAAAACCAGGGTTTGGACTTCGACACCTTCGGATTTGCGAATCTCATCCGCCAAGGCTTCCAAACGGTCGGCACGCCTTCCCGTCAAAATCAAATCATGCTTTTGTCCGGCAAATTTCCATGCGCAGGCCTCGCCAATACCCGCCGTCGCGCCTGTGATCATCGTGATACGTCTCATGGTGCAAGTTAAAAGTGAAAAGTGATAAGTTATAAGTGAAAAGTTGCTCGTGGAGAGTTTAGATTTCAGAGTTGAGAGTGATATAAACTTTGCGAACCGGCGCTTGTCCCGCGAGCGGGGATTACTACTAGGACATAATACTCCAATTGCCTGTGCATGTGTGCTTTATAACTCTTCGCCATCCCGCCCAGAATCTTTAGATCGCCGCAGGCAATGGGCCGTCTATCGGTAGCCCGAGGTGGAAGCCTCGGGTGCAAAGCGGCTCCCACAGTTTGCGGCCCGCCCTGGCGGGCCGTCTATTCAAAAGTCCGTCAGATCAACAACAATGGGATTGTTATCTGTTTCGAAGCTGGTGCACAAGCCAACGGACACTTTGCGTTGATAGAGCGGCAAAGGAACACGCAAAAGGCGCAAATGTTCGCGGAGGGCGCAGAGAAGGGGAAATAGGCCAAAATCACGCTGAACCAATCCCTGGACATTCTTCCAATCATCGGCGCTGCGATTTTGCGTTATTTGCGTTCTGAAACACCCAATATAGATCTCATGTGGTACCGCGCCTATTCTCTCGAGGAAATCTCACACATCAATAACATTCACATGTTGGCCCACGTGGGTCTTGAGCTCACGGAAATCGGCCCTGATTTTCTGAAAGGCCGGATGCCGGTCGATCACAGGACGACGCAAACCTTCGGGCTGTTTCATGGTGGCGCGAGCGTGGTGTTGGCCGAATCGATTGGAAGTATTGCTGCCAACATGGTCGTCAACCCTGCCACACATTACGCGGTCGGCTTGGAAGTCAATTGCAATCACCTGAGTTCGGCGCGCAGCGGATGGGTCACGGGAATCGCGAAACCCATTCGCATCGGGCGCACCACACAGGTCTGGGAAATCAGAATGTCGGGCGACAATGGCGAACTCACCGCGATTTCGCGGTTGACGATGGCTGTATTGCAGCGCTGATTCAGAAAAAATTTTGCATTCAAAAAATTCTTCGTTGTAATCCATTCCCGTAAAAGAATGGGCATTTTGGCTGTCCTAAAACGATAAGCCAACGGCCAACCTATAGGTAAGCATACCCCAGAACTGTGTAATCCAAACAAGATTCTCTGCTTTACATCCCGTCAAAATCCCTGCAACTTGGTATCAGAATCAAGGACGTCCCTTGATTGTTCGCACGGAAAAGGAAAACGAGATGAAAACCCAAAACGTGAAGATTGCCTTGCTGCAACTCGCCTTCGCCACCGCGATCCTTACATTTTTGATCCTGAAAATTCGACTTTCACATTGAAATGGAAACGCCCACGACACGCGACCAAGAAAGCCAAAACGATCGCCCCATTTGGTGCCCAAGGTGCACTTTGAGCCACCAAGGATAAACTTCGGTTCGCCAGCCTCGGAGCCCGTAAGCTCTGTGGCGGTGGCGGACTGATTCACAGGAAAGTAGCAGTGTTTTTCATATTGGATGATTGATTCTTCGTACAGCAAAGCCGGGGCCCTCGCCCGGCTTTTTTTGTCCTTGAACCGCCTCCTACAACTCAAAACAGCGTCCCGGGCCCATCCAGCAAACCCGGACCTTCATTCCGCGGCGAATTGACCAGATTTCCGACCGCATCCGCCGCGAGCAGACCATCCGAAAGTGGGACAAGCAGGGCATCGATTTCCGCCTGCGGCGTCTGCGGATTCAGCCATTTTTCACGGAATTCGGGCGGGATGATCACCGGCATGCGGTCGTGAATCTCCGCCATCAACGTATTGGGCGTCGTGGTGATGATGGTAAATGTGCGCAACTCCTTTCCTTCGCCATCGCGCCAGCTTTCCCAGAGTCCGCCGAATGTAAGCAAGCCATTGGAAAGCAAGTGAATATGCTGCGGGGATTTCCCGTAGGGCGTTGCTTTCCATTCGTAGAATCCATCTGCCACCACCAAACACCGCCGCATTTGTAGCGCCTTCCTGAATGCCGGTTTCTCCGCCAAAGTTTCGGCGCGGGCATTGATCAGTTTGTTGCCGATGCCCGGATCCTTGGCCCAGGCGGGCACCAAACCCCAGCGCATGAGCTGCAAACGGCGGGGCGATTCGCCCGTAACAACAGGCAACCGTTGCGTCGGCGCGATGTTGTAGCGCGGCTCGAGGATGAATTCCGGATGGTCAAGTCCCAATTCGGTAGCCACCTGCAACAACGGCATCTTTAAACTGTAGCGTCCACACATGTCTTTTGAACCAATTGCGCTTCAAGCTAAGGAAATTCAAGGGTTGGACGAATGAAAATTCGCCTTCATCATGCCTGCATCCGGCCGAAAAAGTAACTCCCCAAGCATCCGAAGGTCGAAAACTTGGGGAGTAAAGCGTGCGAGACCTTTAAAAATCAGCCTCTGCAGCGCAAAACGAAGTCTTTAGATCGCGGGCTTGTCGTGGGAGACCAACTTGTAGGCGCCTTGCACGTCAGCGCCGCCGTCACCAAGACCGCAACCTTCGGGGGTCGAGGCATAGGAAACGTCGCAGCCCGTGGCCGAGAATTTGAAGGCGATGTAGCAGCCATCGTCTTGATACTCATAGCTGCCGTCGCCTTTCTTGACCAGATTTCCTGAAAATTCGGATTCAGCGGCATTGCCGGCGCTTGCGCTTAATTTGAAGCGGACCGATTCACCGGCCTGATCTACCATAAGATCCGCCAATTCGCCTGCGGAGCCTTCCATTTTGTAGGAACCGGTGATACCGGCATCAGCAGGCTTCTGATCGGCTGCAGGTGCGGCCGTCTCGCCGGCAGGGGCTGTGGTTGCTCCACCTTTGTCGCCGCCAGAACAACCGACAAAAAGTACCGTGGCCATTGCCACGAGAAAGAGAAATTTTGAAATGCTTTTCATTTTAAAAAAAATTGTGGGATAAAAATGTGTTGGATAAATAGATTGGTGATGAATCGATTACATGCGTAAACGATGTTCAACGCTACCAAATTAGTCAACGATAGCAAATCCACAAAAGCGCAATCGATTATTTTCGGACCACGCATCTGCGAGAACTAAAAGGGGAATTTTGAATTCGCAGTCGTAACCTTTTGAGCCAAATGCGTTAATTTTCCATGATGCGGCCTCGGGGAATCTTCACTTTGATATTCTGCACCTTTTGGTGCGGCCTTTCTTCCGTTTGGGGCCAAAACAGCTATTCGAAGCGGCTCAACCTCCAAGTTGTCGAAGTTCCGTCCTACGAATTTCAAAACACCGCCTTGCAGCCCTTTGTCTATCCAATGGATTTTGCAGGCAGCCGCATCAACAAAGCCGACTTGGCCGGATTTTCCAATACCAAATTCAGGCAGATCGACTTGGTTTTCACCTTGTATCCCAAAAGCCCCTCCGAATGGAAAGTGGGTTATGACAGCCTGATGGAACGCCGCTTCCGAAGTCTCGAAGGACGGATTGCCCCTGCTTTCCAAGACCCAGAGGTCAAATGGCGACTCGTGATTCAAACCGGCTGCAATTCGTTGGAGGCCGCGAAGTCGATGTTTCATGGGTTTGTGATGTACCCCGCCGATGCGGCTTGGGATACGCTACCTGCCGACTGGTCGATTGACCAGGTTCTCGACGATACCTTCAAAATTTTGCGATTTGATACGGTGAAGCTCCGGGAGAAATTCAACTTGACCACGCGGATCATTTCCGGGGAAAAGGTATTGCCCGACAGCACGGTGATCAAAGTTTTGGAACGCCACCCCGAATGGAAAAATGCCTTGGTGGTGGTCGACTGGACGGCGAGCATGTACCGTCAAGGCGCTTTGTTGGTGCGTTGGCAGCAGGAACATTTGGCAGAAAGCCGCATTCGGCACTTTGTCTTCTTCAACGATGGCGACCAAAAATTTGACGACGAAAAGGTCATCGGGTCCACGGGAGGCATTTACGAGACCCCGGCGGATTCCTTGCACAGGATGATGCAGGCCATCGAAGCCGTTACCATGGGCGGCGACGGCGGCGACCACCGCGAAAACAACCTCGAAGCTGTGCTCGAAGGCATCGCAAGTTGTCCCGAATGCGAACAAATCATCCTGATCTCCGACAATACGGGTCCGGTGCGGGACATGGCCTTACTTGAGATGATCGACTTGCCCGTGCGCGTGCTGCTTTGTGGCGTTTTCAAAGACGAAATCGAAACGGATTACCTCCAAATTGCCGATCAAACCCATGGGAGCCTGCATACGCGCGACCGCGACCTCGCTGATTTGAATTCACTGATGGTCAAAGGAATCCTTGCCGTCGGCGAAAAGCAATACACCAAAAAAGGTCAACGCTGGGTGAAATACGAACCCCGGATGTAAGGAATGAGTATTCAATAAAATCCAATCTTATGCTTGTCTTTTTGGCCCCTGACTGCGTTGCTCGAAACGGCCCGTAGCGCTGCTACGACCCGTTCCAAGCGCCTTGTCTGGAACCAAAAATCCTACGCATCATCATGGATTTTATTAAAAACTCATTCCTAATTGCTGATTTCAAAACAACCATCCGAACCAAGGCTGCATGGCATCTTGCGCAATCGTTGACATTGAACAATCTTAGTTTTCTCAATTCTACTTTCCTCGCTTACCTTTGGCATTCGGAAAAAGCGTCCTTCGGAATGAAGATTTGCCAAAGCATATTCGGTCAACGGGCCAATCTCGGAAATCCAGTAAAGCTGGGGTTCTGGAGAATGAATGTGTTGCTGATCTCCATTCTCTTTTGGGCCTCACAAGTCGCTGCACAAACGCAACCCGGTTCGGCATCCGACTCCGATGAGCCTTATCGCGCGACGTCGGCATCGGCCATGGATGGCTATATCTTGGTCGATTTCTACACGGTGACATTGACCTTGCCCGTGATTCCAAAGATTGGGATGTCGCTACCCAAGGAAATGAACGATGAGGCCTACCGGAACATTTATGCCCATTTTGAAAGCACTGCCTACCACCCGTTTCTCAAAAAGCTTGGCGACTATCGCCGAGGTATGTCAATCGGCGACTGGCATTTCTACCTGATTTTGGCTGAGTACTCCGAATTTGCATTCAAAGACCAAGGAGGTGACTTTCCGATTCTTTTTCAATGGTTTATCCTGCGAAAATCGGGAATCGATGCCCGTTTGATGAAAGCGGCCGGCCATCTTTTTCTGAATGTCCGGACCGAGGACATCGAATTTGGATTTTACCTGATGGAGCAAACAGGGCAAAAATTCGCAAACGTCACAGCCCGTCGGGACGGCCTCAAGCTCGACAATCTGGCAGGCACCATGTCGGCTGCAATGGTGGATGGTGCTGATATGCCCTTCACGATGCGCATGTCGCAAATGCCCCGCTTATTGGTTACCGACACCGTTGAACGGCTGATTGAATTTACGCACAAGGGAAAAGCACACCGCGTGAAGGTCAAGCTCAACAAAAATTGGCTCCAAGTCATGGACGACTTCCCTTATTACAACCAAAAGAGCTACTTTGAAGTGGGCATGAGCCGTGAGGCTGAAAACTCGCTACTTCCTGCGCTTCGCAAGTTAATTGAATACAAATCCGACATTGAAAAGGTAGAATTCCTGCTTTCCTTTACGCGCACCGCCTTTTTCTACAAGGAGGACGCCGGCCGCTATGGCAAGGAAAAACCGATGACACCTGAGCAGACGCTCTACCATTCCTACAGTGATTGCGAAGACCGCGCTGCCCTGTTTTTTTATCTTTGCCGCAAACTGATGGGGTTGCCCGAGATCGTTTTGGACTTTGAAACCCATGTCGGTTGCGCTGTAGCCCTCGAAGGTGTCACCGGCGACTATTACAAGTACAAAGGCAAAAAATTCATTTACTGCGAACCCACAGGACCGCAAGACATTCTCAAACCCGGCGAAATGTGGGAAAAGGTCAAGGCACAGAAGGCAAGCATACTCTTTGAATATTTACCCGAATGAATCCACGCTTTCGCATGTTTCTCAAAACCCTGCCGGCAATTGTCTGGATGGGCATGATTTTCAGCCTCTCCAATCAGCCGGGCGGCGGATCGGGCGCATTGAGCCGCTTGATCATGAGCTATTTGGCAAAATTCGGCATCGATTTTCAAGCTTGGTTTGGTGAGCATGCCGTTTGGGTGCTGCGCAAATGCGCCCATTTCACCGAGTACATGATCCTCTTTTTCCTGCTGATGCTGGCATTTTCCGTCAGATGGGAAAGGAAAACAGCACGTTGGTGGGCCTTGTTGGGGACATTTCTCTATGCTGCCTCCGACGAATTCCATCAATTGTTCATTCCCGGTCGGGTGGGCGATGTCTTTGACGTGATGATTGACACATCCGGCGGACTTTTTGGCTTGGTTTTGATTTCACTGTGGTGGTGGATGCGTTCTTCCAAAAAGGAAACCGGGATTCAGGCTTGACCGATGCGAATTGACATTCAATCACGCGCAGTCTCCTTTGTGATCCAAGCCAAATAATCCGCATTGCCACCGACTATCGGAAGCGCGACCACGCAAGGCACGGAATAACTGTGCAGACTTTTCACTTTCTCCGTCAAGGCATCCAAGAGATTTTCCTGCGTTTTCAGGATCAAAACGGATTCTTTTCCCGATTCGAGTTTGCCTTCCCACCAATAAATCGATTCCATGCCGTCGACGATGTTGGCGCAAGCTGCCCACCGGCCTTCGACCATCGCCTTCCCAATTTCCAAAGCCTCGGCTTTGTCTTTGCACGTGACATAAACAAATAGTGCTTGCATCGTGTTTTTTGATCGAATCTAATGATTATTGTCACGACTTGGGTTCAAAAACCCGCTTAAATTCGCGTTTATGAGCAACATCACTGAAAAAATCATGCACCTGCGCATGGAATATGCAAAAGGGCAACTCGACGAAAATTCGGTGGATACCAATCCCTTTGCCGAATTCCGGCTCTGGTTTGAGCAGGCGATGGATGCCAATTTGCCTGAGCCGCATGCCATGTCACTTGCCACCTGCGGCGCAGACGGGCAACCGACCTCAAGGATTGTGCTCCTTCGGGGATTTGACGAATTGGGCTTTGTCTTCTTCACCAACTACGAAAGCAAAAAGGGCCGCAACCTCGCCGAGAACCCCAAAGCCGGATTGTGCTTTTTCTGGCAGGAATTGGAGCGGCAAGTGCGCATCGAAGGCACGGTCGAGAAAATTTCGGAGGCCGATTCGGATGCGTATTTCCATGGCCGCCCGCGCGAAAGCCGCATTGGCGCGTGGGCGAGTCCGCAGAGCCGCGTCCTCAAAGACCGCTCCGAACTCGAAGACCTCATCCAACAGCAATACGACCGCTTCAACACCGCCGAATTGGACCGTCCGCCGCACTGGGGAGGCTACATCCTCAATCCCACCGCCATCGAATTCTGGCAGGGTCGTCCGAGCCGCCTCCACGACCGCATCCGCTACACCCGCGCAGGCGATGGCTGGAAAATCGAACGACTCGCACCGTAAGTGAAAAGTGAAAAACTAAAAGTGAAAAGTGTGTTTCTTTGAACTTTAAAAGTGCTTTTCACTTCCACGGACTTTTCACTATTCACTAATAACTTTTCACTTGCCAATCGATTCCCATCTCGATTATCTTCAAAAACATGCGGTGATGGCACCGCAGATTTTGGAAGCGCCAAATCCTCAATTGCGTTTGGTGGTCGTGACGACCTACTTCGATGATGCCATGCTCAAGACGTTTGTCGCGGAAATGGGTCGCCTCCGCGAACCCCAAGGTCCGGTCGAGATCATTTGCATTTCCAACCAAGGCGATTTCCAGGAGATCCAAACATTCCTTGGCGAGAAGAACCGAGAACTGGGTCAGGGCGAAGCGCCGCGCAGCATGCGCTTCTATACCATTCAGGCTCCCGATGAATCGGAGCCACAAGGCGGCGGCGGTATGTTGCTCAAAATAGGGATGGATGAGGCCATTCACCGTTTTGAACTTGCCGGTTTACCCGACGGAATCATCCTCGTGGTCGATGCCGGGAAAGTATGTCCGCCAGATCTTCTGGAGAAGGTTGAGCAGGAATTTCAACAACGGCCCAAAGTACAAACCATTGGCATTAAGACCCTTTATGAACAAAGCCCAAACGACCCTGTACTCAGCGTAGGGAAGCTTTTCGTGGACCTTTCAGAGCGCATGTTTGTGACGGGATTGAAGTTTTGCGGGCATCCTTATGCGTTCCCAATGATGGAAATCGCCTTTGCGGTGCGCGCAAGCGCTTACCAGGCGCAGGCGGGGATGAGCAAACGCAAGTTGCGCCCGACCTTTGATTTCTTGCAAAAATTCGTGGAGTTGGGAACCCACCATCATTGCTTGACCACGCAGGTGCAGTCCAGGTGGATTTCGACCAACAACCCAGACTTCGAAATCGGCAACGCCATTTGGAAATATTCGATCAAACCGGACGATCGCTATCCAGTGTTTCATGCAGAAAGTTATATCGCCCTCAAAAACGGACTGAAAGGTTGCCAATCGTGGTTTTCGCTTTCTGAATCGCAATTGCAAGCTGCCGTTTCAGGCTTTCCAAAAGGCTTTCGGGAATTCATGGAGGCCGAAGGTTTTGTTGCCAAGGTTCTGGAAATGAAGCGTTACACCACGAATGCAGAAGCCTTTGCCAAACGTTTTTTCCGCTGGTTCAACAGCCTCAAGACCTTGCAGTATTTCCACTATTGCCGCGACAATTTTTGGCCCGATCAGCCGATCGAGGACGTCGGCAACGAATT
The DNA here is from genome assembly GCA_016718825.1 of Bacteroidota bacterium. Classification (NCBI taxonomy): domain Bacteria; kingdom Pseudomonadati; phylum Bacteroidota; species Bacteroidota bacterium. The sequence goes on along the minus strand of JADKCL010000006.1, from coordinate 167,082 downwards.
GGTCGCCTGGATGGAAAACAATCCAAGCATCTACATGGAATTTTATGAGTTGTCTGTGTATTTTGAGAAGAAGGCACGTCTTAAGTAACGCAACGAATTGGTATGATGCGACTGCCGGCGATGCATCGTTTTTCGCTAACCCTAGGAACAGAACCCTTGAAAAATAGGGCCATGCTGTATTGGTTGTCAAGAATCGTCCTCCTCGGGCTGATGGGTATATGTCCCATGTTGCTGCATAGTCAACTTCCCACCGCAGCGGCACCAACCGAAAATCTTGAAAACCGGTTGACCCAAGCAGGCTATTCAAAATTGTTTGTGCACCATGACGGAGCCGAAGCCCATGCCTTCTGGCAAAGCGATGGACAGCTGGCATTGGAAGCGGTTGCGACCGATACTTCGGCCTCGGCGGTCGCACGGATGTTTGCCTGCGAGATCATCTATGCCGTTGGGAGCACACCTAGGCTGCCGCAGCTACTCCAAGCGGAGATTTACCTCCGGGTGCTTGTATCCTCAGGACTCGACGCAGACAATCCTTGGGGCAAGCCCGAGCATCTTGTCGGGCTGAGCGCACGTGTGACCTCGTTGGGTGAAGCGGCTTTGCCAGCCCTGCGTCCCTTGCTGAAAAACAAGCGATTGCTCTACTACCAGGGTCCCCGCCCCTACATCAAGGGCAAGGACAATGGCCCACGTGTCAAAGACCTCGCCGCAAGCATGATGTGTGCCGTGCAAAACAAATCCTATTCCTTTCAAGAGAAGGCCAAAGAAAGAGATCGTTGGATCAAGGCACAAGACCTGTGAACGAACTGGTCGCCTGGATGGAAAGCGATCCAAGAATCTACTTGGAATTGTATGCGTTGTCGGCGTATTTTGGTGAGAAGGTGCGCGGAGTAGCCCGAAAACGGAGAATTCAGCCGATTCATTCATCCAAATGTACCGGTCAACAGCTGATGCGGTGCATTGCTGCAATTCAGTATTAGCATTGCAGCCATTCACACAACCTACATTCCCATGGAAGCAGTCATTTTTTGCGGCATTCAAGCATCGGGCAAATCCACCTTTTTCAAGGAGAAGTTTTTCAAAACCCACGTTCGGATTTCATTGGACATGCTCAAGACGCGCAACCGCGAGTCCATCCTGCTGAATGCTTGCTTGGAGGCCAAACAGCCTTTTGTCATCGACAATACCAATCCGTCGCGCGAAGACCGGGCAAAATACATCGCCGCAGCCAAGGCCAAAAAGTTCAAGGTGACGGGCTACTACTTCTCAACCAGCCTCGAATCCGCCCTGGAACGCAACAGCAAACGAATCGGCAAGGAAAACATCCCTGAAATCGGCGTGCGCGGCACCCTCAAGCGCCTTGAAAAACCATCCATGGAGGAAGGTTTTGACCAACTTTTTTTCGTCACCCTCGACAACGATACATTCACCATTAACGAATGGAACAATGAAATTTGATGATTTGGAAAGCAAAATGCGGGTTTACGAGACTGCAAAAGACAATTCAGCAGTCCCCGGCATGTATTTGGTCGCGCGCATCGACGGCCGCAGCTTCACACGCCTTACCAAGGAGGTTCACAAATTTGAAGCCCCCTTTGACATCCGATTCTGCGACATGATGGTCGAAACCGTCAAGCACCTGATGAATTGTGGCTTCACCGTTGTTTATGGCTATACCCAAAGCGACGAAATTTCATTGCTCTTTGACCTGAATGAATCTGCATTCAGCCGAAAACCACGGAAATACAATTCGATTTTGGCTGGCGAAGCAAGTGCGAAGTTCTCCTTGTTGCTAGGGGCAATCGGGACATTTGACTGTCGCCTGATCGAACTTCCCAACGCCGGGCTCGTCGTGGACTACTTCCGTTGGCGGAATGAGGACGCGCACCGCAACTCCCTCAACGGGTATTGCTACTGGCGCCTGCGACAAACCGGACTTTCGGAGCGGCAAGCAACCCGAAAAATCGAGGGTATTTCGATCGCAGAAAAAAATGAATTGCTGTTCAGCCTCGGCGTCAACTTCAATGATGCGCCGGCTTGGACAAAACGTGGGGTCGGATTGTATTGGACGGAAGTGGAAAAAGAGGGATTCAATCCCAAAACGCAGCAAACGGTGCAAACCTTGCGTCGCCAAATCCAAGTCGACTACGAACTGCCGATGCGGGAGGCCTACAGTTTGTTGATTGAAAAAATCGTAAGAAATTGATTTTAAATACATTGGTGGTAGGGACAGGTCGCGACCTGTCCCTACCACCAATGTATTTAACCGATCAGAAACCTGAATCCGATCAGCATCCCCCGATCTCACTCAAATATCCCAGCAGCGGCGCCGGAGCGTTCTTGAATGCCTTCGTACCATACGTCCGTGCTGAAGGCGCCGTATTCACCGATGGTCCATTTGCCGTTGACCTTTTTGAATAGGCATTCGACGTGGCAGCAATCCTGATAGTCTTCGAGCTCCAAAGGCTTGTTGTCTTTGCGCTGTGCCGTTGCCATCAACCAGGCAAAATTGCCGCTGACTTTGAAGTGATTGACGACGTATTTGTAGTCGATTCCGCCTTCTTCCGCCTTCATTTTGGCGCGCAGGAGGTCGAGCATCGCCGTGCGTTCGACGGTATTGGTGCTGTTTTTGACTTTGAAATCGGCAATTTTCTGGGCTTGCACGGCCACTCCAACGAAAAGAAGGAACAGCAACAAGGTCAAATGCTTCATACTGAACTTTGTGGTAAGGGTCATTCCAAATCAAAACTAAAATCTGTACCTACTCTTCTGGCTTTTCGGCAATCGCCCCGTTTTTTACTGTGGTCGCTGGTCTCCACGCTTCGTCGCCGAATCTACCAAATTTCGGGCCATTTCAAGATGTTGCTGCGGCTGCAAGCTGAAAATGTCTGATATAAATGGCCTGCATCCACACCCATGATTGGCCAAAAAAGTCGCAATTCGCCTACGAAATTTTCAGCAGCTCTTGTTTGAAAGCTACAAAAGGCGACATTTGAGGAACTACGTCTGCGGCCATACAATTGAATTCAAGATGAAAAGACATTTCTATTGGCTGCTCGGACTCTGTTTATTGGTTTTTGGCCAAGTTTCAGCTCAACCTTGGGATTGGGTGGTCTCTTCCCATCGATTTGGTCCAGCATCCTTTTCTGACAACAGAGTCATCGACATGGCGGTGAATGCCTCGGGCAATGTGTTTGCGATCGGCACCTATACTGCGGGCATCGGAATTCGGCATCTTGATATGAGCGGAGGTGCCGTCAGCCCCTTTTTTACGCGATTGGATACCAATGGCTTTCCGATATGGCTCAAAAATGCGCAATCCCCATCCTGGGTCCTGTTGGCAAAGGCAGTTGCAGTCGATCAACACGACAATACTGTCTCATCAGGCGATTTTTCCGATATAGCGTTGTTTGACACACACCAAATCCATACAACCACCTTCCAATATGACGGTTGGCTCGCAAAAATGGATCCCAACGGCAATTGGTTGTGGGCAAAAGGCTTTGGTGGTGATAGCGTAGATCGGGGGGATGAGGTTGCCATTGACGCCCATGACAATATTTATGCAGGTGGTCAATTTTCAAAATTGGCCCATTTCGACACGATCAACGTAGCCGCAGTTGGAAAGATGGATGGGTACCTCGTCAAGCTGTCTCCATCAGGGGAGATCCGCTGGTTACGGACTTGTGATGGAATCGGCGAAGAATATGTCAACAAAATTGTCCCCGCGGCATCCGGGGATATTTATGTTGCAGGCAGTTTTGAAGATACAGCAACGATTTTTGGGCAACAATTCACAGCCCCGTTGGCCACGCGTGGGCAAAATTTCATTGCAAAGCTAGATTCGCTGGGTAACACGCTTTGGGTAAAGACTGTAGGCTGCCCGACCTATGCTGCAGGAAATCAAGAACTTGAATTCGGGGTCGACCTTGCAGACAACATTTATTTTGCGGCAGACGGCTATACGGAATGCTACTATGATCAAATTAACATCTCAAACCCAGGTCGTGTGACCTACTATGGCAAACTTGATCCGCAGGGAAATTTACAGTGGTTAAGACACGATTCCTATACCAACTCCAACTCGCAGCATGTTCAATTTATGCGCGGCATTGCCGTTGCAGACAATGGTGACGCGGTGGTCACCGGCTATGCAGCATCGCTTGGTACCGTCGATTTTTGCAATCCCTATTCACTGCCAATCAACTCCTATTTTACGATTCATAGCGATGCTGCGGGCAATTGTGTATGCTTTGAGAAGTTCAAACATTTTACCTACCTGATGGAAATCACCGATGACGAAATGTGGCTCGGTGGCGGGTATTTCTATGAGCTGGAATTGGATTCGTTTCATTTACAGGCAATTGACAGCAATGATGTGGAGGCTTTTGTGGCGCATCGCTTTCGCAATTGTGTCCCCGTCGTGTCAGTTGCTGAGGAAAGTCCAGTACCCCAACTCCTCGCCTATCCCAATCCGTCGGATGGCAGTTTTTCGGTCGCGCCATTGGGCGAAAACTATGTACAGCTCCGAATTCTCGATGCCTTGGGTCGCCAAATCCTCGCGAAATCCCTTGATCCGAGAGCGCCAACAGTGATTTCCAATCTGCCTGCGGGAATCTATCTTTTGGAGGCGGATGGTCCGGAGTTCCTTCGAATGAAAGTCGTGGTTCGGAAGTAGGATCAACCCCGTCACGCTTTTGTTGCAAAAAGGCCAATGTTGCAGCCGAATTCGACCTCCTTTGCGCCAGAGATATTTCTCCAAAACCGCAGCGAATTGTCATCTCCAACCGCTATCTTTGCCTCCAAATTGATAATTAAGGTCAAAAATGGATATCACCTACAATCTCATTAAGCCCCTCATCGTTGACGTTGAGGTTCAAGGACAAAGGGTATTTGTCGAATTCCAACAGCCTGATTCAGGCAATTTCGTGGAAGCCCAAGGCCCGATTCGCCAAAGCAATTCCGTTGGCAGCGCCATCGGTCGCTCGGTCAAGCGCACTGCGATGCAGCAGGCCCGCTCCTCCATCACCCGCATGGTCGGCAGCCTCTTCGGCGGCGGATTCCTCGGTCGTACCGCCCGCGCAGCCACAAGCACCGCAGCAAGCGAATTCACCCGCAACCAAAGCAGCAATTCCAACGCTCCTTCGGAAAGCGAAATCGAAGACGCCGTCGTTGCAGCTTTCAAAACCGTGCGCACCCAATTCCACTACGACGAAGGTACCGGCACCTGGGGCAAACCCAAAGCAGCAGCCGCGCCACGCGAAAAGAATGCATTCGAAACACAAATCGATAAAAATCCGATCGTCGACCGTCACGACCGCAAGGTGTTTGCACGTATCCTCGCGGATCTTGCAAGCGCAGACGGCGTGATTCAGGACGAAGAAGTCGAATTCTTCCAGTCCCTCGTCCCAACCGATGCCGGTTCGATCCACGACATCATCGCGAGCGAGCCCGTCTCCAAAGTCGACTGTGAAATGGTCAAGGATGGCGTGCGCGACACGATCTACATCTTCTCATGGGCCATCGTGATGGCTGATTACGAGATCCACGCCAAGGAATTGGAAATGATGGCCAAATACGGCGACATGCTGGGCATCAGCGCCTCCCGCAAAACCGAATTGGAGCACAATGCCAAGATCCACATGCTGGAGCAAGCCCTCAACGTCGACATCAGCCGCGAAGACCTCTTCGAATTGGCCGACAGCTTGAATCTGAACCACGACGATGCCGAGCGCGCCAAAATCGCCTGGGTCCGCCGTCAGGGTTGATTTTTAGCAGGATTAGAATAATTCATTCGCCCTTTGTAGGGACAGGTCGCAACCCGTCAATACAAAGGGCGAATTGATTTTGGACGATTGTCATGTCGAGCGAAACCTGGCCGTGTACCTTGCTACCACCCATCGTCATGTCGAGCGAAACCTGCTGAGAGCGCAGCGAAAGCGGGTGAAGCCGAGACATCTTCGGATTCAGTAACACCCGAACCCTGACGAATTAGACTGACATGCCGCACAAACCCACGCCGCTGTCCAAGTCCGCCGTAGATGTCTCAGCTGCGTTTCGGCGGTGCTGCGCACCCCCTTCACTTCGTTCGACATGACAAAAAAAGCCCCCACATTTTCCTCCCCGCTCTTCCTTACCTTTGCCCAAAATTGAATGCCATGCTGCCTTGGACGCGCTTATTCGGAGTTTTGATTTTGTTGATGTTGGTTGGCACCGCCAAAGGCCCAAGGTTTTGGCCCTTCGACCTTGCAAAAAAGCATTTTCTCCCTAACCGAATTTCATTCGGAGGCGGAATATGACAAAGCAAATGGCATCCAACATACCACCACACGCACGCTCAGCCGCAAATGCATTCTGAATCAGCAGGTTTACGGATGGCATCCCGCGTGGTCGGGAACGGCCTACCAACGCTATGACTTCGCCTTGCTCTCCACGGTCGGCTATTATTCCTACGAAATCGATCCGGAGACGGGCAGCTATACAACGATCCACCAATGGCGGGAAACCGGCCTCGTGGAAATGGCGCACCACGCCGCGACGCAAGTCGAATTAACCGCTTCCCTCGCTGGAATTGCGAATACCACCCGCTTTCTGGGGGATGACCAAGCCCGCAAAACGTTCTGTGACAGCATCGTTGCCCTTCTCCAATACAAGGATGCCGATGGCGTCTGCCTTGATTTCGACCATATTTTGCCCCGATTCGCAGGAAAATTCAACACCCTCGTCTCCGAACTCGCCACCGCCCTGCATGCCTGGCGCAAATCAGCCACGATCACCGTCGTCTTGCATCCCGAAGGACCCGAACAGGGTTACCTCCTCCCCGACCTGTTGCCCCTTGTGGACCGCTTCATTGTCATGGAAAATGAACTCCACGGCAGCGATGCCAAGGAATCCGGTCCCGTTTCGCCTTTGTTTGCAGGGAAATGGGGCGAATCGAGCTTCGAACATTCGATTCAGACTTGGTTGGAGAAGGGCATTCCGAAAGGAAAATTGTTGATCACGGTGCCTTATTATGGCTACGAATGGCCCACAGCAACCGCGCTGCCCGGTTCAGCGACAAAGGGAAAGGGCAAAACCGTATTCCTGCGCGACTACGAAAGGCAGGATTCGAGCGCCTTTTTGCAATGGGACAGCACGAGTACCACGGGTTGGCTGCTCCGCGAAAAAGGCAATGAAAAGCGGCAACTCTGGATCGACCAAGTGAGCAGCCTCGGCGAAAAATACGCGCTCATCAAAAAAATGGACATTGCAGGCGCCGGCATCTGGGCGCTCGGCTACGACCACGAAAGCGACAAATACTGGAACCTGCTCAAAGGCTACTTCGCGGACTGCGGCGCAGGCGAATCCGACCAATTGACCCAAGACACCAAACCCGTCGCCCCCGGCATGGACGGCCAAACCTCCGCCGAACGCAACACCTGGAACTGGGTCTGGATGCTCGGCGGCGGCGTCATCGCGCTGGTGATCATCGTTTTGGTCAAGAAATACCTTTGAGAATTGAGAATTGAGAGTTGAGAATTCGCCATTTCGCCCCGAAGCGGCCGTCTATTGCTAGATGCCCGCGTTGCCAACCCTATCACCACGCGGTGTTTGGGTTGGCAACGCTCTACTGGCAAGATCGGTGTTGCCCCAGCGGGAAAAAAATCGGTGTGGGAAACGGCAACGCCCTGCCGCCAAGATCGGTCTTGCCCCGGAGGGGGTACAGTATGGTAGAACAAACGGATCGAACCATTTGAATCGTCCGCGGGCTCTCGCCCAACGTGAAACGTGATCAGTCTACCATACTTCACCCTCCGGCAGAAATACCTCCATGCCACGATTGGATTTGTTTTCGCAATGCTAGATGCCCGCGTTGGCAAAATCGGCTCGGACACCCGATCCCCACAATAAAGCCCCCACCGCCAAACCGAAAAATATTTCCAATTATTTATTGTTTATCAATAATTATTCACCGATAATTGCAAAACATTTATTGATTGAAAGCAATGAAAACGCAACAGGTTATCGGAATTCTTCAAGTGGTTTCTTGGATCCTATTCATCGGACTCTGCATCCAAACCGGTGCCATGGTGATTTCTTTGGTGATCAGCACATTCATCAACCACGATGGAAGCGCCAATTTTTACCGGGGAATGGACCTCTCCGAATTGATGGCCTACAGTCAGTGGCATTATTTGGCCCATGGAAGCCTTTTGGTCTGGCTTTCGGGACTCAAAGCCTTCCTGTTTTATCAGGTCGTGAAAGCGATCGGCAAAATCAATATCACCCATCCCTTCAGCAAGGACATGGCGCAATTGATCTCGAAGATGAGCGGCATCGCCCTGCAAATCGGGATTACGGCCTTGCTCACGCAGTTGTATGCAGGTTGGTTGGTCGAGGAACACGTACACTTTACGGTCCACGCAGAGGGCAGCGAATTCCTGTATTTGGCAGGGATTCTCTTTGTGATTGCCATGATTTTCAAACGCGGCATCGAAATCCAATCCGAAAACGAACTCACCATCTGAGCCATGCCGATCATTGTAAATTTAGATGTGATGATGGCCAAGCGCAAAATGTCGCTCAACGAATTGTCTGCAAGGGTTGACCTCACGCTTTCCAACCTGTCGATTTTGAAGACCGGCAAGGCGAAGGCGATTCGCTTCAGCACCTTGGAGGCGATTTGCAAAGCCCTCGACTGCCAACCCGGCGACATTCTGGAATTCGAAAACGAAGACAAAAAAGGCGATGCCGCAGTGAAACAGGGGCGTTCCGAAGGGTGATTTTTGAACTTTTGCAGAATGGAACGAACACGTTGGCACATTGACCGCGTTGCCAACCCTATAACCACGCGGTGTTTGGGTTGGCAACGCTCTACTGACCACATAAAACAGACCGGCGTTGCCAACCCTATAACCACGCGGTGTTTGGGTTGGCAACGCGCTATTGACCGGCCGGCGTTGCCAACCCTATCACCACGCGGTGTTTGGGTTGGCAACGCTCTACTGACAGGATCCATTGCGAACAATCCATTGAAACCGCCAAAGGTCCACCTGCGGCGGATGACGGGTATGGCGTTGATGTTAGCGTCTGCGACGCAAAAAAGAACTGCATTGCAGTCATCCTGCGAAGCAGGACCTTTGGCGGATAGAAACAAACATCACCATTGCAACACGATGATTTCGGCATTCACCCATTCGAACTGCCCAACAGTCATTGCTGTCAAAATCGGAATTCTTAACGAGACTCGAATTTACCCCTAAAAAGTAAAATCGGCCTCCATTGCCTCCAGAATGACTTCTGAAGTCACTCAAGGGACTTTGGAAGTCACTCAAGGGACTTCGGAAGTCACTCAAGGGACTTTGGAAGTCACCCGAGGGACTTTGGAAGTCACTCAAGGGACTTTGGAAGTCACCCGAGGGACTTCGGAAGTCACCCGAGGGACTTCGGAAGTAGATCGAGGGACTTCCGAAGTAGATCGAGGGACTTCCGAAGTAGATCGAGGGACTTTGGAAGTCACTCAAGGGACCTTGGAAGTCACTCAGGGGACTCGGTCAAGTCCCTCAAGGGACTTATAGCAGTCACTCAAGGGACTTTGGAAGTCACTCAGGGGACTTGTGGAAGTCACCCATGGGACCTCGGAAGTCACTCAAGGGACTTTGGAAGTCACTCAAGGGACTTATGCAAGTCACCCAAGGGACTTCGGAAGTCACGCGAGGGACCCCAACAAGTCAAACGATGTACTTCGGAAGTCCCTTGGGCCATTTTGACAAATCCGCCTTCAAAAAGAACCATCGCAAACACTGTTTCCAGGAATAAAACCGCGGCATTTGGCTACTTTTGCGCGGATTTGTTCCGTTGCGGCTTGCATTCGGACGTAAAAGCGTTCGCGGATTGGGTCGAAGGTTGGCATTAAAACACAGGGTTCAAAAAGGAGTACCATGTCCATCACAGAAGAATCAGAATTAGTCGGAATGCAAAAGGCGAGCGAAGCCGTCGCTACCACGCTCAAAGCCATGTGCGAATTTGCACAACCCGGCAAATCCACCAAGGAATTGGACGAATTCGGCGGGCAAATCCTCAAGGACTTCGGCGCCCAATCCGCTCCGCTCCTGACCTACAAATTTCCCGGCTACACCTGCATCAGCCTCAACAACGAATTTTGCCACGGCGTCCCCTCCGACAAACGTATCCTGCAAGAAGGCGACCTCATCAACATCGATGTCTCCGCCGAATTGAATGGCTTTTGGTCAGACAATGGCGCTTCGTTTGTCCTGGGCAACGACATTCACCACCACCAACAACTGATCACGGCTTCGGAGGAAATTTTGCGGAAGGCCATTTTCAGCATCAAAGGCGGCGTGAAAATCGCGGACATCGGCCATTTGATGGAAACGGAAGCCAAAAAACGCGGCTACAAAGTGATCCGCAACCTGACCGGCCACGGCGTCGGCAGGAGTCTCCACGAAGAACCCCACGAAATCGCGAATTACCGCGACAAGGACAATCAAACCCGCTTCCGCAAAAATTCGGTGGTGGCCATCGAAACCTTTATTTCCACCCACTCCACCTTCGCCGAAACCCAACAAGACGGCTGGACCATGATCGGCAACAAAGGCGGCTTCATGGCGCAACACGAGCACACCATCGTGGTCACGGACGGGCGGCCGATTGTGCTGACAGCGGGGAATGGGATTTGGGGGTGAGGAGAGGGGTTATCTGCCATTTTGCAAATGATGGGGGCACCTTACGGAGCTCAAAAAGCCGAAGAAGCAGCCGAACTTCAGGTTGCTGGTGGAGCAGCGGCTGGACCCGATGGTGAAGAAATAAGGGGTCGAAAAATGAAAGCCCTCCCGCTTGTTTGATCGTCAAAGAGTTCGTAACTTCGGCTTGAAAACTTAACCTTACAACGCATGAAAGAACACCTTAATGCTGCACCAATACCTTCGGAGAAATCAAGTGAGTCCGGGTTGACGATGGCACCTCCGCCTTTCCAACTGTTGGCCTCGGCGGCGGATGGCAATGCTGGAAGCCAAAGAGCACAGTCCCTTGACGAATCGGGATCCAGCCTTGAAGCTGGTGTCGAAGTATTACCTGGGGAAGTGAAGGTTCCCTTCGAAGAAAGGGCCAAGCCGGGAAGTCATTACATGCCGTTTTGTGACTTTATCGCCCTGTTGCGAAAGGAGGAGGCCCGGTATCCCAAGGAAGCCCAAAATATACCCATGATGATCACGCGGCTACGGCGCATCTTCTATGGGACATCAGGCTGGGAAGATTTTCTGATCCCAAGGCGCAAGGAGGTTCCGTCAAGGTATGAATCCGTGCCGAAAGAAAAACGGGAGGAAGAAATCGATCTTGGGTGGCAGAGCACACGTACGTATCAAGATCCACCTGACGTTTACTATAAACAAGAAGGAAAAAAAGATGAGAAATTGGAACTGATGCAGCCTTTCAAAGGCCAAAAAGACATCTATCCTCAAGAGGTGCAGCTACCCAACGGCCAACTCGTGGATATCGGACATGTACTAGCCGGCTTGGACGCCCTGAATTATCCCTCAGCAGTGGGATTGCCGCTGGGAATCGGTCCAATGGTGGAGGATAATGCCGCAGCCGCGACCTGGATCGGGGACCTGGGGAGTGCCGTTGCTGAGACCGTCATGCAACACTTCAAGGGTGCGGGCCCAGTCGATGACCAAATCACTCCCGCTCAAATCCAAGCACAAGTGGATGCCCTCGCACCTGCAAGAGACATGCGCGGCAACCTGGATGCTTATGTGATCGCATCACATTTTGACACGATGTCAGTGGGACAGATGACGGTGACCGATATACTGGAGAGCTATTACCTGAGCAGCAATCAGAAGCAGTTCAAGCCTTACACCACTTTTGCGGACGCCATCGGCCTTGGATTTCTAAAGCAAGGCGGTGGCGGCGATGCTGAAAATAAATGGATCAATGATGCAGCGGAACAAGTCTCGCAGGCTGCTGAACAATATGTCCTGTTGCAACTGGAAAGCAAGGTGGATCAGGCCGCAGTTGTGGCAAGTCGGATTCACCGAATCGGAAATTTCTGGGAGCTGAGCGAGCGCCTGTTGGTGGGAATGATCAACTACATTCATGGGAAAATCATTCAAGAAAGCAAGCAGGGCTAAGGTGATCGTCGCTTGGTTGGTTTCAATGTGGCTGGTGTCCTGCCAAGAGCTGCCCGCCTACGATCTTGTGAGCGATGTGCCCGATTCCCTGTTCTGGCCAGAACCCGCAACGACCGAGGAGGGTGGACTGTATGCTTACTTGCGTGAGCCCTTGATGATCGGAGGCGTCCCTTGCAAATGCGATCAGGAGAATCCGTTGGGATTTAGTGTCGAATCGCATCCCAATGGGCGGCTAGCACATTGCTGGTTGGAATATCCCGTCACTTTTCAAAATGTGCATTGCAAGGAGTTCATAGCCTTGCATCAAAGTGGCAGACTCGGCTGCACGGTATCGACAAGGGAATACGAAGTCAATGGTGTGGCTTGTAAGGCTGGCCATATTTGTTTTCATGAAAACGGCTGGGTTTCGTCATGTATTCTCGCTGAGGACTGGGAAAAGGGCGACCTTTTCCTGCCCGCTGGTACGATCGTGAGCTTTTGGGAAAATGGAATGCCGAGCTCCGTGTCGGCCTACGGCGTGAAAGTAGGTCAAAAAGAGTACCGCGGATATGATTTAGAGTTCGACGTCGATGGAAATCTCACTTTGGTGCAGGAACGTGGAGGTCACGCTGGTGGCTACTGAACCCGCTGGATGCCAAATGCTTTACAGATTTCAACTAAATCTCCGAACATCAGCAATGCTTCACCAAAGATTGCAACAACTAGGCATAAAAATGAAAGGTCCGAGTGCTCAAATCTGATCCACATTAAGTCAAAATATCACAGCCAAAATATGACGGAATACCCACACGCAATTGACCCAGAAATGGTTGGGGAATACCCTGCAACGGCAAAATCTGGGGGTGGCCATCGAAACCTTCATTTCCACGCACTCCACCTTCGCCGAAACCCAACAAGACGGCTGCACCATGGTCGGCAACAAAGGCGGCTTCATGGCGCAACACGAGCATACGATTGTGGTCACGGATGGGCGACCGATTGTGCTGACGGCGGGGAATAGGATTTGGGGGTGATGGTGCTGGCGCTTTGGGGATCGCGGGTGTTGTTGGCACGGTTGCATGCGTCAGTGAAGGAGGCTGCCATTTTACAGATTCTCGTTGGAGGGGTTGGATTTTTTGCTATTTTAGTAAATATGGTATGGAGTATTTGTCTATTGATCCAATTTGGAGTACTTTATGCAGCAAATAGCGTAAAGCAGATTGTCATGGGAAACCCTAAAACAGACAACAGACAATGAGTATATTTAAAAAGCTATTTGGTGGTTCTGACAAATCGGCCAAAAATTCGGAGAACAAAAAACTCGACCTTGAAAAACTGTTATCGTCTGACGACATAAATGGTAGCATAATCGAACTTGACAATTACATTGGTGACCTTTGCTCGTACGGAGACGAAATGAACAAGCTAACAGAGCAACAGAAGCAATTTTATTATAATCAATGTTTGGAGAGAGAAATAAACAATGGTGGGTTTACCCAATACTTTTTTAACTCAAGTGGCGACTTTGCACATAAGACACTTCAATCTTTGCTGACAATAGGTGCAAACAAAACGGCTGACATTTTACAAAAAGCAATTGACCAATTCCCTAGTGGAAATGTTCCAGAGGACAGAACAAAGCGACAAGAAATTCTAGAGCAAATTCAAGAAACAGCAGACCTTGTTTGGGAAGAACTTGACCAAAAGTTTTTTACATGCGAAGACGACTTGAACACACTGAATATTGAATTTGTAAGAAAAAATAACGACAAATTTTAACTCGATGGAAATAAGGGCAACCCATAACAACACCTACCCAAAAGGCGGGGTTTTGTGTTCCAAAGACAATTTTGTGGTTAACCAAACATTAGCATTTCAAATCAATTTTTGTGGTAAAAGTCCTGGCATTCGGGTAGCTGCAAAACGTTAAAAGTTTAATAGACCACCATGAAACAAAAGAAAATACGTAGACATAAAAGGATATGGAAAGCCATTGAGAATTGGCGTCTTGGCAATTTAGACCTCAATTTGACCGGCTATTTATTAACGCAGGAAGACAGATACTACGCAAAAATTCGCGTTCATCCTTGGAACCGACTCTCATTAACCAACAGTGTCACTCCCGAGCCCAGAGGAATGACAAAACAGAAGATTTTAAGCGGACTTATTGATATCTATGAAGATTGGAAAAACCAACTCGACAAATTAGGACAACCCTATTACCTGAAAATATGGCTATTTGAGCCACGATTTTCTAAATCTCAAGTCGTATGCGCCATCGGCAACAGCATAGCCTTTTATGAAAATACGTTTTTCGAACCCGAAGTGAAAAGAAAATTGATTCCTGCCAACTACGGAAAATTGAAGGACAGACTTGAAAAACTCAATTGGGACTACCGTTTGGACGAAGACCACTACGACAACACCGAAGTTGGAGAACCTGAAATTTATGCATCAAGGCAAGACTATGAAGACGCGAAGAAGTGGTTTGAAAAACTGCTAAAGAAGCCGCATCGAACTTACCAGTTGAAAGTACCAATTGGCGAGCGAACTGAGTCATATTCATTTAAACGTGGTGACCTATGGCTTGGTGGACAGAAATGAAGAGGCCGTTCAAGCCGTGACTTGGGTCAGGGCGGGTGAGTGGCAAAATTGAAGATTTGTGCTTCTATCCCATTTCAGTGCAAGAAGATCGTTTTCGTTTCCAAAATCGGCATATATTGCTAGCAAAAAAAACGTTTGGTATAACTTCTATAAAACAACAACAATTATGGGACTAGACATTGATATCAGGGTAAATAACTACGATGAAATTTTCACGGATGACTACCATGATGAAAAGAACGACTACTTCCACAAGCACAATTTGAGCAGAACATTTTGCAATTTTATCTGTCGACAAAATGTAATCAGCCACGAGGCAGAACTTGATCAGATTGGAAGAATAACGGGCGTTGACATCGCATCCATCTATGAAATGGAAAATTATCCCGACGATGAAGGACTGGAATTTTTTCTTGAGATGGCTGAAAGTGAAGAGGAAAAGCAGAATATCCTGAAAGGCGCAGAAGAGAACAAAGTAGAATTGCAAAGCAACATTGACCAAGTGCTATTGACAGTTGCGAAATTGATTGAGAAGCTCAGCCCCATTGACAATCTTCCATCTTTGCTACTGCCGACAGACTTTGACACGCTGCAGAACGAAGAATATTTTTCAGAATTTAACATCGACAAAGGCGATGGCTATATCGGGAACAACTTCGGCCAAGATTTACGAAATTTTCAGCGGTTCTTGGAATTTGCCAAGGCCAACGGAACAACGACGGTATGGTTTGGCTATGGGTGACGACCATTCTGCGATTTATCACAATAAAAACGTCCCCGGAATTGCCCCAAATTGCAAGAAAATCCCCTTCGACGCCCATCATTTCGAACGCCACGAAAATATTCAAGCGGCTAGACAACGGCATTCCAATATTCCCTATTTTAGACACTAGATGCGCAACGACATTTGGAATTGGATAGGTTTTGGAATCCTTCGTGCCGCGGGACGGCTTAGGCGCAGGGTCGGCAACAAGCTTACCCATCAAAAGATCGTGTACAATTTCATTTTGCTACTCTGCATTTTCCTCTTCGGGTGTCCTTCTATAATCCCCAAAAGGGTTGATGATACAGCTGATGCCAAATCATCAACCACTCCATCAGCTGATTTCACAACCAGCAGGGATAGCCTGATTTCCTTGCTACCCAACATGAAAGCTGAGAACCTTGACTGTTCAGCTGACATTTATTGGAGAATTATCCAACGAGGTCAAGCATCAATTCCTTTGCTGATTGAGAGTTTGACGGACACCACCATGACGCCTGTTTACGATCCCTGCAAAAAGGGCAATTTGAATGTTGGGGAGATCGCTTACTTTGCATTGGCAGAATTGGCCGAATTCCCAGCCTACGCTGTTACGCAAATTCAATTCGACGTAATCGACAAAAATGGCTGTTGGAGTTTCTTTGATTTTCTCTTTGAAAATCACAACAAAAAAGAGTACCAGAAAAAAGTCATGGAATTTTACGCCTCCAACAAGTTTGTTTTCCATTCCTTCGATGCAAGTGAATTGAATGCATGTCGGAAGAAATACCACATAACTGGAAAGCTACAATGGAAAGAATAGCGCCTTCAGAACGACCTGCTTCGTACAACCTGCCCAACTTCAGGAAATATTTCACGCATTCTTTGCCATTCATCCTTATCTTCAAGGTCTATGGCACGGATCATCTCTCCATCGCGGCAATGGTGGATTGGCATTCGCAACGGCTTGTGGCGTGCATTTGACAGTGAGAAAAGCTTTAGAAGCAAGAACATGGATAAAACAATGGCTTCAAGAATAATCCTTCCCCTTTTGCTGCTACTGCTGCTGACAAGTTGTTCTGCAGACCGTTCAAATGCTACCGAGTCAATACTGACTTCACAGGAAGAAAAGGTCCGGCAAGATACTGCCGTGATCGAGGTGGATATCCAACCTGTCGGTATCGACCTGTTTATCGACAGCATGAGGGCTGAAAATTACCTGTTGGATACCAACCGAATAAAACAGACAATTTGGTCATCGATGGCTGATCATCCCAATGCCGTTGACAATGGTCATCCCGTAATTCAATTCCCTTTTCCCGTCGAAAGTTTTCAAGAACACTTCACGCATCCAAGGACATACTTTTTTGCGCATTGGAACGAAACTGAAAAAACATTTAAGAACGGTACCGACTATTTACTCATGACCTGGACCATTGACAGTGCTGGCATACTGAACGAGAAGGAAATCTACGCTTCGCTACATGAATATATGGGCAATTTCCCGTGCTACATTTTCAGGAGCAACAATACCGTGTATGCCATGAGTCACCGCCTTACGACCGCCGCTACTCGGACCCGAGAATTGACTGAAAGGTTAAGGGACTATACAGACAAAAATGCAATCCTGTATAGACCGTTTGGAGGAAGTGAGGCCAAGTGATGGACCTTTGTTGGAGGCCAAAATGCGTCCCATTCGCTTGGGATGATGTTGTGAAACCGCAGACAAATGAATGCGGCACGAACAACCCGCAACAAGTGCGAAAGGATGGTAGCTTTCCTCGAAATTCACCTACAAATTCAATATTCCCAATTCTCCCCCGTAACTTCACCTTCAATGGAAACTGATGGTTACCAATAAAGTGGGCCCCTACCACACCACGCACTGCGAAGACCGCCAACAATTCCACTTCCCTCACGATGGATGTGGAATTGTTAGCGGTGATGGATGGCTGCTGCTCAGAAACTGTATGCTTCCCACGTCTCCACCCTTAATCCCAAAATCAACCACGCATTATGAAAACAGTTTTCCTTTTTCAGCATTCCTACGACGTCGGCGAAAACGACGAATACCAAGAAACAAAGATCATTGGCGTTTGACACTTCTCAATTGAAAGCATCACAAATCACTCAACATTCGCTGCATTCACATCATGGGCATTCAATTTTTCACTATTTTCGATCATCAATGGGAAAGAAAAATTGTCTGGATTTGGGTCTGGGAGAGTATCGGACGCAGTTTTTTGCTGCGATCAAGACTATGAATGCTGGCTTACGAGGCCTTCGAAGGGTATTCCAATTTGATCAATTCCACAACGAAATGAACAGAACTTCTGACAATTTGAATTCGTTTGGAGTGGTCAAACCAACCATTTTGATGATGCTAAAATATGCCGCCAATATTCATCCCTCCAAAGTACTTTTGATGCTTGCCTGGATGATCGTGTATGGAATGTCCAAAGGACAATATCCCTTTGAAAAATATCCAGCGATTGATTGCCAAGAATACAAGAACTGGACCACCTATAATAAGCTGGAAAAAGAAAACAAGCTTCACCATACCATCACGATTCCAAGATTCTTCAACACAATCGACTCTCTTACAACGCAATTGACGCTTTTCGATACGCTCGACTATTCAATTGTGAGGCTTTTCAAAAACAAACAACAAATTCAAAAAATCACATTGCCAGATGCCTTTTATGGAATAACTGACCCTTTACCACTTTATATGGCTGACTTCAACAGTGACAGCCTCATGGATATCAAACTTCTTATTCCAAGCCATGGTTCAGGAGGGATCAACTACTATGCTAGGGTAATCTACTTACTTCAAAAGCCGGATGGCACTTTCAACAAGATTTCCTACACCGATTTGTTTGAGGAATTCAAGAACAGATTGGAAAGAGATGTGGATGGAGATGGCGTTTTTGAAGTAATTACCCAAACATTTCAAAGATATCAAAGTCACAATTATTGGCTGTTTGATTTGTATGCAATCAAAGATGGCAGCTTTGAAAACGTAAATTTCAAGGATAATTACCCGATCATGGTCCAACTGCTTTTCCGCCAAAATTTTGCGGTTACGAACAATATCACACGGGAAAAAATGAAGGATTTTGAGAGAAAGCTACCCATTGATTACAGCAAATAACCTTTTTCACACCAAAAAATGCACCAAGACTCCCACCTCCAAATAGGCTCCTTCCACACCACCCACTGCGAAGACAGCCTGATCGCCACCTCGCTCACGATGGATGTGGAGCTGTTGGCGGTAATGGATGGCTGCTCTTCGGGGACGGATTGTTTCTTTTCGGCGACGATGGCGGCCAAGTTGCTGCGGAAAATCGCGAACGAAATGTACCACCTGGATTTTCGGGAGCCGGTTCAAATGCCGCTTGCCGTGTTGCTGGAAAAGGTGCTTTCGCAGTTTTGGACCGAATTGCGCAGCCTCGTGAACCAATTGCAATTGTCGCGCAACGAGTTGCTGTTTACGTTGGTCATTGCCTTGGTCGACATTCGGCGGCGGACGGCGGAGGTATTGGTGGTTGGCGACGGGTACGTGGGCTGCAATGGGACCGGCCAGGAATTTGACCAAAACAACCGCCCCGATTACCTTGGTTACCATCTCGCGGAGCCCTTCGGCGAATGGTGGCCCCAACAACGGCAACACCTGCAATTCACCGAAGTGCGCGACCTGAGCATTTCCACCGACGGCATTTTCAGCTTCCGCGAAGCCGAAAAAGGCCTTTTCCCAGCCACCTCCGAACAGGAAATCGTGGACAAAATCCTGCATTCGCCCGGCAAAATCAAAGCCAAGGTCGCTGAAATCCGCAGTGTGTATGGATTGGCGCCGGCAGATGACTTGGGGATATTGCGGATTGTGTTGGAGGGGTGAGGCATTGCGGCGTGATCAGCTTTGGGTTGATTTCAACGCCAAGAACGCCAAGGTTCGCAGAGATCGCAAAGTCAACATGAATCGCATCATCCATTTCCCATTGCTTGCGCGAACCCTTCGGGTTTACTGACGTGATATGCTTCGCAATTCTCCATTATCAATTTTCCATTATCAATTCTCCATTAAAAAGCGTACCCCGCCGTCACCACAAACGCTGGCAAAAATTCGGGTTTGATTTCTTTGTGAAAGGTTCCGAGCATGGGGGTGAATGCCGTTTTGAAGAGGATCGGGCAATTGGGATGCTGAAAGCGATAGCCGACGTGGAAGGCCGCGTATTCTTCGACACCGCTGAACCGCATTCCGAACATCGAACCGAAGAAGTTGTAGTCGTTGGTGAGGAGAATGCCAGCGCCAACTTCGGCGTGGTGGCCGCCCGCGATGGTCATCACCTCATTCAGTGTAATCGGCACCTTAAAACGGATGCCCGTCTCACCCGGATAAGCAGGATAAATCCCGACGCCACCGCGCAAAACGGTCTTGAAACGTTTGCCATTGTGCTGCACACGTTCATAATTGACCGAATAAAATCCGCCGTGGCCGAGGAAATCGACTTGGATTGAATTCATCTTTGCAAACGGAAGGGGGCCCGTTTTTTCGGGATTTTGCGCGAGACCGAAGCCTGCAAACGCGATCAAGGCAATCAAAAGGGCGAACTTTTTCATCAGTTTTTGTTGAGAGGTGAATCAATGAATTGAAGTTACCCAATTCTGCTACCGAAAATCAAGCGGGAATCCTGCCTTCCTCGGAAATTGCGGAAGGGCAGATATCGAAAGTCTGTAATCCAGCGAGAAAAATGCGCATCCTTTCTCCGAATGCCTGCAGGGCGCAACCAATTTTTTCCTAGTTTCGGTCAACTGAAAATACGATGAAAGCGACAGAAAATACCGTTGAAGAGATTCTGAAAAGCGTTCCGGCAGACAGGGCGGAGGCATTTAACAAACTGCACGATGTGATTGTGCAGAACCTGCCCGAAGGTTTTGCGCCTGCGATGAGTTACGGCGGACTGGGTTACGTCGTTCCGCATACGCTGTATCCGGCGGGTTACCATTGCAAACCGAGTGAGCCCCTCCCCTTCGCGGGCCTCGCCTCGCAAAAGAATTCGATCAATTTTTACCACATGGGCATCTATTCCGACCCCAAATTGTTGGAATGGTTCGTCGCCGAATATCCCAAACACAGCAAACAAAAGCTCGACATGGGCAAAAGCTGCATCCGCTTCAAAAAAATGGAGGAGATCCCGTACGCACTCATCGGGGAATTGATGCAGAAAATGACGGCGCAGGATTGGGTGGATCGCTATGAGTCTATGTTGAGGAAGTAGGGAGTGCTGGGTTGTTGGATGGGTGTGCGCATGCGTTGTTGAATCGGAGTGCTCATGAGTGCGTCGAATCGGTATGCGCATGGGTTATTGAAGGTGTGTGAGCATAGGTTGTTGAATGGGTGTGTGCATGCATGGGTTTCTAGGCAGGAGGCCTTGAACCATTCACTTTGGCGCAAACGGATCCGCTCAGCTCACAAAAAATACCCCACCCGAATGGACGGACAAATTTGCGCCAAACGCAACCCATAAAACTGGGGCCGGATCCTAAGCAGAAGCAATTCTTGCATTCCCACAAACCATATCGCCACCATAGTACTGATCCTTGCCTCCACAACTATTGCAGAATAAGCATCTTCCTGCCACGTACTTAGCTGGCGTAGGCAGCAAGAAGCCTCATTAGCGAATTCCTGAACGAAATTGACTAATGTCATTACCAATACCTCCATTCTTAGTCAACGCTCAAGGCTATCTTTGCCATAGCTTGTCAATCCTTTCGGTAAAGTTTCTGAAACTCAAACTATTTTTTCTATATGATTGGTAATCATCGTACTTATTGTTACATTGGGGCAATGATTAGAATTGTCAATGCCCTTAACTCCAAGCTAGGTGCATTGAGTTTGGAGTTTGCTGAAAATCCACATTAAAGAGTAGGCATGACAGTTTTTCCCCTCTAATATGAAAATGTCAAGATTTTATTTCGCATTTACTTTCTTCGTATTATTTGCAACTCGAAGTTTCGCCCAAACGGCATGGGATACAATTTTCTATTTGGGTTATACACAATTCGACGAAGTTTCAGGATATGGTAGCTATCCACCGAATTATATGGCACCAGGTCAGGTTTTCTCGCTTTTTCACATAGCATTCCCTGAAGATTTGGACAATGATTGGGTGCTAAATGATCAACGAGAAGATTCAGTTGTACATTTGATTCACTACTATTACCAGCAGACATATAAAGGTCTTAGAGTCGAATTAGCTCGCTATAAAGAACATGTGGACGCTAATAATGAGTTTGTAATACATGGTGATGGGAAGATCGTTTCTGATCTAGATGCAGATGCGACCCCTATCTCTAGCGAGAGTGAAGCAATGGGCCAAATTCTTAATGAATATTCTGGAAATACTTTCGCCTGGATGGATGACGCCTGGGAGGCTCAAATCCAAGAAGATCAAAACGACCCATATGCAACGAATTACCCGATAGGCGAGCTCATATGGGCTGTGGATAGTCTCACTGATTTGCCGTCATATTATATTCCGGGTCAAAGATACATACTTGCTTGGGCCTTTGAAGTTCTGAGCCTTGATCCTGCCTTCCATAGGAGAATTTTTGTAAATGCGAATACCGGTGAGATTTTTAGGGAGGACGAACTAGATTGCTTTAATGGCCCTGGTAGCACATGGTCTCATGGAACGCGGACGATTGACACTCAAAAACCTGGTGGCAATTGGATATTATTTACAGACGATAATAACAGAAATATTCATACAAAAAAAAGCGGCATTCTTGGACCAGGTTGGGGAACAAGCTCCAATTATTCGGATAGTGACGACGATTGGGATGTAGCTGATATTGCTGGAACTTCTACGCATTGGTTTGCATCTGAGAGTTGGGATTTTTTCCAAGATGCCCCATTCAATTACAATGTTCGGGCAGCATTTGGGAACTTTTCTGATCACGAATTGAGAATAATAGTCGATATTGATGACGATGGGGGTGGACCACGAGGCAGGTTGTACAACGGATATCACTATCTCCAAATTATGAAGTATGCACAAGGTGATGATCAAGGCAAAGCGCTAGATATCATTGGGCATGAATTTACACATAGAATGCAGGAATCTCGTCCAAATTATTTGAAAAACGATGCGCAAGCTGGTACTTTGAAGGAAGGACTTGGTGATATTTTCGGAGAGCTAATCGAACTGCGTACCGATGGTTCCATGGACTGGATTCATGGTGGAGATCCAGGAACAGTTGAGACGCGAAATTTTACGGATCCCAAATCTGATGGATCACATAATGTAATCAATTCCCCTTGTTCCACTAAAGTTGCAGGGCAGCCAAATACCGTTCTCGGCGAAAATTGGTACACTGGAGCTTGTGATAATCACGGTATGCATGGGAATTCTGGCGTTGTAAATTATTGGTTTTATTTACTTTCTGAAGGAGGAAATGGCACCAACGACTTGCCACATTCCGACACTTATGACGTACAAGGAATCGGAACAGAAAAGGCGGGATTAATCGCATTCTACATTATGATGTACTATTTAACTGATGATGATGATTTTGAGAAAGCACGTGCATCTTCGATACTTGCAGCGCAGGCCTTATTTGGACCATGCTCAAATGAAGAAATCCAAACCACCAATGCATGGTATGCCGTAGGAGTGGGCGATGTTAGCGCTTGTCCACCAATAACTTCGCAGGATCCGGCACACGCCAAATTGGAACCCATAATGATTTTTCCCAATCCATCATCGGGGAAGTTCTTGGTTGAATTTTCAGATATTCAGGAGTTTCAGTCCTTGGAAGTGTTTGATCTAATGGGAACAAAAATAAGAAGCTATTCACTTACAACATCAAATCAAATTGAAGTTGATCTTAGTAGTTATGCAAGTGGAATATTCATTGCCAAAATCCAAGAAAAAGCTGGGTCAAGATCATTTCAATTGGTTAAGCAATGAGATTGAAGTATTATTTTTTCCAAAGATTAGCCACTGTGATCGCCCTTCAATTGGCGATCACAGTGGCATTAGCCCAAAGTCCAGACTCTCCAAGCGTTAAAAGGCAAAAAAACAATATTTTGGGAGTCATTTTTTCCCTTCACGAGTACTTCGACGGCTCTCCCATCGTACAAAAGCCTTGGCCATCTGGACTGAGGTGGACAAATTTGGCATTCGGCTTGGAATATGACCGAAAAATTGGTAAAAAACATGGATTTGTAGTATCTACAAGCTATAGCTACCTAAGTTATTTTGTCACTTATGTTCAGCAACGAGGTGATGTTTCGGAGCGTCAGAATTGGTTTTTTGATGGGTACTATCAATACAGAATTTTAGATAGAAAGAAAACGAATGTAAGTGCTTTGCTAGGAGCTAATTTTAGATACGGGTTTGAATCTGTGCTTGCATATCGGTTTGGGAACACTTTCGTACGAGATGATTTTGATATGCAAGATTATGGTTTTACGCTTGGCCTAAGAGCGAATCAAGTGATATTTTGGAATTTTGTATTGACTGCAGACCTACGATTCACACAATATCTTTACCGATATGCCTATCATCAGCCGAGATACTCTTCTTATCTTTACCCCAATCGTCCTAATTCCAATATGTTCACGATGCAGATTGGTTTTGGGTATCAGTTTTAATTTGCTTTATTAATTGAATTCGGCAATCACTTGTCAGAGTTGGGAAATGTGCCTTGTTGTGAAGAATAGCCCACACAACCCTGGCCAGCCTCAAAACCATCAGCAACAACGCAATCCAAACAACAAATCGCATCCTGAATCGCCGTATATGTTGTGGTAGGGTCAGGTCGCGACCTGACCCTACCACATCACAATCGTGGATAAAATCCATTCCCCAAACCCTCAAACCCGTCCCAAAATCAACCGAGGCGCATCCACCCGCACATCCCCCAGCACATACGCATGCCGCAATTCCTCCGTCGCACCCGCAATCAACGCCCCATCATTCGCATACAACGTCGCCAACGAATCCCCCTTCCTTACTGCATCGCCCACCTTTTTGTGCAGCAAAATGCCTGCCCCGAGGTCGATGATGCTGTCTTTGGTCGCACGGCCTGCGCCGAGCAACATCGAGGCATGGCCCACTTGCAGGGCCACCAAGTCCACGACAAATCCGTCGCGGTCGGCCAACAATTCCTGCGAATGTTGGGCACCGGGCAGCGTCTCGGGATGGTCCACTTGGCTGCCATCGCCCCCTTGGGCGACGACCAATTCGCGGAGCTTGCGCAGGGCGCTGCCGGAAGTAATGGTCGCTTCGAGCAGCGTGCGGGCCTCTTCCAAGGTCTCGGCTTTGCCGCCGAGCATCACCATGGCACTGCCGAGGGTCAGGCAGAGTTCGTGCAGGTCTTCGGGGCCTTGACCGCGCAACGTTGCAATCGCCTCCTGGATCTCCAGCGCGTTTCCGACGGCAAATCCAAGCGGCTGACTCATGTCCGTGACGAAGGCAACGGTGCGTTTGCCCATTCGCTCGCCGATTTTGACCATCTCACGGGCCAATTCGAAGCTGTCTTCCACCGTTTTCATGAAGGCGCCCGAACCCGTCTTCACATCCAAAACGATGGCATCGCAGCCTGCGGCGAGCTTCTTGCTCATGATGCTGCCGGCGATGAGGCTCACGTTTTCGACGGTGCCGGTCACGTCGCGCAAGGCGTAGAGTTTTTTATCTGCGGGGACAAGATTGGCCGTTTGCCCGGCAATCGCAATCCCGATTTGGTTCACATTTCGAATGAAGGCATCCATCCCCATTTCGATCGTGAAGCCGGTAAACGACTCCAATTTGTCGAGGGTGCCGCCCGTATGCCCGAGTCCGCGTCCGCTGAGTTTGCCCACGGGCACGCCCACGGCCGCGACCATGGGTCCGAGCACGATGCTGGTTTTGTCGCCGACGCCGCCCGTGCTGTGTTTGTCAACTTTGATGCCTTGGATGCCGCTCAGGTCGATCGTGTCGCCGCTGTGAATCATGGCTTCGACCAAGGCCTGCGTCTCCTCCCCTTCCATTCCCTTGAAAAAGATCGCCATCATCAGGGCAGAAACTTGGTAATCAGGAATTTCGCCGCTCGTAAATCCCTTCACCATCCATTGGATTTCAGCCGTGGTCAGCACTTCGCCTTCCCGCTTTTTCAAAATCAAATCGACCATTCTCATAAATCAGGCGATATTTTGGACGATGCCATTGACAAGACGAATGAATTTAGGTTTGGCTTGATTGGCGACCGCCACGACGTGGGCATGTTCCAACGGCACAAGGTTGTCGGGGTCGGCCATGTCGGTGATGCAACTGATTCCCAACACTTTGATGCCCATGTGAACGGCCACAATCGTTTCAGGAACGGTACTCATGCCGATGGTGTCGGAGCCGAATCCCTTGACCATGCGGAGTTCGGCTTTGGAGAAATAATAGGGGCCACTGACCGCAGTATAAATGCCTTCGACGGTCTCGACGCCCAATTCGGCAGCGACCTTTTTACCCAGCGCGATCAGCCCCTTGTCATACGCCGAACTCATATCGGGAAAACGGGGGCCGAGGTCATTGAAGTTCTTGCCAATCAGCGGATTGTTTCCGATGAAATTGATATGGTCGGTGATGAACATCAAGGCGCCGGGATAAAAACTCGTATTGAGCGCGCCACAAGCGTTGGTCACGATCATCGAGGTGATTCCCAGCGCTTTAAAAACCCGCACGGGAAAGGTGACTTCTTGCAGCGAATAACCTTCGTAGAAGTGAAATCGGCCTTGCAAGGCAATCACGGGCTTTCCCATCAACATTCCGATGACCAATCTCCCCGCATGCCCTTCGACAGTGGAAACCGGAAAATGGGGAATGTCGTGGTAATCAATGCGAACGGCGTCCGTGATTTCGTCGGCAATGTCCCCGAGTCCTGAGCCCAAAATGAGGCCGATTTGCGGGGAAATGCTGCTGCGACTGCGAATGTAATCGGCCGCGGCCTGAATTTTTTGAAGGAGAGAAACTTCCATTGCTGTGCTCACGCTGCTTTTATGTTCTCACATGACCTGCACGACGCCGCGCACGAGGTTGATGAACTTGTCTTTGATGGATTCCATGGTTTCGACGACTTCCGCGTGGCTCAATGCCTTGTCGGAAATGCCGGCTGCCAAATTGGAAATAAAGGAAATGCCCAACACTTCGATGCCGCAAAAGGTGGCGGCATGCACTTCGGGGACGGTGCTCATCCCGACGGCATCCGCGCCCAAGGTCCGGGCCATGCGCACTTCGGCAGGCGTTTCGTAACTCGGACCGGTATTGCAGAGATAGACACCCTGCTGAATGCCAATGCCTTGCTGCGCTGCGACATTTTTAGCGACGCCCATCAACCGCTCCGAATAAGCCCGCGAAGTGTCCGGAAAACGGGGACCGAGTTCGCTGAGGTTGGCGCCGATCATGGGATTGTCGAAGAACATATTCAAATGATCGGTGATGAGCATGAGGTCGCCTTCCTTGAATGCCGCATTGACCCCGCCGGCGGCGTTGGTCACGATCATCATCTTGATTCCCAGCAGTTTCATGACCCAAACCGGCATGGCGAGGGCCCGAATCGGATAGCCTTCGTAGTAATGGAAACGCCCTTGCATCACCAATACATTCCGCCCGGAAAGCCGCCCGATCACCAAACGACCGGCATGGCCTTCGACCGTCGAAACCGGAAAACCGGGAATTTCACCGTAGGGAATATGAACCGGATTTTCGACTTCCTCGGCCAACAAACCCATTCCAGAGCCCAGAATCAGGCCGATTTCTAGTTCGAGCCCGTTGATTTTGCTGCGAATGTAATCCGCCGCAGCGCGAATGGCCGGCATCCCAAACTGATCTTCCGTTGCTGATAAACTCATATTGATTGGGGCTGCGATTTGGAATTCGAATCGTTTTGGATCTCCGCCCAGAAGCTTTGGCCCTTGGTTTCGCCTTCGACGCCGAGCATCTCGAGGATGGAAGCGCCCATGTCGGCAAACGTCGCGCGTGTTCCGATGTCTTTCCCGCCCGCGACCGCCTGCCCGTACACGAGGATGGGCACGTATTCGCGGGTATGGTCGGTGCCTTTGAAGCTGGGATCGTTGCCGTGGTCGGCGGTGATCATCAGCACGTCGTCGGGACGCAAGGCCGCCAAGATTTCGGGGAGGCGCTGGTCAAATTCTTGCAGACATTTTCCGTAGCCGGGCAGGTCGCGGCGATGCCCGAAATGCATGTCAAAATCGACCAAGTTGGTGAATACCAGCCCTTCGAAGTCGAGTTTCATCCATTCCAGGGTATTGTCGATGCCTTCTTGGTTGTCGTTGCTTTTTTTGTTGGCGGAGATGCCGCGGCCGTTGAAAATGTCGTAGATCTTGCCGACGCCATAGACCTTTTTGCCTGCATTGAAGAGGTGGTCGAGCACGGTATCGGTCGGCGGATCAATGCTGAAGTCGTGGCGGTTGGATGTGCGTTTGAATTCGCCGGGGATTCCTACGAAGGGACGTGCAATCACCCGCCCGACGGCCCAATCGCCTTGCAGCAATTCGCGGGCGATTTCGCAGATTTTGTATTGACGCTCAATGGGAATGATCGATTCGTGCATGGCGATTTGGAAGACGCTGTCGCTGCTCGTGTACACGATCGGGTAGCCGGTGCGCATGTGTTCTTCGCCCAATTCGTCGATGATCACGGTGCCCGATGCCGGATAATTTCCGAGGGTGCGGGTGCCGATCAGTTCTTCGAATCGGTCCATGATTTCCCTTGGAAAACCCTCCGGAAAGTACGGAAAGACCATATCCGGGACGAGTCCTGCGATTTCCCAATGGCCGGTGATCGTGTCTTTGCCACGGCTTTGTTCGGCAGCGCGCCCAAAGGCGCCCGTCGCCGAATGGGTACTTTTCAGCCCGACGCCGGGCAAATTTCCGAGGCCAAGCGCCTCGAGATGCGGCAAGGCGAAGCCGGGAAGCCCCGCAGCGATATGCCCCAAGGTATGGCTGCCTTCGTCGCCAAATTGCGCAGCGTCAGGGAGTTCGCCGACTCCAACGCTGTCCAAAACAATGAGTATTACCCTCCTGATCACGTCTATTTCCCCATTTTTTGGTGTGGGGCTGGAAGTTACGAAGTATTGGGAAGGTAAAAAATTTGCAGAAGGACAGGTTTTGCCTTCCACGCCCTTTTTCGGCTGAGCGTTCCCGTCGTTGCCGTTAAATCCTAGCTTAGAACTGAGAATTCCGCGGAAAGGATGGTGGAATGAGGCAACATTTTTTCTAAATTCGCAAAGAATCGTTTTTGTTTACCTTCGAAGGTTTTAATTCGGCAGTTATGATCTATCAATTCAAAATAACGCTTTTGGGCATCGAACCGCCGGTTTGGCGCTCGGTTCTGGTTGATCCCACCATGGCCATGGACGAATTGCATTTTGTGATGCAATCCGTAATGGGTTGGGAATCGGAATTTGAATACCAATTCTCCTCCGGAAAACGAAAAATCATTGATCCTGAGGTCGAAGGAGAGGAAGATGATGAGTTTGCCCCCGACATCCTGATCGGCCAAGCGTTTCGCAAAGTCAACGACAAGTGGCTCTATACCTACGACTTCGAGGACAAATGGGAGCACGAAATCGTCTTGGAAAAGATTGTCGAGATCGAGCCCGGCGTCGAATATCCTGTCTGTTTGGACGGTGCCCGCGCTTGTCCGCCAGAAGGAACCGGTGGTGCTGCGGTGTATTTGAATGACCTTGCGATTCTGAAAAACCCCAAAGATCCCGAGCATGCAGCGACAAAGGATCTGTATGGCGACTTTGATGCAGAAGAATTTGACAAGGACATGGTCAACGAAGAATTGCATGATCCTGAAAACTGGGTCGAAGACGAGGAAGACGAAGATTGAGGAACAAAGCAGTTGATCCTTTCAGAAGAATAAGAAAATCGGCACCCACGGGTGTCGATTTTTGTTTTGGGTCATCCGGAAAGCCGAAAATCAATTATCCACAACGATCGAAATGGATGGCGCGGGTCTGAACCCTAGCAAGACCTTAGAAATGTGGGGGAAAGCGGATACCCTTGTCTTGAAACCACAAATCAGGCGGAAGAAAGCCGGCTTCGGAGGCGTCAAAGCGGTTTGGTGTGCATAAAATCCCAAACGTTTGGCTGGGCCGCTTACTTATTTTGGGGCAGAAAAGTCAAGAATTCAAATGGGATTGCACATCGCCGTCGCGGGCAATATTGGAGCGGGAAAAACGACATTGGTGACCAAATTGGCCAAGCATTATGGCTGGGAGGCTCATTTTGAAGCGGTGGACGAAAATCCCTATCTCAGCGATTTCTATCAGGACATGAGCAAGTGGTCGTTTCCGCTGCAAATCTACTTCCTGCACAGCCGTTTCAATCAGGTCAGGTCCATCCGCGATGCCGAGCATACCATTATTCAGGACCGCACGATTTACGAGGACGCCTATATTTTTGCACGGAACCTGCGCGACTCGGGTTTTCTGAGCAAACGCGATTTTGAAAACTACTTTTCGCTGTTCAGGTCCATGACCACGGTGATCCAACCGCCGGATTTGCTGATTTACCTGCGTGCCGGCATTCCAAAGCTCACCGAGCAGATCAGCAAACGTGGCCGCGACTACGAAAGCAGCATCAGCATCCGGTATTTGGAGGACTTGAACAAACAATACGAATCCTGGGTGGGTGACTACAAAGACGGAAAATTGCTCGTGATTGACGTGAACAATGCCGATTTTGTGGGGAATCCGGAGGATATGCACAACATTGTCAAGCGCATCGACGCCGAATTGCATGGTCTTTTCAGCGATCCCAATTACAGCCGCCCCGCGATGTTCACGGAGCCGGATGTGTTGTAGGAATTCGGAAACACAATTCAAATTCGTTTAGTCAAGCCCTATCTGTTGCCCCGTAGGGGGTGCAATTCATGATCAAATGCCATTGAAATGCAAACACTTACATCTGCACTTTCATGCCGGCCATGCGGTCGTAGTATTCGGTGCCGGGCTTTGCACCTTTGGCCGAAAGCATCCATAAAATGGGCATCCGTGGCCGAAATTTGGTCGCTTGTGCAAACCCGTCGGTGAAGTAAATCAAGGCATCGGGATGGTACGTCTCATTGGCGAATTCGATGGGGGGATCGAAGCTTGTGCCACCACGGCCATGAATTTCCGTTGGCGCAAATCCGCGGTAGGCGTAGGTGGCAGCAATCGCCATGTCGCATTCGACCACGAGGATTTCTGCACCCTGTTTCCAAATATGGTACAATTCGGCAAAAAAGTCGGCGAGCTCTTCTTCCGTGATCGACCCCGAGGTATCGACCGCCACAAGTAATTTTTGCCGCTTTTTCACCTTGATCCCCGGCGTGGTTCCGTAGCGCTTGCTGGGGCGTTTGAGGGTACTGCGAATGAATGTGCGGCTACTGCTTTCCGTAAAGATGCGCAAGAGCCGACGCCAATTCACAACGGGCATGCGCGATTTTTCAAAAGCTTCCAAATGTGCCCGCAGACCGGCGGGAAGACTTCCCCATTCCTTGGAATCCCGGCGCACTTTGTCCATGGACGATTGAATCGCCTCATTGATCTGGTCCTCCAAAACCTCCCGTAAAGCGGTCGGCAATTGATCCAAATCCACCCAAAGCGCGTGTTTTCCTTGCCATTCGTCGCCCTCACCAAGCATGCGTTTCAGATTTTCCCAGGCTTCTTTCCCAGGATCCTTCTCCGAATCCGCTGCTCCCCCATCCTCGGTTTGTGCTCCGAGTGCTTCCATCCGCTCCTTGAGGGCCATCAACTTGCGGTAATATTCGTCGGCATCGCGCTCAGGTTCCAAGCCAATCCCGGGAAACAGCCCCAAATGGAGCCGATTTTCAGGCAACCAATCCTGCCGGATGTATTGATTGACCACCAAATCGCAGGCGATGTTGAAGATGTCCCGATGGCTGTAATCCTTCCCGCGGAAGATGTGTTTGAAGACCACGTGCAAGATTTCGTGTTTCACCAAACCCATTTTCAACTTGTTGGACACCAATTGCCGCGTCCAAAATATCGGATTGATATGCAGTTTGACGTGGTGCCCGGCTGCACCGATGGCCATGGTTTCGATTTTTTCGTGTACCTCCTTGAGCATTCCCACGAAAAAATGCCCGTAAAAACTCTCCTCCAAAATCAGGTTGTTGGTGGCTTTGGAAACATCGTCGAGGATGTCGGAGGCGTTCCAAGTCATGGGTTCAGAGCAGGTTTTCGAGGAAAATTTGACCCAATTCCGGGTGTTGCCACAAGGATTTGAGGCTGTCGTTGCCTTCGCGCATGAGGTCTTGCCCGATCATGAAGCGCATGTCATTCGGGAAAAAGTCCATGAGCAAAAACTGAATGACATTCTCCCGCGCATTGCCCGCCAAGACGATTTTATTCACGATCAAGTAGTTGAACAAACGCGTGGAAATGACGGAGAGAATATCAACGCGTTTGGTTTCGCCGGAGACCATTTTGCGAATGGGTTCGGCAATGTCATTGGCAAAATCGCCGGAGTTCAAGATATCGAGGGGCGAAGGAAGTTTGCTGAGGCGGTTGCTGATGAAGCTGATGAAGGACGTCACCGTAGCGCTGTCCAGGCAGGCATCACCCAACATTTTGACGAGGCCGAGATTTTCCTGCAAATCGTCGATGCCGGCAATGCTTTCAAAAAACTGCACCAAGGTCCGCGGCGTGGTGCGTTCGCCCGAAACGACCTCCGGATAGGTGAGCACAAAGTTGATGCCTCGTGGATCGACATTGTTTTGCTCGGCCCAAGCGGCCCAGCGTTTCAGGTCAAAAACCATCGAAACGTGCATCATGCGGGTGAGCATGGCAAAGTCCATGGGCGTGACGCTGTAGTCGCCGCCGTCGGGATTGGCGGTCAAGACCACCTGCCATTTCGCAGGAAGTTTCCAGGAAACCAATTCGAAGTTTTGCAGCAACTGCATGATTCCCCGCAAGATGCGGTCATCAGCGCGGTTGACGTCGTCGATGAGGAGGATTCCGGGACCTTCTTCTTGAGGGACCCAATCGGGCGCGACAAATTCGGTACTTGCCTTGCCGTGGGCTTGGTCGGCAATCCGTGGCATGCCCACAAGGTCGCCCATTTCCTCAAATTGGGCGGGCGCGATGTAGGCCCATTTGAAGCCACGTTCACGCGCGATTTGCTCGACCAATTGAGTTTTGCCGATGCCGTGTTGGCCCCAAATGCAAACAGGTGTTTTGCGCCTTCCCGCTTCCTCTGCACGTGCATTCACATCAAAAGAATGTAGCAGAAAGTCTTCCACTTCCTTGCTGCTGCACTTGGTACCGTAGTAAATGTAGTTGTATTGGGCCATCGCCCACGAAGGTAATTGATTCTCCCCAATTGCGCGGCGTTACTCTTTGCCTTCCGTCATTGCTGCATGCACTGGAACAAAAATGCCTTTCACGCGATTGAAATGTCCCTTTTTGTGCAGGCAAACCTTCGCCCTTGATTTCGCCAGACCTTTAATTCCCCCGATTGGCGTCGGCGATCATCCCTGGAATCAAAAACAGGTCGATCAAGGCGCCGATGCCAAACAATCCGCCGGTGAAGAACCAGAGAACTCCGGTTCCGACCCTGCCTGCATAAAAACGATGGATGCCCAACACGCCAAATCCTCCCAAAAACCACAACAAATAAGCAATACCGACTGATCTCATTTTGATGAATTATACTTTCAGGTGAACGAACAATCGCTTTTCACAGCGCATCATTCAACGATAACGCATCCAATTGGTTGTGGTCACAACGTAAAATTTTTGAAAGCTTATTTGCCAGCGACAAATTCGACCTTGATGCCGGGGAGACGCTGCACGATCGCTTCACGGTCAGATTCTCCGGGCAATACGTTGCCAATCAGACGCAAACGGCGCATCTGTGGCATGGCACGCAATTGCTGAATCAAGGTATCCAAGGACTTTCCCGTCAAAATCGGAAGGGAAAGTTCGCGGAGACGGCCCATCGAACCCAAGTCAATGGTAAGCTGTGTGAAACTATTGCCGTTCAAACTCAGGATTTCCAAGCTGCGCAGGCCTTCGATCGATTTGGGAATTTCGCTGAATTGGTTGTCGCTCAGGTCCAACCAACGCAATTGCTGCAATTGGCTGAAGCTTTCCGGCAGCGCCTTCAGCTTGTTGCCGGCCAAATAAAGATCATGCAGCAATCCAAGTTGGCCGATTTCAGATGACAATTCGGTCAGGCGGTTGTGGCTTGCAGCGATGAAATTCAGCTGAGCAGCCTTGCAAATCGCGACCGGAAGCTGCTCCAAATTGTTGCCGGTGATGTCGAGTCGCTCAAGTTGATGCAAATCGCCGATCGAGGCCGGCAACTCATTGAAATAGTTTTCGCTGAGGTCGAGTTGGGTCAAGGCTTGCAATTCGCGAATCGCATCCGGAAGCTGTACAAGCCTGTTTTTGCCGACCAATAGTCGTTCCAAACATTGCAAAAGCGCGATGCCATCGGGCAAGTCATGCAGTTGACAATCGGTCAATTCAAGTGTGCGCAATTGCCGGAGACCGCCGATGTTGACGGGGAGACTTTGGAGCTTGGTACCATTGAGCAGCAAGGTTTCCAACTTTTCGAGCTTGCCAATCTCTTCGGGAAGCCTTTCAATGGGGTTTCCAAACAGGTGCAACTCCTGCAATTCGCTCATTTCGCCGATTTCAGCGGGCACGATCCGAATCTGATTGCGGTCTGCCGCGAGAAATTGCATGCCTGTCCATTGGCTCATGCCGCTGGGAAGGGCCGGGATTTTGTTGCGGGAGAGGTTGAGCGTTTGCAGCTTCGACGCCTCGGTCATGTACCCTGGAAATTCATCGAGGGCGTTGTCGCTCAAGTCGAGGAACTGCAAAGCAGCCAATTTGGAAATGCCGGGGCTCAGGCGGCTCAGTCGATTTCCGTGCAGGTCCAAACTCCTCAACTTGGCCATTTTGGCCATGATCGGTGTGAGCTTGTCGATTTTATTGCGGCTCAGATCCAATTCTTCGAGGGCCTCCAAACGGCAAACCTTCTGGTCCAAAGAACTCAACGCATTGTCGCTCAAATCCAGTCGTGTGACTTGCTCGATTTCTGCGAGGTTGTCGGGAACTTCCTGCAAGCCCATGTTGCTGAGCTTGAGGGTGCCGTCCAAGGCAAACTTGGATGCAAATTCGGCAGGATCCTCGACGCCGTAGCGCAGCAAAAAATCGAGGCTGAGGTCGCGGAGGCGATACAAATACTGTGCGAGCACAGTCCTGTCGATGGTTTGCTTACGCCGCATGCGGCGGTACCAATCGACGATCGCAGCCTTTCCACGGAAATGGTCGGGATGCAATTCTTCGGTGAGGTCGCGGAAGAGGCGGCGCGGCGCTGTGGTTTTGAAGAGTTCGGCAGCCCTTCGGCGAATCTGGACGTTGCGTGTGAAGTAGGTCAGCGCCAAAAGATCCGTCAAAGCAAACCCTGCATCGGGCAATCCAGCAAGAATTTCGAGGCCAAGTGCCACGTTTTCCTCGCGCGGACTTCGCAACAGCTGCAAAAGATTTGCGGCTGGGTACTGCTTCCCGACTTTTTCGCTGACACTCATGAAATAGGCGACATTAATCCTAAACCCGAAGGTAGGCTATTTTTTCAAAAGTTGCCGAGAAATATGCCGGAACCGGTTCATCCAAGGATGCGATTTGCGCAAAAGTCAGCGCCTGATCGTTGCATTCACCAAAGAACTTCCGATATTTCAAGGGAAACACTGAACGGATTCTATGTTGTTGAATTTCCTCGAATGCGCACATTGATACATCTCCTACGTTGCATTGCCTTGCTGTTCTTTGTCGAGATACTTTCTTGGTATACAACGCTTCATGCACAAAGCCCGGTATTGGATTGGGCATTGAGTACGGGTGCGACATTGTCAGACAATGGCCATGCAGTTGTGATCGATGATGTGGGAAATGCCTACTGTGCAGGCTATCACCAGCAAACGGTGGATCTTGATCCCGGCGCGGCGGTACTCACTGCTGTCGGAAGCGGGATTTTTCTTCAGAAGTTGGATGACCTTGGGAATCTCCTCTGGGCGGTAAATTACCCGTCCACAGGCTTCTTTCAAATCTATGACCTCGCCTTGGATGGCAATCAGGATCTTCTTGTGGTAGGGACATTCACCGCAACCATCGACTTTGACCCCGGTGTTGGCACAGCGAATTTGACGGCACAGGGTTCAAACGATATGTTCTTGCTGAAGCTGACGTCCGCAGGCAATTTTGTCTTTGTGCAACAAATCAATTCCGGTACCGGCTCGAATGAAATTCCGCAGGCGATGAAGGTGGATTCGCAGGGAAATATCTTGATTACAGGTTGGTTTGATGGCAGTGTCGATGCGGATCCCGGAATTGGAACAACCATGCTCAACAGTGCGGGAAACAACGACATTTTTGTCGCCAAATACGACGCCAATGGTAATCTTCTCTGGGCCAAATCAATAGGAAGCCCAAGCAACGATAGCGGTTGGGGGTTGACGGTCGATGCTCATGCGAATGTCACCCTCGTTGGCAGATTTGGGGGCACCGTTGACTTTGACCCTGGAAATGGCGTTTCCAACCTTGTTGCCCTCGGTACGTTTGACGGATTTGTTCTACGCCTAAACCCCAATGGAAACTTCGTTTGGGCCAAACCCCTCACTACCAATATCAATCACAGCTGCACGGTCATGACCCTTGACGCCGATACCGCCGGAAATTTGATTCTCGGTGGCATCTTTTTTGGTTCGGTAGACCTTGATCCTGGCCCTGCAATGGCTACGACGCTCACTCAAGGCACGTATGACATGTTTCTTCTGAAGACTGATTCGATGGGGAACTTCCTTTGGGGCCATGGCATCGGCGGAAATACCACCGACGGACTCTATTCCATTTCAACGGATGTAGATGGCAATATTTACGCGGGTGGGACTTTTGTTGGAACGGTCGATTTTGATCCGGGTATCGGAACTAGCAGTGAAACCGCGGTCTCCTATACAGATATCGCGGTGATGAAATTTGATCCGGCCGGCAATTTTGAATGGGTCGCGATCGCAGGTGGTTCCAACAATGATTTCATCGAGCAGCTCCGTCTTTCTCCTCAGAATGCGCTGTATGTCACGGGCAATTACACTTGGACGGCGGACTTTGCCCCGGGGCCGCAAGTACACAACATGACCTCGGTCGCCGGGGCAGATGCTTATGTGTACAAGCTCAAATTCTGTCCACAAGCCGACACGCTGACGCTCACGGCAACGACCTGCGATGAATATGTGCTCAATTCGGTGGTGTATGACAGCACCGGCACCTATTTCCAATCGTTTCAAACAAACGAGGGTTGTGACTCTGTCTTGGCTTTGCACCTGACAGTGAATCCGCTGATCGCGAGTGTGCAAGCAAATGTAGGCGTTTTGGAGGCTTTGCCGAATGGTGCCTCCTATCAATGGATTGCCTGCGACAGCGGCAATGCCGCAATTGCGGGCGCAAATTCGCAGAGTTATGCACCGACAACTGCTGGAAATTTTGCAGTGGTTGTCACCCTTGGCAATTGCATCGACACCAGCAACTGCGTTTTTCTGAACCCGGTGGGACTTCCAGAAGACAAAAGCGATGGGATTCGAATGCAACCCAATCCTGCAGCAGAATGGGTACAAATCCTATCGGACGACGATATTCATCGCATTGTGATCGTTGACGGCCTAGGACGCATCCTTTGGAACGAGCAGGGCTTCCCAACTGCAAAAACTACCGTCGACGTAAGCAGATGGCCACGCGGAATCTACATCGTTGGAATCCAAACCGAGGATCGAATGGAACTCCTGCGATTGATTTTGGAATAATATTTTGTACCAAACCCACTCAGCACTGACCCTTGAGTGGACTTCATTCACAATCAACGACATAAAATTAACACATCGAGACACATTTGGATTTCCGTAAATAATGCATTGCCGATCCGTCAGTTCCAGTCTAAAATTCAGCCAACAAAGGCTTGCCGCATCCAATCTGGATCGAGCCAATGACTTGACAACTGCGATTTGGAGTTGTATATTAGTTGAATCATCGTTGGTTTTCGGATTCCAATAGAATAAGGTCCGCCTATGGGCGAGACATTTGTAAATCATCTTTTAACGTTTTAATCATCTCAGTATTTATGAAAAAGCAATCAGCATTGGTGCTTGCTATGCTCTTGTGCATATTGGCCGTGAGCACGTTATCCTCGTCAAAATACGCAGGATCTGACCCGCTTCCACCTGCCGATGCGGTCGGACAGCCCAATCCCAACGGTCCGCCTACCGTATTTGTCAACGCTTTAAAAAAATCATTCAAGGAGGGTGGCACAATTCTGGCATTTAACATCGTCAATCTTTCAGGAAATTGGAAGCTGCTGCGCAAGGGCAATATCAATGGTGGGCAACGGACAGAGATCGTTCCGGTGTCTTTGGTTGGTGGTTATTTCCGTTTCATTTCTCCCGCGCCGATCAAAGTTTGTTTTGTGATCAATTGCCCAAGTGAGCCTGCGCCACAGTTTTGCGATCCCAAAATGGATGCAAGTGGTTGCGATTGCAACTACACGCATACGCCTTGTGAATTCGGCATTCCGCCATACGAAGTGGTGACGGAAGACATCTTCGGTATGTAGTCAAAGGAATTCCTGTTATCGCAGTTCGAGGGCGACGGCCTCAACAGCCAAATGGCTTGGGGCAGGTTCGCAGTCCACTTGTATCTCTCTACCTTTTAATTCCCTATGAAAAAGCAATCAGCATTTTTGCTGGCAGTACTCTTGTGCCTCGTTGCAATGAGTACGCTGGCTTTCACATCCGCATCCACGACCAAAGAAGCCTTGCCTCCGCCGGACGATGCCGTGGGGCAACCCAATCAAAACGGTCCGCCGACGATCTTTGTCGACAAGCTCGTGAATGAATTTCAAGGAGGTGGCAGCATCACCACATACAACATCGTCAATTTGAGTGGCAACTGGAAACTGCTCCGCAAAGGAACGCTGAATGGCATGAAGCGCACCGAAGTTGTACCGATTGCCTTGTCTGCGGGTTACTTCCGATTCCACGGTCCCGTATGGTATGTGGTATGCGACTTGGGTGCCCAAAACTGTTCCAGCCCGGGATTTTGCGATCCCAATGCTGCCAATACCGCCTGTGTTTGCAGCAACGGCGGCGCAAACTGCAACTTCGGCAATTCCGGTGTGCAGCTTTTTGACACTGAAGTCCTACGCTGACGGCACCACTCTCAAGACTTCCGCTGACATTTTTATCGTTCCCCTGTCGAGATCTTGCAGCAATGCGGTTCCGGCAGGGGACATTTTTTAAATGGCCGCACCAATTCCAACCGAGCCTCACCAAAATTATTTCGGGTTCAAACCATGCCGCTGCCCCTCTACTAAGAAGTCAGGCGATCCGCCAAAGTTTGACACAGCCGAGTGTTCATAAAACTATCCCATTTAGTTCAGTTATCCACATATCCACGAATATCTCCTCCTCTCCAAGCCCAAAACATCTCCCTAACTTGTGCCCTTATCGGTAGGCGTGAGGTGCCCGAAAGAAGCCCGGAATCAGACCTGGGTGAGACTTCGGTTGCTGAACAATTACTGACGAGTTCTTACATAGTTTCAAAAACATTGCATTTTGGGCAACCGAGGGCATTTCGATGCCGTAAGAGGCACCAAGGTACCCCGCTAATTGGTTAATTCTCATCAACGAAAACATCTCGTATGAAAAGTATGAAGCGTCTGATTTCTGCACCAGTCATGTTGGTTTTGCTGGCATTCGTAGGCTCCAATGCCTTTGCCCAAAACACCAACGATCTCCTGTTGCTGCAATCTCTCGAAAATCCGCTTGCCAGCACAACGGTTGATTTGCAGGCACGCGTCTATCAAAACTGGCGCGACAAAGGCGCCCTGAAGATCAGGACGCAACACGAAGGCGACCAACCCGGCACCTTCAACACACTCTATGAGTTTGACAAAGCCGGTAACTTGCTCCGCAAGGTCGACGGTAAAAATACCCAAAGCATCTCCTACGATGCAGACGGGCACTTGCGCAAAATCAGCAACTTCGACAGCAACAAGCTTGTCAGCGCCCAGTACTTCTACTATGACCGCAACGGGTCGCTGCGGAAATCAGTGCTGAAAAATGAGGCTGACAACAGCGAACTCGAAGGCACCTACGACACCCACAATCACCTGAAGACGGTGCGTTGGTTTTCCAAGGGTATTGCCACCAAAACCGTCAATATCCAGTCGACTTACGACGCAGACGGTCAGCTTGTGGCAATGAATGCACCGGGCCTGAGCGCAACCTATCTCTATGCAGACGGCAAATTGTCCGAATTGCGTGAAGAAAAAGTGGGTCAAAACAGCATCACCAACTTCTTCTGGGACGGCAACATGGTCAAGGAATGGAAGAAGTACCAAGAAAAAGACGGTGACTTGATCCTCTCCGAAACCGTTTCTTTTGAAAACAATGCTGCCGGCATCGCCGCGCGCAAGACGGTCAAGGGCCGCGGCCCAAGCGTGAACCCAGTGGTCACCAATTTCTACTACGACAGCTTCGAAGCCGGTTCAGTAGCCATGCGTGGCGATGACTGGGATGGCGGTGGCTACGGCTATGGTACCCCGGTTGTGATCACCTGGTCCAATCCTGATTCCGATACCCGCGTTACCGACAGTATCTATTCGTTGAGGATGACCTTGAAGCCCGGTGTCGGTCAGCAGATGCCTGAAATCAAGAACATGACCCTGCGCCTCAACCACCAATTGACCAATAAGGAAATCGGTCACGTGGTTCTGAAGAAAGTCGGTACCGGCAACGAATACTTCATCGAAGAAAAACTTCCTTTGTTGGAAGGCAGCAACACGATCTATTTGGATGTAGAAACCCAATTGGGCCGTTTCAGCTCCGGTGAGCGTTTCATCACCTACAAAAATCCCAACCGCGAAATCAAAGTCAAAGACTTGCACGTGTTGGCCATCGGCATCGATGACTACACCAACGATGACTTGGACTTGACCAACGCCAACAAAGACGTGCAGTCCTTGGTGACGACTTTGGAAAACCAAAAAGGCCGCATGTTCAACGAGGTGAAAACCAAAGTGATCAGCAACCAAGAGGCTACCAAAGCCAATATCGAAGAAGCCATTCGTCAGATCAAAGGCAAGGCAGCCAAAGACGACCTCGTGTTGATCTACTTTGCCGGCCATGGTGCAGAAAGCGGTGGCAGCTTCTACCTGAAGCCAACCGACGTAAAATCCGATCCGTCTGAAATGGAAATTTCCTCGATCGACAACCGTTGGATCATGGAAGAAATCAGCCGCTACAGCGCCCCGACCCTCTATTTCTTGGATGCAAGCTATCCATCCAAGTCTGACGCCAATGGCGCAACGGTTGGCAACGCCAACATGGATGCCGTGCAAAACGACTTCGGCAAAGTCATCGACAACGACGACGAAATCCGCATCTTCGTGAGCAGCACGAGCTCCAAGCAAAAGAGCAACGTCGGCGCTGACAAAGGAAGCCTCTTCACCGTGGCCATGTTGGAAGGTTTGGACGGCAAAGCCGACCTCAACGACAACGGATTGGTGACCGTCGAAGAATTGGGCGACTATGTTTCTGACCGCGTGCTCGGCCAAACGAGCTGGAAGCAGAAGCCTACCCTCGTCAAGCGTGGCATCGGCATGGTGCCACTCGCAAAAGTGAAATGAGAACTGCGTTAGCAGTTAATTATTAACGGTTAGCAGATGAGAGGGAGTATGGGTGATGAGGAGATTTTCTCATGCTCGACTCCCTCTCAAACTTTTGGGATTTGGAACGGGAACGATTCACGCAAAGAAAACCTGCACGAATTTGACATCCGTTCAAGCCCAAAATGAATTCCAGCCTTGCCAACTGCTAATTGCTAACTTCTACCTGCTAACTCTCCTGACTACTTCCTGAAAACTGAACCATTTTTTTCGCGTATATTCGAAGTGTGACGCTTGGCACATTCTTCAAGATCTATGTTTATGAAGCTTAAAGCCGTCTTTTCTCTGTTTCTACTTCTTCTGGCCGGATTGAATGGGCTCATGGCGCAGGAGCGTGTGATCTTTCAAGACGATTTTAAAGCCAATCATCATGGTTGGGCGATCATCGACGACGAAAAGGCGCACGGCGACGTCATCAATGGACGGTATCAACTTGAAGGACGTCTTCCCGACGGCGTTGCGGTTTTCCTGCTTCCTGAGTTACCGCTCAATGCCACACAGGATTTTACCATTCAAACCAAGCTCACCCAAAAATTTGGCAATCAAACCGACGGCTACGGATTTGTCTGGGGCGCCGCTGACGAAAGTAATTTTTACGCCATCAAAATCAATGGTGCGGGGCAGTTCCGTGTCATCCGGTACAACCAAAGCAATGTCGAGGAAATCAAGGCCTTTACGCAAACCACTGGCGTACTCAAAGGCATGGGCGAAAGCAACAAGGTGAGTCTGCGCAACGTGAACGGCATGATGTCGTTCTATTTCAACGATCAGTTTGTCTGGAGCATGCCCAACCGCAGCTTCATGGGCAACCGTGCAGGCTACATCGTTTACGGCAAGATGGAAGTCGAAGTCCAAAGCCTTGAGGCACTGGAACTTCAGGCCATGCCCGAAATTTTTGCGGAAACTTTTGACGACAACAGCCGCGCTTGGTGCGTGACCACCACCGACAGCTCCTACTGCATGATGGGAAAGGGCAGAATGCGCATGAAAAACCTCAAAGGTGAGGCCCATACCTATAAACTCCGCGAAATTCTTGTGAATCCTGAGCGTGACTTCGAAATCGAAGCTCACATGAAACAGATCAGTGGCAGCCAAGAATTTGGCTATGGCATTGGCTGGGCAATGAAGGATGAAAACAATGGATACCAATACCTGATTCGGGGATTGGGTTCATTTTGTGTGCGGCAAGTAGAAAATGGCGTCGCCAAGACGCTGGTGAACTGGACGCCGAGCAATCAAATGCTGCATCTGCGCGGAACGCCCAACAAGTTGGTGATTCGCAAAACGGGTATCCGCTACAATTTTTACCTGAATGATATCTGGATGGCCGAGGCGCCTTTTGTGAACCTTCCAGGACACAAAATTGGCTTTGCCTTGGACAACGAGCACCTGATCGAGATGGATTACCTCGCAGTGCGCGAAGGTCAAAAAAGCTACGTTCCACAACCGCCCGTTGTGACCTTGATTTCCCCGCAGGGAGACGACATCACGGTCGATGCCAAAAGTATTCAGTTCAAAGCCGGGATCAAAAGTGACTCGAAGCTCAACGGCGTGAAACTGATGGTGAACGACGAGCAGGTACAAATCGTCGCCAAACGCGATGCCGAAGGCACGTTTGACATCTTGGTCGATCAAGAATTGCCCTTGAAGCCTGGCTACAACGACATTCGCTTGATGGCCAAGAATGAAGATGGATTGATCCAACGTTTTGGAATCCGCATTGCAGTCAAAACACCCGATCAACCAGTCAAAAGAACGGGTTCGGACTATGCCTTGTTCATTGCAACGGATGACTATGCGGAGTGGACCGATTTGGTGAATCCTGTGAATGACTGCCGCACAATCGCGCAGGAACTCGAAACCAACTATGGTTTCAATACCGAATTGCTGATCGATGCGCCACGCGCCGAGGTTCTGAAAAAGCTGAAGGAATATGCCCGCAAGGCCTATACCGACAATGATCAATTGCTGATTTTCTTTGCCGGCCATGGCAAGTTTGACGATTTGTTTGGCGAAGGCTACGTCGTTTGCACCGACTCCGAAAAGGACGATGAAGGCAACGACAGCTACGTGGCGCATAGCAACCTGCGTACGATCGTCAACGCGATTCCTTGCAAGCATACGCTGCTGATGATGGACGTCTGCTTCGGCGGCACGATCGATCCATTCATCGCCGGTGGCGGCGGTCATCGCGGCAATGAAACCGCCGATGGCGGTGGCAAAGAACTGACGCAGACTGATTTCATCAACCGGAAATTGCAATTCAAAACGCGTCGCTACCTCACATCGGGCGGCAAGGAATACGTTCCTGATGGCGCACCGGGAAGCCACTCGCCTTATGCAAGGAAGTTTCTCGATGCCCTGCGCAACTACGGCGGTCACGACCGCATCATGACCCTCGCCGAATTGGTGCTGTACTTTGAACGCCTCATGCCCGAGCCGAGATTTGGCGAATTCGGAGGCAATGAGCCCGGAAGTGACTTTTTGTTCATTGCAAGGTAAGAAGCAATTCGATCAGGCAACTGAACGAGAACGAATGCATGGCAAGAATTTTGCGATCTGATCGAGCTGTGCAATTGAAAATTTAATATCATTGTAGTAGTGTTGCGGCACGCAGCAATGGATTTCATTGTACCCTAAGCGGTTTTTAAGCTTCTAGCCTTCTTCCTGACGACAGATGTCCACTCCCACCCTCCTCAGATGCCCCTATTGCCTTCAAAACGTGGAGAAATTTCTCCGTGATACGAAGACCAATGTGCCGCATTGCCCCAATTGCCGCACCGATATTCCCAAGACCTTTTTGGATTCGGCCTTGATGTTGCGCACCATGGTGGGCGTCGTCGGATTTTCAGGCCATGGGAAAACAGTCTATTTGACTTCACTTTTCAGCACACTGAAACGCTTCTCCAACTTCTGGAACGGTTATTATTTCCGAAGCTTGGACGATTTCACGCACCGGATCATTTATGAACAGGTCCCGTTGTTTGAAAAGGGCGCACTTCCAGAAAGTACGCCAGCCAACTTCCCCAGTCCAGCGTTGGTCCATTACCATCAATTGCCGGTCTTTGAGGATGCCTTTGTAGGCTACTACGATACGGCAGGTGAGGTTTTTA
This sequence comes from Bacteroidota bacterium, assembly GCA_016718825.1. Taxonomy (NCBI): domain Bacteria; kingdom Pseudomonadati; phylum Bacteroidota; species Bacteroidota bacterium. The sequence continues at coordinate 122,724 of JADKCL010000006.1, read as the reverse complement.
ACGATGCCACACAGATTGCAAGGGCAGGATTTTTTGTGGCGCATTCCGATACCGTGTTGTTCATCATGAGTATTCCGGATTGCGATGCAAATGAGCTCGATGACCAAATGAGTCGCTTGCTCGACACCTACATCCGTGCAGCCGACGATAAACTCAATACGAATACCCGCACATCGCAACGGGTGGTGGTGATTTTTACCAAAAGCGACCTCCCCTCTGCAAAATTAAGCCCTGCATTGCGCAAATGGCTGTCTGAGGGTGCCACGGACTACTATGCGATGAACCTCAACGACAAGATTCTGGACTTGGGATTGACTTCCATTCGCATTGAAGAATGGTTGCGGCAGGACTTGGGTTGTACGCGTTTTGCCAACATGGCCCGCGATCACTTCCTCGAGGTCAGATATACCGTTGTGAGCGCCATGGGCTTGGCAGATGACGATGAAGACGGCAAATTGAACCCGCTCCGGGTGCTCGATCCATTTCTTTGGGTGCTGGACTTTGCGCGTAGAAAGGAGACTTCGGCCGCGAAGACAGGGCTTTTCCAAAAAATGCTCGCGTGGTTCCAAAGCAAAAGGGAAAAGAACCAAATTCCACAAACATCCTCAGCAGGAAAATAGAACAAAACCCCATGAAAATCCATCGCTACATCTATACGCGTCTCACCAAGGACCTTTCTCCAACCGGTAAAAACGGATTTCAATCTGCTTTTTTGCCGGGGGATTTGTTGGGCAGCAAGGAAGTCCTTGAAATCGAGTCCCATATTCACTTTCCAGAAGCGCTGGAAACCGACAATTCGACGGTATTTTACAAGCAGGTCAAGGGCGAATTGTACTTGGTATTGCTGATTTTGAGGGCATTGCCTGAGGTGCGCGACGAACATGGGCGCGGAGGCGCCTTCCTCTGCGAAGGATTTTTGATTGGCGAAAAAGACTGGCGGCAAATGAATACCGTCGCTGAATTGCGGGAATTGGTGCAGGCCCACCGTTTTCCAAGTCTTGAAGCCTTGTTGTCATCACCTGATGTCGATACCCTGGCTGGCAAAATCAAGGATTTGGACCTGCCCTTCGAGCCCAATCAAGGCCGACGGCTTGACGAAGAAGAGGACGAACCTGCTGCGGAACTGCTCATGGCAGTGTACCATGTAGCACATACCCAAAACCGCGAATTGGCCATCGTGCTCCAAGGCTCCCCTGCCGAGGTCAGCGAAATCTTTGAGATTTGTTCGACGTTCATGCCCGATTCCCTCCGCACATCGGTCGCTTGGGACGACGCCTTTGACGGTGGCAAAATATTCTTTTCTCCCCTGCGCATCTTTGGTTATACCGATCAACCACCGGTAACCGGAAGACCGGCAATGTTTTCCGGGCGAGGGACCAAAGTAAAATGGCCTGACGCTGAAATTGCTGCTTTTGGACAGCCTTCGGATCCCTTTTCCAATTGGCTGTTAGAGGTTTGTGTCAATCCCGTTTCGCGACAGCTCCTGAATGCAATGTATGCCTTGTCGCAAGCGATGGTTTCCAAGTCCCCAACCGGACCCGACATGCAATCGGATCCGTTGTTTGAATTGGTCAATCGCGATGCCATTGGAAACTTGTTTGAGTCGGGATTATTGCCACAACTCGGGGCGAAATGGACCGCGCAACTCAAGGATGCCACCAATTACCACGACCAATTGATTTGTTGGATGCGCGGATATCCCATCCATGAGATCACAGAGGGATTGCAATGGGCGATTTTGTCCAAGGAAATCTCACCGGAGATGATTGCCGATGCCCCCAATGCCAAAATCGTGGGGCAAGGCAGCCCGACCCTGCAATTGCTCGCGGGCATGTGGACGCAAAAATTTCCGAGTGAAGAAATGCTGTCTCAGATTCCCGAGGGACAGCAGTCTGAGGCACTGGGCGTGATTCTGAGGCATGGAGATCACAAGAGTCTGACCTTTTTGCCCGCGTTGGCAGCCATGCGAAAAAGCATCTCAAGTCTTCCGCGCGAACCGAAAATCGTTGAAAACCTCGGATACTATATCCAAACCAAAATTCCAGCCAAGTATTTGGACTTTAAGGTCGGCTTGGTTGCCACGGTGATTGAATTGGCTGATTATGATTGCCTTGCCGACGGAGAAATTGACTGGTTGATGCATCTGAACCGTTGGTTGGCATTGACGGGCGGAAACGAGGAAAGCTGGAAAGCCGCGAAGCGGCTCGGAAAAACCGAGGATTTCACCCAATACCCCAACATTCGCGCGTTTGCACTCGGCACCTCACTTCCGCTTGAGCTGGAAAGAAAGGGGAAAGGACGCTTTGGCTTAATTTCAGCCTTGGTAAAGGTGCATGGGATGAAAATGGACGAGTTGATGGACATGGGATTTTTCAAGGCAGAAATTGAGGAGGCAGGAGGCAAAGCCGGTATTCTGAACCGGATCAAGCGCCTATTTGGGGGTTGAATGCACAACCGCTTCGGCAACTTCGGGCAATTCCTCGGCAAATCTTTTAAGAATATGCCTTGCATTGATGCCCAGCTTCGGCACTCCAATAAATCGAATGCTGATGCGTCCTTTTCCACGCAAATGCTTGTTGTGCAGCATTTCCAGCACCGCGCTCACGGCCCAGTCAAGATCCATCGTCGGGTCATTGTGAATTTCCAATCCTTCGACTTCCGCATAGATCGCACGATTGACATTCCGGTCCCAAAGGCTGATGTACAAAACTCCTTCACGGAGATCCCAATCCTGAGCTGCCCCGATCGTCCCAACGACCTTTTCTATCCCGGATCTCAGGTCAGTGGCATCGTGACAAACGGGACAGGTGACCCATCGCCAGTCATCAAATGCTTTGAGCTCGGCAAAAACATGGCATTTCTCACAAAAAACATGCGGAAAACCTTGACGCAGCCACAACTGCGAATAGACGATCCGGTCAATTTCTGTGCTGATGGCAGCCAACTTTGGAAACCGCTTGAGGTTATCCCAACCAAGCCTGTAACGGGAAGACTTTTTCTCACGCTCAAATTCGACCAAAAGCTGCGCAAGCGGGGCGAGGCTGAGTACCTTTTGCCCTTTCAAGACTTTGAGCAATCCTTTGTAGGCCTGCATTGCCGCGATGGAAACTCTTGTGTTGCGGTCGCCGCAGAGCCTTCCGAGCATCTCTTCGGCGGCACCAGTGCCAATTTCCTTAAGTCCGACGGTAGCAGCGAGCCGCAATACCTCCTGCCGCGAACCGCCGGCACGGAGCAGAATCGGCTCGGCAAACGCAGGCTCCTCGGTTTTAGCCAGTTTTTCGGCTGCATACAGCATGAATTGCTCCCTGAATTGACGGAGGCGCTTGCCAAGATAGGCGGGATAAAGCATCAACGACAATCCAACATAACCAGCCAAACATCCCAAGGCGACGTCTTGAGAGGGGCCATGTGCAAAGGCGAACAAGTAAAATGGATTCAGCAAACCCAAAAACCAAGGCGCGTACATTGGCAATCGGTTGCGCGACAAAGCCATTTGGATACGCCAACGAAACCCACGTTTGCTTTTTTTGGACCACGGACGGCACCATAACGCCGTAAGTCGGTGCTCCACGGCTTCAAAGAGGTACATGACCACCATCACCGAAACCATTCCTAGACAAACTCCAAAATAAAACATGGCGATGAGCGCATTTGTTGGATTTGTCCTTTCTACGGAATTCAGAAACAAAATGGCATTCGAAGGAAGGAAATTTTGAAAACGCAGGCCAATTTGGATCAGGATTTGATCAACCCGGGATCCAAGGTACGGAGCAAATGAATCGTATTGGCTTCCAGGATCGGATTGGCTACAAACCTCACCGTCAGCATATTGGCAGGACCTTGATGTTGGTTGTGAAACTTCTCGATGACGGCGCTGATGGCCCAGTCATAATTGATCGCATTCCCGCCGATGATTTCCAGCACCTCGATTTCGCCGTATCGACCCTTTTGGGTCTTTTCATCCCAGAGACCAACGTGCAAAATGCCATTCACCAGGCTTCCCTCATTTGGCAACGGGTCCCCTCCGATTTGGCCATACACTTTTTCGACCCCCAAGCGGAGGTCATGTACCTCTTTGCATTGCTTGCAGCGCACCCATTCCCACTCTTCGTAGTGTTGACTTTCTGCGCGGGCATAACATGCGGTGCAATACACATCGGGAAAGGCTCGCCGGATGGCCAACTGCGAATAAACGATTTCGTCGATTTGCAAGGAGATTTCGTGCAACTTCTCAAAGGCCCGCTTGACTTTGTCTGAATTGGACGATTTGAGACTTTTTTGCAGGAATCGATGCTCCTCCACATAGGTATCCATCGTACGGACGCTCAAGACAGATTCGCCTCTCAGGACGGGCAAAAGGTCACGCATGGCATCCTTGGCTTGCAAAGCCACCTCATTCTGCTTGTCATCCGCCAATTTTTTCAAGGCTTCAATCCCGGAATTCGTACCGAGTTCGCGCAAGCCGGCAACAGCGGCAAGGCGTACAATCGCATCTGAATGAACAGCCGCAGCAATCAGAATTTTTCCGGCGGCTTCAGGTCTTGCGCTTCGCGCCAATTGCTTTGCTGCAAATCCGGAGACTTTTTTGCGGAAATCGATGAGCTGCAAGTGCATCAAAAAAGGATAACAGCAGACGACCGACAAGGCAAATCCAAGTAAAAGTTCATAGTTCCATGTCCCGGTTGCAATCCCGATTCCTGAAAAATAGGCCAACAGTCCTGCTAGCGTGAACAATACCGGCAACATTGGCAGCGCCAGTGTTTTATGAAACCGCTGATTGATCGCTGATTCAGCACGTTGCAAATAAGCCGATTCCGCATTTTGTCCTTGTGGATGCAATAGCCGCTTGATCCAGGAATTGGGTGTGTTTCCGAGCAATTTGCTTGTCGCCCACATGGAGAAAATTCCTGCTACGACACCTGTGATCATCATTCCAAATACCATTTGTCAACGTCAATCCCTTCAAATCTAAGGATTATCACCGAAAATGCACCAATGGAATTGCCTGCCTGACGGTTCCGTTTTCAAGCAGGATTTGATAGTGGCCGGATGGCAAATCGGTGAGGTCTATCCGCATTTCCGCTGGCTGATTGGCCTTCAATTTCAACCTTTTTGACGGCAAAACCTGCTTTCCCGAGGCAGGATCCATTACCAGAATGTTCACAGTTTCAGTGCGTGCAGCGTTTAGCCGCAAAGTTGCCGATTCACCCGCCGGATTTGGAAACAATGATGTGGTGACATTCTGCAGTGTGGCATCCTCCGAGGCGACCAAGACTGTTGTAGGGTTGCTGAGTGCCGCTCTCCGCCAATGATTTTCGCCCGTCCGGCATTCGTAGCCCGTTGCAAACGATTCTGAATTAGATGCTTGCAAGATAGGGGAATACCAATACTCAGCGGTGACAACATCAGGTCGGATGTCCAGAATTCCATATCCATGGCTCGTGAGTTCGGAATAAACATGGTGAGCATTGGCCAATGCAATCGCACCTTGGACCAATTGTGCAAGGAATCCGGTAACGCCCTGCTCGTCAAAATTCCCTCGGGTAATGCTCGTCGGGAGGAATTCAACGGCCACCGAACCCGCTCCTGTTTGATCGTCATAGCTGCCGTAGTCGATCGGCAAGTCGCAAAGAAACGAAGTGTGGATGTCACCGCTCAAGATCACGTTGTTGTCGATCCCATTCTGGTCCAAGTGGTTGAGCAAGCGTACGCGTTCGCCATTGTAGCCATCCCAAGCGCCGGAATCCGCCACGGGTCCGTCCCCATAATTGATCAGCGAGCCAAGGCCCGCCGTGGAAAATTCGGCCATCATCCGCTCCTGCCCGATCACCCGCCACAGCGCCGTCGAACTGGACAATTCCTGTGACAACCAATTCCATTGGGCATTGCCGAGCATGGAAAATTCGCCATTGGGAAGGGTGTCGATGTCCCGCAGGGTCGTTGCATCCACGAGCAAAATGTCGAGCAGGTCGCCATAGGCCAAGCGACGGTAGATCAGATGCGGCAAAATCGCGTCGGTGAGGCGCATCGGGACATATTCCTGAAACGCCTGAATGGCATCTGCGACATGTTGCGGCGAATCCCCATCGACATCGTGATTGTCCCAAATCACGGCCCAAGGATGATTTTGGCGGGCTGCGCGCAAGTCGGGATCGAGCAAATAATAGCTGTGACGGTCGCGCCATTCGGCAAGCGTCTGCGGATCCACGGGCGCAGGCGAGGGCACGCGCACCTGCTCGTCGGCATCGACAAAATCGTAGATATAGTCACCCAGATGCACGACGAGGTCGATGTCGTTGCGCGTCGCAATGCGCTGATAGGCATTAAAATACCCCGAATAAACACTGCTGCAGGACATGATCGCAAGCCTTGCCTGTGCATCCGCGCCCTGCGAAGCCGTTTTGGTGCGGCCTACGACGCTGAAACGGCTTTGACTGTCTTTCCAACGGTACCAATAAAACCGCTCGGGGTCGGGAAAATCAACATCCGCCTGTGCGGTCCAGTTGCTCGTCACGGAGGCAGTTGCAGTTCCGGTCGCCAATTGCTGCGTCAAATTGGCGTCGGCAAACGTTTCCCAAGTCAAGGTGATGGGTCCACTGTTGATCTCCGGATCGACTTTGGTCCAGAGAATCACCTTTGTTGCGGTCGGATCAAACGATGCCACGCCATGCAAAAACGGCGCGTGTGCACTGTCTGCATAGATATTCGGAGGCAACGTTTGCGATTTCAAGGACAAACCCGACACAGTCAGGCTAAGCAATAAAAACAGTTGGTGGATTCTCATGAGACGCTCGATCTGAATGCAATATAGGAATGGATTCGGAGGAAGTGAATCAGTTTCTCAACGAACCAAATTCAGCCTGAAATCCACATTCGAGGCGATTTCCGGCAAATGCAGGTGTCGATCGAGGATCGGCGGATTTACAACGGACTTTGGCCATCCGCGAGAAACCCGCTATCTTGGAGAACGATGATTTTCGCCAGCAATCTTTTCCTGCTGTACTTTCTCCCGGTGTTTTTGGCGGTGTACTTGGCGACGCCACAGAAGCTCCGCAACTACGTCGCCCTGCTGGGCAGCCTCGTTTTTTACGCCTGGGGAGCTCCAAAATTTGTCTTTGTCCTGATCGGGCTGGCATTCGCAGATTATTGGGTCGCCCTGCAAATCGGCAAGCGGGACAAAAACGCAGGCAAATGGCTGGCTTTCGCTGTGGTCTACAACCTGGGAACCCTGCTTTATTTCAAATACGCCAACTTTTTTGTCGAGAATACCAACGTCTTTTTGAAAGGAATCGGGGTCGAGGCGATCGGTTGGACACAAGTGGCTTTGCCGCTGGGCATCTCCTTTTTCACTTTTCAGCAGCTGAGTTACCTGATCGACGTGCGCCGCGGCGAAAACCACCGCTCAAGAACCCATTCGATTACTTGCTGCTCGTGATGATGTTTCCGCATCTGATTGCCGGTCCGATTCTGAGGTACCGCGACATGGCCGATCAATTGCTCGACCGCAAGGCCAACGAAAACATCAGCTACCGGCTCGAAGGGATGATCAGGTTTGCCGTCGGCCTTGGCCGCAAAGTCCTGATCGCCGATACACTTTCCGGACAGGTCAACAAGATTTTTGCCCTTCCGCATGCCCAATTGGACTTTTTGCTTTGTTGGATCGGCGCCATCGGATTTGCCTTTGTCGTTTACCATGACTTTGCAGGCTACAGCGACATGGCGATTGGCTTGGCGCGGATGATGGGCTTCCGCTTTCCGGAAAACTTCAAAACACCCTTTCGCTCCGCGAGCATCACCGAGTTTTGGCGGCGTTGGCATATCACCCTTGGCGAATGGATGCGCAACTACCTGTACATCCCGCTGGGCGGCAATCGGGAAGCCAAACCTTGGCGGACCTACCTCAATCTCTGGATCGTATTCTTCGCTGTCGGATTTTGGCACGGTGCCGGATGGACATTCATCCTCTTTGGTATCTGGCACGGGACTTGGGTGGTCTTGGAACGTATGTTCCTGCTCCGCAGGCTTGAGAAACTGCCCAAAGCGCTCACGATTCCTTGGACATTCTTCCTGTTTGTGCTGGGTTGTGTCTTCTTCAAGGCTCCGAATGTGGGTACCGCATGGGCATTCTTCAAGGAAATGTTCAAATTCCAGATTGCCAAAACACCTTGGGAGGACTTGAACCTGTACCTTGGCAACAAATTCTGGTTCATGTTGGCAATCGCAGCGGTATTTTCATTCCTCGCGGCCATTCCAGCCATCGGAAAATGGCAAGACAAGGGATTTTCCCTCCCCGAAAAGGGCTGGCAAACGGTGAGTTTGTCTGTCATTGCTTTGATTCTACTGGTTTTGAGCATCAGTGAGATCGCCACCATGGGATTTCGGCCATTTATCTACTACATGTTCTGACCATGAAAGCGAAAACCCTGCATACGATTTGTTTTTCGGTGATCCTGACGGTGCTTTTTTTGCCCTTGGTGCAGGAAAAGACCGAGATTTTCGATGAAAAGCCGCTGGCAGGGTCGAGGAAGTCGTGGATTCGATTCCGCTGAAGGACAGTACGTGGTTGAATGGGAATTTTCAGACGAATTACGTCGTGCGGATGTACAATTGGATGGGTTTGCGTGCAAGTATGGTGCGTCTGCGCAACCAAATCGACTATTCCGTCTTCAACGAGCCCTACCGTTCCGTCATGATCGGCAAGGACAACGAATTGTTCGGCCGCGGCTCCGTGGCGACGATTCAAGGGAAGGATTTCGCCGGATGGGACATGGTCAAGTACCATACGGAACATACCTTGATCCTACAAAATTGGCTTGCACAACGGCAGATTGCCTTACTCACAGTGCTCACGCCCAGCAAATTGCAGCTGATGCCGGAATATTTGCCGGACGAAAACCTGCAATTCCCCGGGAATTCCAATTACCCCGCCTATGCCAAATCGCTACAGGAGGCGAATGCCTACATGATCGACTTTGCCGGGCCATTGAAGGAATGGATGGCGACCAAAAAACCGCACCGCATTTATCCGCGTACGGGCACGCATTGGACGGATTACGGCGCCGCCTTGGCGGCTGATTCGATCATTCATACACTCGAACGCCTCCACGGCAAGTCTTTTGTTCGACCACAAATCAAAGGCTTCAAGACCTCGCTGGAAATGCGGGATACCGATGCCGATGCCGGGGATCTCCTCAACTTGATATGGGACTTGGAACCGGCCCCGATCGACTATCCGGAATTGCAATATGCCACCGAAGGCCGTCTCCGGCCGCGGGTTTTGGTGATTGGCGACAGCTTTTGGTGGAAGGTCTACAACCAAGGCATTCACAAAAATTGCTTCGCATCCGGCTCCCAATACCGCTATTATAACTACGAAGTCTTCAGCGACCAATGGCAAGGCGCCCGTTTCATCGACCAATTTGACCTGCTGCAGACCATCACCAACGTCGACGCAGTCATCCTCACGGTCAACACGGACAACCTGCACCGCTACCCATTTAATTTTGTGGATCAAGCGCTTTCAGTTATAAGTGAAAAGTGATAAGTTATAAGTGAAAAGTCGGCGATTGTTTGACTTTGCGGCCTTTGCGGCTTTTCAACACAAAGAACATTCACTTCTCATCAATCACCCGCAAGTCCGCATCCTTTTTCCGGAGCTTCCAAATAAAGCCATCCACAATGTAATGCGTCACTTGCGGCAACGACAACAAAGGCACGATGATCGCAAGGGTGGCTGATTCGCTGACGAATGGCAAAATATCGGCCCAAGGAAACAGCGCAGCATGGTCACGCCAAACGAGCCCTTCCCACAGCCCCTCCTCCAAATAGGCCAAAACCAACAAAACGCCTAAAAAAGCTGGCAAAAATGCCAATCGGAAACCCCATTTCATCCAGACATTCGGGGCTTTGGCAGCTGCCTCGGGCGGATGCTTCTTGCGACCATAGATCCAAATCATTGCGATATAGGGCAAACCATGGGCGATGACGTTCGTTGCGGTGAAGGCCATGTCGCCATTGCGCAAGACGATTCCGCAATACCAACTCAAGCCCGTGCCCAAAACGATCAGGTTCTTCGGAAGGTTGAATCCCCGTTGAAGGCTCATTTTCAATTCCTTGCCGACATAGGCGAATGCGATCAACCCATACAGCCAGAATCCGACCTCGGCCAGCCATGGGGCATTCAAAGCCAAAAAATCGCCTTCGACAAACCAGCTGAAATTCCGTGGGAGGTGGGTATGCCAATAAAGAATCGGATACAACGTGAGTCCGTAAATTGTCGTTGCATCGATCCACCGCTCCCATTTTGGTCGGTTTTGCTGTCTTGCGTAGACCGACATAAGCCGTATTGCTGCCGCACAAAATGGAAAACAGCGAGGTAAGCCAATACTCTCCAAAAAACCATCGGCCCCATCGAATACAGCAAAATTCCGCCGACCCAAACTGCAATGGGCGTGTAGGTGAGCAAGTTGCGGTGACGGTCAAACTCCGTCGGATCCAAATAGGTGCGCCAAAGCGTGCTGTAAACATGGGCGACATCGACACCGACGATCAATAGCAGCCAAGCCAATGGTGGCATCGCCTCCGAATCTTCGAACCAACCCGGAAACAGCAAAACGACCAACGTCGCCAGAAACGCCGGCGCAACAATGAACAGCAGGTCTACCCAGGATTTGTAGATCCAGGGCTGCCTATGTTGCATTGAATTTGAACTTTGGGTCAAGGTATTTTTATTCTATTTCTTGCCACGAAGACACTAAGGCACGAAGAAAAAGCTGCTTTTGGACTTTGTGTCCTTTAGTTTGCTCCCATAACGTTTCTTCCAAGTGATACCGAAGATTCTTCTGTATCCTTGGTTTTATTCATCGTAGTCCAGGGGGGAGCTGCGGCTTCTTGTGCCAAAGGTATGACCTATACGAAGATTTAGACGCTCCCCCCAAACTGCGGAACGCTCCTGATAGAAACTTGGATCTTGCCGGATCCATTAAAGGACTTGGAGGTCGCCGTCAGTGCTGGACTACACAACAAAATAATTATGCAAGAGCAATTTACGCATTATGTGGGAATTGACGTCTCAAAACTGACGTTGAACATCGCGATCTGCGATTCCTCTCGCCAAATCCTTGAGGAGTATGAGATTGAAAATCTTGTACCGGCAATCAAGTCGATGTTGGTGAAACTGAAGAAAATCAAGGGGTTTGACGTGAAAAACACGATTTTCTGCTTGGAACATACCGGCAATTACTGCACCCCTTTCTTGGAAGCGAGTGATGCCAAAAGTCTCAATACTTGGATGGAAAACCCTACCGCCATAAAGCGGAGTTTGGGGATCGTCCGTGGGAAAAGCGACCAAGCTGACGCACGACAGATTGCGGTTTATGCTTGTCGTTTCATTGACAAGGCCAAGCTTTGGAAAAGGCCACCGCACGAAATCGCCGAGTTGCGGGCATTGTTTTCAGAACGCAACCGACTTGTCAAGGTCATCGGCATTTTGACCGTACCCATCAGGGAGGCGGCCCAGATGGGAAACAAGGTTGCCGCAGGAACAGGCAAATTTTCCGAAAAGGCGGTGAAGGAACTCGTTGCATCCAAGGTGAGTATCGAGGAGAGGATCGCAGAAATTGTAGCAGAGGTGCCTGAAATCCAGCAAAATATGGAGCTCCTGAAGTCCATTAAAGGGATCGGACGCGAGACAGCGGTAATGCTCATCGTTTTCACACAGAACTTCACCCTGTTTGCCAACGCCAAGCAATTTGCATGTTTCTGTGGCGTAGCACCATTTCCACACAGTTCGGGAACAAGTGTCAAGGGGAAGACCAAGATCTCAAGAATGGGCAACCGGATTGCAAAGGCACTCTTGACCACTGCCGCATGGTCAGCATCACGATTTGACCTTGAGTTGAAGACCTATCACCAACGAAGAGTAGCCGAAGGGGTCGAACCCATGGCTTCAATCAACATAATCAGGAATAAGCTGTTAGGCAGGGCATTTTCCGTCATTCGCAGGCAGGAGCGATTCCAGGTTGACTGGAATCCAGAATCAAAAAGAGCCTGATTACACCATAACAAACAAACCTCGGGGGAGGGGTTCAAAGATCCCATTGACCGCTGTGTTGGCACAGATGGATGGCGTAGCCGTGCGCTTTGAGCTGCAAGTCATAAATAAAACGAAAAAAGGTCCACCAAATAATCTTTTGCGTCTAAATTAGGATTTGATCATAGAAATCTTCGTGTCTTTGTGGCCAAATCACAACGCAATAACCGCATTTGCAGCCAAAACCCCTCGGTGAAAGGCCTCTTCAAAAATCGAAATGCCGCTGAGATCGCTGTGGGCGAAGTGGATGTTCCCGATCGGCAATCGTGCAGCTGCGATCGGCTTGCCGGTAAGCATTCCCGGAACGGGCCGCACCATGCCGTGGCCCCAGCGCCAGACATCGAGCTGCTTGACATCCGCGACCAAACCGGGGTGCATAAACTCCAAATCTGCCATCACATACGCCTGCCAATGGGCGTAGTCCTTTTCCAAAGCCTGCTTGCGGGCCGCAACGGGCGCCATTCCGGTCAGTGGTTCGTACCAAGTGAGCATCGCCTCCTCGGGAATATTGCCTTGCAGACCTTGCTGCCCGGCATAAACATATCCGAGCGACGGGCGGCCGTAGGCGACATTGTCCCAATGGATGTCGCTGAGCGCGGAATTTCCTCTGAGTTTCACACGTGCGTTGGCGACCATCCATGGCGCATACGTGAAGGCAGGATTCAGGCCCGAATGCCCGCGCACCACATGCGCTGCCACGTATTGCGGACCCGCGAACACGGCCGCGCGCGCTTGCACGCGTACACATTCGCCCGCGCGGTCGAGGTCGAGCGCCAAGGCTTCGACACCCTCCGGCATATTCTCCAAGGAGAAAACCATTTTCCGCTGCAATACCTGCTTTCCGTTCGAAAGTCCATCCCGCAAGCGTTCGGTCAGCCAACCGTTGCCTTGCGGCCACGTCAAAACCGCCCCGCTTTCTGCATTCGCTCCCCCACCTGTCCGCGCCGCGAAATAGTGCATTCCCGCCCATGCCGAACATTCGTCCACGCCCAAACCGAAGTCGTCGCGGCAACAATAGTCGACGTACCAGCGCAAATGCTCCGAATTCAGTCCCTTTTCCAGCAACCAAGCGGCCATCGTTTGGAGATCCAGTTGCAGGAAATCCGGATCCTGCGAACTCTCATCGGCGGGAATCGCAAAAGCGGGCTTACCATCGTTGCCGATGCGTTGCTTCCAAGCGTCTATTTCGGCAAAAAACCGCTGGATTTGCGCCTTTTCGGCATCGGGAACGCCAAGATTGGGAACGAGTCCCTTTTGCCAAGTGCCATGAATGAGCAGGCGCTCCTGCGGGGAATGGCAAAGGTACAATTCGTTGAAAATGGGACGATTTGCAAGATCAAAGCCTTTGACGACGGCGTTTTCCTGCAAAAACTGCATCAAAGGCAGGTTGTTGCCATCGGGAACGGGCAAATAATGCGCTCCCCAAGGGTGACGCAAGCTGTTTTGCGTTCCGCCACGGGAATTTCCGCCGCATTCGCCCTCCATTTCCAGCAAAACAAAATCGTGGATGCCCCTTTGGCGCAATTGCCAGGCAGCAGCGAGTCCGGCAACGCCGCCTCCGACGATCAGTATGTCCGTTTTAATCGTTTGGACGACCTTGGGACGGGCCATGGCCTCCCGCAAACGGTGTCCATTTTCAACATCCGGCCCCAAAAGGCTGCCGGGGATTGCATTCGCCTCGTTTTTGCAGGACCAAGCGCCTCCGCCCAAAGCCAAAATTCCCAAACCTGCCAATCCGGCGCGGGTCAGGAATTGCCTTCGGGAAAGCGGGTCATTCTTCATATTTCGCCCATTCCGACTCGAAATATTGCACGAGCGCCTGATTGTTGAGCCGGTTGACCTCCACGTTGGTGCGAATCATGTCGGTCGGGAAGTGCAGCATCTGCGCTACGGTTTCGGGATCGACAAAACGCAGACCCTCGGGGTACTTTTCTGGTATGGCCCAAGGACGGTGCATGGCCATGATATAGCCCCATTCGCCGAAAGAAGGCACATAAGCATGGTAAGGCACCGTGTAAAAAACCTGTCTCACGCAAGGTCCGGTCGACGCACCAATAACTCATCGGCGCGACATAGGGCGAAGTGCTTTGTATCGCGGCAATCGCCCCCTCCCCCATCACTTTGTCGAGTTCCTCATACAGGCTCAGCGAATAGAGTTTCCCGACGGAATAATTGACCGGATCGGGAAAATCGACGGTCACGAAGTCGAATTTGGTCTTGCAATCGCGCAGCCAAGTGAAGGCATCGGCATGAATGACCTCGACTTTGGGGTTGGAAAAAGCATGGCCATTCATCTCGGCGAGTTCGGGGCGGCTTTTGAACAGCACGGTCACCTCGGCGTCCAAATCCACCAGCGTGATGTGCTCGACGGATGGATATTTCAAGATTTCGCGGACAGCGAGGCCGTCGCCGCCACCGAGAACGAGCACATTTTTTGGGATTCTTGACGGCGGAAAGTCCGGGATGCACGAGGGCTTCGTGGTAGCGGTACTCGTCGCGGGAATCGAATTGCAGGTTTCCATTGAGGTACAGCCGGAAGTGGTCCCGGCCGCGGCTGAGCACAATCCGCTGATAGGGAGAGGATTTGGCATAAACGACCTTGCCGGGATAGGTTTGGCTCTCTGCGAAGGACAGGATGTTTTCCCCGTAGCCGAATCCGATTCCGAGGGCAAGCAAAACTGTCAATCCTGCGGCGCGGAGCGACCCCGGGGATTTGATTTTTTCGCGGAAAACATGCACCGACCAAAGTGCCACGACGACATTCAGGATGCCGAACAGCATGGCAGTGCGGATCAATCCGAGGTGAGGTACCAACACGATCGGAAACAAAATGGAGGCGAGCAAGGCGCCGATGTAGTCAAAGGTGAAAATGTGGCTGACGAGGTCCTTGAATTCGAATTCATCCTTGAGGATGCGCATCAGCAGCGGAATTTCAAGGCCCACCAAGATACCGGTGATGGCGACTTCTCCGTAAAGCAGCAACTTGAAGGCCGTGACGAATTCGAAGACGACAAAAAGAAAAGCCGCACTAAAGCCACCGACGAGGCCAATCAGGATTTCGACGCGGATGAATGTCGGAATGAGGTTGCGTTGAATGTACTTGGACAGGAAGGAGCCGATGCCCATCGAGAACAGGTAAGCCCCGATCACCGTCGAAAATTGCGTAATGCTGTCCCCCAGCAGGTAGCTCGCCAAGGCGCCTGCGACCAACTCATAGATGAGTCCGCAGGTGGCAATGACAAAGACCGAAAGCAGGAGCAATCTGGACATCCAGGGCTAGGTGAATGGTGTAGTGTTCTGTTTGTCAGCCCATCCCAGAATCAATCTGAAGGGCTGACAAACGGCAATTTTCGCTGGTAAGCAATCAACCATGCGCCGAAGCGACAATGATCGCCAAACCAAGGAATGCACCTGCCGTCACAATCGCTACGGCGATGTTTTTATTGTCCACGATCTCCTTCCAGAGTTTAAACGGGGTGACCCATTCAAAGATGAAAGCAGCAAGGATGAAAATGACGATGCCCACAGCCGAAAATACGGCTGCATTGGCGAGGACTTTGAAATCGATGAAATCCATATTCTTTTGCGATGAGATCTTATTTATGTTGATGCTTCCCGACCGGAATGGGCCTTCAATCCGCTGGAAAAGACATTGAGCAGGCGCATGCCGCGTGATTGCGTATAAGCGAGACTGCCCAGGGAAACCAAGGCGATGACGATATAAACCAATTGAATGCCATTGACGCGATTTTTCATGCTCCTTGTCTTTTATTCGTTGCGTTTCTTCTCAAATCCAGCGCTTTTGATGAACAACACCACCGGGAAAATCGTCAGCAGGATCAAAACGAAGATCCAATTGCTGTAGATCGGCACCCCCCGCCAAACTTTGATGTTGACCATGCCAGTGGTATCGGAAGCGACCGAACTGACCAATTCATACTTGCCTTCCGGTACTTGGTTGAGGACTACGCTTGCGGATTTGGAGCCTTCGGTCCAGTGTCCATCGTCGTTGCCTTCGTAGAACTCGACGGGAATGAGCAATTCGTAGTTTTGGTTGGTGGTGACATTGTGCAAAATGCCGCCAAACTCCAGCCAATGGTTGGAAAAGTCGTTGGATGCCGCCACTTCAATCTCCACATTGTCGATCCCACCGCCGATCAGGAATTCCTTGGAAAGGGTATCCTCGACAATCGGATAAGGATAGTTCAGCTCCAATGCCACCTGTTTCGGAGCACGCGCGGTAAAAACAGCCCCAAAGCTACCGTCAGCACCATGCTGAGGAGCCAAATGGGTGTAAGGCGCTTCAGATTTTGTTGATGACGATTGACCTGATTGGCCCCCACACCTGCGCGATTGGGCATTTGCGCGATGTCCAAACCCACTGCATCCGCGACAATTTTGGGCTCGACATATTGGCCGAGCGACCAGATGACGCCGCCGGATTCCGCCTCCATGGACAGCATGAAGGGTGGTGCAACAAAATCCGAGGTAAAGGCAACATCTCCCAAATGCACCTTCCAATAGAATTCGCCGAGGACAAACATCACCTCTGCTTTTCCCTGCGTCAAGGGCCGAAATGCATTTCCCTGATAATTGAAATGCGTCTTTTTGTACTCCGAAATCGGCAGATCGGTCACCATTTTGATCCATGACCAATGCCCATAGGCGCAAGCGAGGAATCGGAATCCGTAGTAGGGATTAAACAGCAGGTATTCTTCCCAATAGAAGTCAAATTCGCGGACCATGCGCAACATGTATCCGACAACTTGCCAATCTTTGCCTTCAAACTTGACCTTGGTGCCGATGTCGATGAGCGGCTTCCGTGTCATGGCATCCTTGTACTTGCTGATGACCTTGAAGTTGTCATCGGTCAAATCAGCAACCGCTCCACAATGGGTACAGACTGCGGAAAGTGTTTGTCCCGGCGCAAGCAGGTTTACCTGTCCGCCGCAGCTACGACAGTTGAAGGCCTTGACACCTCCCATCGGAGTCTTGGAAGTCGGTTCACCAGCCATCGAGCGTCCTCAAGTATTGAAAGTCAAAAGTATCGAATTCGACATATTCGCCGATAAAAAGGTGGCGGCCGTCTCCTTTGATGGTCATGGAGGCAAAAACGCCGTTTTCTGACCGCAAGTCCACGCTTGTCACTTGTTCCTTGGGTTTAAAAATTTGAGGAAGTTCGCCTTCGCTTGCTGCATAGGTCACTTCCTTGACATCCTCGACAAAAAACAAAGTCTGATCAATCTTGGCCTCGGCAAGCGGTTTGATGGCCCCTTCGAATTGGATGCGCGAGGCATCTGCCGCGTAGGTCATCATGTAATTGCCCTGCGCCTCGGCGAGCCAACCTTCGCGTCCGTCATCGAAATAGGCGTACCATTCGCTCCAAGTACCTTTGTCGTAAAGTACTTTGATCCGACCTACGAGCGTAAAATTCTGTCCTTTGTAGGTCCCGCGGGTGCCCACTTGGAAGGGCGACATGTCATCCAGCAATTCGGCCACCTGCCCGATCGTCTCGAGGTTCATGTCATGCCGCACGACCATCGACCGGCAAAACGCGCAGGTCGTATGTACCGAAACGGATGAATGAAACACAAGTGGAGCGCCGCAATTGGGGCAGTTGTACTGCTGCATTGGACCAAGTTAGCGAAAAGTGAAAAGTGAAAAACTAAAAGTTAAAAGTTGTTGTTTGCAAAAACGAAAATGAACAGTGAATGGCGCCCGGTTGGACACTTTTCACTGTTCACTTCTCACTGTTCACTTACTTCGCGTAGGCGATGGCGCGCTTTTCGCGAATCACAGCCACTTTGATTTGGCCGGGGTATTGCATTTCCTTCATGATCTTCTCGCTGATGTCGAAGGCAAGCAAATCTGCTTGCTCGTCGGTCACCTGCTCGCTTTCGACGATCACGCGCAGCTCGCGGCCGGCCTGGATGGCGTAGCTTTTGGAGACGCCGGGATAAGCCAAGGCAAGGTTTTCGAGGTCTTTGAGACGCTGAATGTAGCCCTCGACGATCTCGCGGCGAGCGCCGGGACGTGAACCGCTGATGGCGTCACAAGCCTGGATGATCGGCGCAATGTTGCAGGTCATCTCGATTTCGTCGTGGTGGGCGCCGATGGCGTTGAGGATATCGTCTTTTTCGCCGTATTTCTTGGCGATTTCCATGCCCAAGATTGCGTGTGGCAGTTCTGGGGCATCTTCCGGCACCTTGCCAATGTCATGCAAAAGTCCAGCGCGCTTGGCGGCTTTGGCATTCAGGCCAAGCTCCGAAGCCATGGTCGCGCAGAGGTTGGCGACCTCGCGGCTGTGCTGCAACAAGTTCTGACCGTAGCTGGAACGGTATTTCATGCGGCCGATCATGCGCACGAGTTCGGGGTGCAGACCGTGGATGCCCAAGTCGATCACGGTGCGTTCGCCGGTTTCGACGATTTCTTCGTTGATCTGCTTGGTGACTTTCTTCACGACTTCCTCGATACGGGCCGGGTGGATACGTCCGTCCTGCACGAGTTTGTGCAAGGAAAGGCGTGCGATTTCGCGGCGCACGGGGTCAAATCCGGAGAGGATGATGGCCTCAGGGGTATCGTCCACGATGACTTCGATGCCGGTTGCAGCTTCGAGTGCACGGATGTTACGGCCTTCGCGACCGATGATGCGGCCTTTGATGTCGTCGTTTTCAAGTTGGAACACGGAAACCGTGTTTTCGATGGCGTGCTCGGAAGCGGTGCGTTGGATCGTCTGGATGATGATCTTCTTGGCTTCCTTGTTGGCGCTGAGCTTGGCTTCCTCGATGATTTCCTTCATCTGTGCGCTTGCCATGGTGCGTGCTTCGTCGCGCACAGCTTCCATGAGCTTGTTGCGGGCGTCTTCGGCGCTCAGGTTGGCAACTTTTTCCAATTCGATCACTTGGGAATGGATCAAACGCTCGAGTTCTTCCTGACGGCCGTTGAGCACCTCGCGTTGGCGGGTGAGTTCGGTAGAAAGGCTGTCGACACGCTGCTGATCCTTTTTGATCTGCTCGGTTTTCTGGTTGAGCTGCGCCTCTTTTTGCTTGACTCTCTGCTCACCTTGATCCAATCGCTCGGACTTTTTCTTTTGCTCGATTTCGGCAGCATTGGTCATTTGATTGACCTTCTCGCGGGCCTGCATCATGCGGTCCTTGCTGAGATTGTCGGCTTTGAGTTCGGCCTCCTTCAAGATGCCTTCGGCACGAAGTTTGGCTTGGTTGATCGTGGATTCTGCCTTGACATTGGCAGACTCGATCTCTTTGGCGGTATTTGCGCTTTTGATCATGTAGCCGACTCCAAAGCCGGCTGCAAGCGCAATTACCCCTATGATCACTGCAACTATTGTACTAACCATGTGTTCATCTTCCTTTATGTGTTAACGCTTTATAGAAAGGAAGAGACAGACAAAATGCAAACTGACGGGTCGAAAAAACCTGGTATCAGGAGGGCTGCACCGTGGTGCTGACTTCCTCCAAATTCAATATCGCGCCATTGAGGGCTTCATCGATCAAGTCGATGCCTTCGTTGGCACTGCGCAGGCTGCCGCGTAGCCTCAAACCTTGGTTGAGGTTGTCGGTAGCGAGTTCAAGACAGCACATGATGACCAAATCCAGATCGTCCTGTACGGAAAAACGATCTTTATATGCTTTGATCCGGTCATTGATCAACTTGGCAGCGTTCCGAACCGCCTCTTCCTCGTCTGCTTTTACCAGCAGCGGGTAGGGACGATTCATTATATTGACTTTGATTGAATACTTTTCCAAAGCTCAGGTTCTTTTCTCTCCTATCCGGCTCATCAATCGCCAATCAGTTTGAGGCATTGATCTATCTCTCGAATATACTCATTAATCTTTTTCTTAAGTTCTTCCGTCGCGGCATCGTCTCTATGCTCCACAGACCGGGCCAATCGCACCAATTCCTGCTGCTCTGCCATGTCTTTCAGCTCATTCTGCTGTTGTGTGATCCTGCCTTCCAGATGCTGGATACGAATGCGAAGGGCTCGATTTTCCTCCACCAGAGCCTGAGACTTCTGATTGAGGTAGTCCGCCTTTTCGCCGATCTCGGCAAGCCTTGTGAGCAAATTCTCCACAAAAACCGCGTTTTTTACTAAAGAGACAAAGCTACGAAATTATCCAAGACCGCAAAAGAGTTTGAACGGGGCGGAAAAGTTTGGGTATGGGCACTCATTTCCGGTGTAGAAGGATGGACCCAACACGTACCCAAAAATGCCTTTTGTCAGCCCAGCGGAAAACTTCACCGAGGGCTGACAAACGGGCCACATCCAGACTTACTTCCTGATTTCCAATGCGAAATCCTTTTCCAGCTTCTCAAAAACCTTGGCCATGATCTTGTCGACCTGCGCGTCTTCGAGGGTTTTGGTGTCGTCGAGAATGGTAAGGTTGAGCAAATAGCTCTTTTTGCCTTGCCCGATGCTGTCGCCTTTGTACACATCACTGATTCCCACCGTTTTGATCAGCTTGGGATTGGTACTGCGAATGGCAGCTGCGATGGTCGCAAACCGCACATTTTCAGGAACAATCGCGCTGATGTCGCGGCTCACCGACGGAAACTTGGACAGCGGTTGATAGGCGACTTTTGCCTTTTTGTATTGGCGCAACAGCTGATCCCAATCGACTTCGGCATAGAATACGTCGCCCTTGATGTCGCGTCCTTTGAGCAAGTTGCCATGGAGCGCACCAAAACGGGCGATGACCTTCTCCCCTTTGACCATTTCGAGTCCGTAGTCAAAGGTTGGATGGCCTTCCAATTCGCGGAGGTCAGCTGCAAAGCCGAATGCCGATGCCAAACGCTCCATTTCACGGGTGATCGTGAAAAATCCTGCCCGCGGTTGCTTGCCCGACCAATGCGTGGGCGTTGCATTTCCCGTCAGGAAATAGGCGATCCATTCTTTCTCATGGTATTTGCCGCCACCATCGGCACCCTGATAACCGTAGGTTTTGCCAAATTCGAACAAGCGCAGGTCGGTATTTTTGCGGTTGTGGTTGTATTCAATCACATCCAAGCCGGTATAGACCATGCTGTCGCGCAGCAAGGCAAGGTCCTCGCTCAGGTTGTTGATCAAATTGGCCGTCGTCTCCAGGCGGTAGCGATTGGAAACCAATGGATTGGTCACCAATTCATTCCATCCGGAAGCTGCGAGGCCGTCGAAGTAACGCTGCCGCAAGGCAACGGGATCAATTTCCATTTTCAGGTTGAGCGCCATGCGGTTTTGCGCGGGGAACGGCACGTTGTTGTAGCCGTAAATGCGCAAAATCTCCTCCATGACGTCCTGCGGACGTGTGACATCGACACGGTAGAGCGGCACGGCCAATTGCAGCACCTCGCTCCCACCCGATTTGGCGACCAAAATGTCGAGCAAGCTCAGGATTTGAATCACTTCGTCGACAGAAAACGTTGTTCCCATCAAACGGTTGGCACGGGCAAGGTCGAATGTAATTTCCCGCGGCTGAAATTCTTGCGTGCCTTCGTCCTTCAAACGCGAAAGTTTGCCGCCAGCCACGTCCTGAATCAGGTAAGCTGCCCGCAAAGCTGCCAATTCGGTGATATTCGGGTCGATGCCCCGCTCGAAACGGAAGCTTGCATCCGTCTTCATGCCCAAGCGCGCACCCGTGCGACGGATGCCGGAGGGCTCGAAATAAGCCGATTCGAGGAAAATATTGGTGGTCGTGGCGCTGACTTCGGAGTTTTCTCCACCCATGATGCCGGCAATGGCCACCGGGCCGCTGCCGTCGCAGATCATCAAGTCCTGTCCGGCCAAAATCTTGCGTTCCTGACCGTCAAGGGTTTTGAAAGTGCTGTCCTCGGCCAAGGTGCGCACTGTGATAGCCTTTCCCGCAATTTTGTCAGCGTCAAAGGCATGCAAGGGTTGACAAAGTTCGTGGAGGACGTAGTTGGTGACGTCCACGACGTTGTTGATAGGACGCAAGCCAACGGCCTTGAGGCGATGTTGGAGCCATTCCGGACTTTCGCCGATGGTCACGCCTTCAATGTAGATGCCGACATACCGCGGACAACGGTCCTGTTCGGGCAAGGAAACGCTGATGGGATTGCTGATCAATTCGCTGGGAAGCGGCGAAATTTGGGGCATGCGGGCTTTTTTCCCGAGCAGCGCGGCAACGTCTCGGGCCACGCCATAATGCGAAGCGGCATCCACGCGGTTGGGTGTAAGCCCAATTTCAAGGGTATGGTCGCTTTCCAATTTGAAGACGCTTGCGGCGGGAAGTCCGACGGGCGTTGCATCGGGCAGAAGAATAATGCCGGCATGGCTATGTCCTAGGCCGATTTCATCTTCCGCGCAGATCATGCCCATGCTGTCGGCGCTGCGAATCTTTGCCTTTTTGATTTCGAAGGGTTCGCCTTCCACGGGGTACAATTTAGCACCGACCAAAGCGACGACCACCTTTTGTCCAGCAGCGACGTTGGGGGCCCCGCAAACGATGGGTAGAAGCTCAGCACCACCGACATCCACGGTTGTTATGTGCAACTTGTCGGCACCCGGATGTTTGATACAGGTGACAACTTCGCCCGTCACAACACCTTCCAATCCGCCGGGATGGAGGTCATAGCGCTCAATGCCCTCCACTTCGAGTCCGGCCATGGTGAGCTTGTTGCCCAATTCTTCGGGGGTCCATTCGAAGTCGATATACTGCCGAAGCCAGTTGTAAGAGATTTTCATTGAATCAAATTTGGCGCAAAACTACGCAATTGAGAATGGAAAATGGAGAATGGAGAATGGAAAATGCGAAACGTTCGCGCAAGCGATGGAGAATGGTGAAACCACGGCCGCTAAAGTTAACCGTTGCGTTTTGCCTCGGAGAGGCGCCGTCTTGGTAGCCCGAGGCAAATACCGCGTGTTTGTCCGTTTTCGGCTTTGCCGAAAACAGACAACGGAACAAAAAACGTTTCGCATGGATGCGCTACCGAGACGTTGGCCCCGCTGCGGCAAAAACCCCAACATACCGAAATTGAATGCAGAATTGAGCGAGTTGGAGGGCGAAAGTGTTTGTAAGGCAGGCAAGAATTCTACAATTTATGTATCCCTCCTAACTCCTGATTCTATGAACAAAAAAAACGCCCACCTTAAGACCGGGTGGGCGCAGAATCAATCAGCAGATATAGGATTGGAACTAGAAATCGTAGCCGGACCATCAACTTGACCCTGGTTTTATCAAGATCAATTTTGGTGTAGGTAATCGGATCGCAAACTGAACATAGACACCTGGTGCGGGTGTGTCAAATACCAAAGTCAATTGCTGATCCGGCTATATCGTTTGACGGCTTTGAGGCAATGCTGATTTCCTCAGAGACGCGTCTTCATTATCAAAGTACGAAGCTTTGTTTTCCATCTTCGAATTGCTTAACTTGGCGATTGCCTTTGTTAGACCATTCTCGGAAGCGGGCTTTCAAAGCGTTTCGGCCGGGGCCGTATTTCAACGTTCATTCAGGCTGCAAATGCATTGCTGCGCTTGCATGGTTTAAAGATGATATGTTTTTTTGGGCTCCGTCCACCCCAAATTCTTGACGTTTTTGGGTGCAGTTTTGTAAAATTTTGACTTAATCAATTGGCTTTCAGCTTGTAATAATAAAAGGTTCGTCACAAAAGAATGGCCCAGCCAGAAGCACTTTTTTTGCTGATCAAATCCCTGGACAACGGGGAGAAGGCGCTTTTGCGCTCAGCAGAAAAGGGATCAGCGGGCTACCTCGCACTGTTTGACATCCTTAGCCGACAAAAAGACTTCGACGAACGCAAGGCAAAAAAGAAGCTGATCTCACTTGGGTTTGACATCAACTTCGCCTACGCCAAGCATTATTTGACCAAACAGATCCTCCGCGTCATCCGAGAAAATGAGGTGACAGGGCCCAATGTCGGCAATCAGCTTGTGCATGAGATCGACATCCTGATGCGCCGCCGCGTATTTGATCTTGCCGAAAAGATGGTCGAGAAGGCAAGAGCCAAGACCCTCGGAGAAGAACGTTTCCATGAGTTTCTCCAGCTATCAGGCTTGCAGATGAGCCTGTTGCTCCGCAATGGCACGGACATGGCGGAAACCTTGGATCAGATCAATGCCTTGAATGCCGAACGCAGCACTGCCCGGGCAGCACTCAACAAACTCGGCGAATTCGAAGACCTGTATTATAGCTATCGCCCGATCGTCAAGCACAAACAAAGTGCCCGCAACGAATGGGATTTGGCATCGATTCAGGCATTCAGTGCGCATCCACTTTTGCAGGGGCAGGAGACCCTTGGTTCGGCAAGGCTTCAAAGAATGTATTTGCTCTGCAAGTCGATGATCCACGCCTTTTCGGGTTCCTACGCGCAGGCGCAGGACGATTTGCAAGCCTTGGTGGACCTCTATCGGTCGGTGGCCTTTTTGCGCGATGATTATCCCGAAGGCTATCTTAACGACTTGTGGCGCCTTGGCGGCATGAAGCTCCATTTCGGAGATTTTGCTGCCGTGGAAAATTTACTCAAGGAAATCAAGGACTTCAGCGAATTGAAGGGCATTCATGCCTCCGATATTTTTGAAAAGTACCAAAGATTGTTGTTGGGATATGCCCTGCAAACGCAAAACTATGCGTTGGTAAATGCTGAACTGCCTTCGATCAAGGCGGGTTTGGAAATTCATCGTGCTTCCATTCCATGGACTTCGCAAGCGATGCTGTTGCTTTGGTTGGCGCGTCTGCATTTTGAGCAGCGTCAATTCAAGGAAGCGAAAGCTTGGCTCAACGAAATCTTGGACCATCCACATCGCGGACAGCGTGAGGACATCCATTCGCTGGCGCGGATCATGCTGATTTTCATTTACTTCGAAACCGGCGAAGCCGACCTTACCGAATCTCAAACCAAGGCTACGCGCAAGTTCCTGCAACGCCGCGATGCCCTTTACCAATTCGAACGCTGCATCCTCCGGTTTTTGGAGAAACATTCGTTTTCCTTCAAAGATGCGCAACTACGTGATTCACTTCGTGGGCTGCGTGCCGAATTGGAGGTCATTTTCCAAGATCCGCTCGAAGCCAACATTCTTGCCTACTTTGATATCCTGAAATGGATCGACAGCGTGAGCAAGTAGTTTCGGTTGCTTCAGTGCTTGCATTCGATCTGTAATTTCTGGCTGTCCACATAATTTGTGGTTTTGAGTCCCTCCTTCCCCTTCGTTGTTGCTCAAAATTTTGAACCCCCGCAAAGGAGGGCGAATTCGCTGAATTCCTTCCAATTCAATCACTGGAGGGGCACGTCAATCATGATCGGTATTCCCCCATTTGCAATGGGAATGGCAATCAGCATTCCCTAGACCGGCCGGGCCCATAAAAACGTAAGAGCCACCTTGCGGATGGCTCTCAGATTTGAATTTTTGAGTATCACTTTTATTTTCGGGCGCCGAAACTATTCGTAGTCAACGGCGTGTTAATGCGGCAACCGTCGATGACGATTTGGATGCCGATTCCGCCGTACACAACCAAATAGGTTCCCGGGCCTATCTCGGTAATGGTAATGCAGCCGCAGGTATCATACATGAGCATGAATTCTGCTGCCGGAAACCCGAACTGTGGCGCAGCCAAAGTCAGAATTTCATTGATTACCTCATTTGGAATTCCAACGGAGGTTTGTCCTGGCAGTCCCAAAATGGCGGCCTTACTTCCCAAATTTTGCCCTACGACGAGGCTGGGAAGCGAAAGCAAAAGTGCCAAAGAAAGGAAAACGAGAAACTTTTTCATGCCGTTTAAGACGGAATTCTTCATTCAGGCTGTAAAGATGGGCAATTCTGCGTTGAAAAGCAAGGAAAATTCAAAGAAAGTGGTGTCAATACGACAGTTTCGGTATGGGAAACGCGTTGGAGGGGTTGGGAAGTTCATCACCCCACGCTTGGTCATTTTACGATGAGGCAAAGCCATTGGCATCACCAAGCCATAAATGTCAGCCTGTTTCCAATTCCCTTGGTGAATCTGGCCCCGTGCGCCCTCTCCCATTTGTTTGATACGGCCCATCGACCCAAATTTGCGGTATGGCATCAAAATTTCCTTCTTGGCTTCATTCTCATGTCCTTGACAAATGGAAGGCGACACGGTTTTATGAGCGTATCGGTGAATATGACCTGTTTTACATTGATTTGGCCAAAGGCATTTTCAGTACGCTGAGTACCTCGACGCTGATGCCGCTGATCGTTCCCGAGGCTTCCGAGCACGACCTTGCGGACTTTTCTGTATGGATTGCGGCTTGGTATGAGGACTTCATCAACGAAGCCGGACTCTGGAAGGCATTCACAGATCGGCATCAAGCAGTGAGTGGAAGGGCTTTGCCTTTTTGGGACCTCGATGATTATGACGCTGAATACTTGAATTGGCAGGACATGGCGATGTTGCTGTGGACTTGGGAGCGTAAAGTGAAGTCGAAGAAATTTTCTGATCCGATGTCGGCGGCAATTAGGTTGCAAGCAACTGTGTTGACTGCTATGCTGGAGTCGACGATCGACATAGCGCCCGCTTCCACGGACTGGGACGATTTCCTTCAATTGAAACCAACGGATGGCTTCAAGGAAATGCGTGGCAAGTTGATGTGGATCGGGTTGAAGTCGTATTTGTATGGCCAACTTGATTTCGTTGGCAGAGACGCCGAGATCCAACAAAAGCTCAGAAAGGAAGCCGTTGGCCAAAGCGAACCGTACCTCAAAAATGTTGGCTATGACATCAAGCTCGAGGTGCTGTTTAATTTTGTGACCCAGTTTGGTGGCGAAAGGCTCCCCGTCATGGCATCACGCATTCTTCGCGGCGAGCCTGAGGTGTTGGCAAGCGTCGCGGCGTGTTCAGAAAAGGTACTCGGCACGTTTTGGCTGGAAGGAAGTGATGCAGAATGTCATTATCTAAAGGAGAAGGAATCGGGTCGCACATTCAGGGTGGTTCGCGAATCTGCAAATTTGAAGGCGGAAAATGGCCGTATCGTGCAAACGAGCTTGATCAAATGGCGCGGCGATTTTTGGATCGGAGGGGTTTCTACACAAGATTTTGGAATCGCACCGAAATCCAAACCAGAGGCCTCGCTGCCGCTCACTTTGGGGACCGACGAAGAAGTCGCTGAGATACTGGAAATGCTGGAGGTTGAGTACCAATGCTTCATTTCTAAGTTCGGAGGGCCTTTGAAATTCTGCGCCTCCAGGTCCGAAGCGGAAGATGCCTTGCAGGAATTTTATTCGGAGCTCGAAGCCGTTTTGGCGCGCAAAAAGGGTCGGGAGCCCGAGGAAGTCAATCTACCCAAGCTCACGGACTACCCCGTCAATGAATCCATTGCAATTTTCTATTCGAAGGGAAGCGGCATTCTCATCAGTGCGGACGCCGGTTATGTGATCGATTTTCTAGGAAGGGAGCCGCAGGGTCCAAGCGAAATCAAGTCCGCATTCATGAGCCTTTTCCTGGAATGCAACTATCCGATGGTTCACACAATCGCCCAAAACTATTCGCTGACGCCATTACAGATACCGGGATTTCAGTTTGAGGTTGCACCCAACGTGCCTGCCCTTTGTTGGTTCATGAATCCCTCGGGCGCAGGTGCGCCAAAACCGAATATGGGGATTGCGGTGAATGGGGAGTGAAGGGTAAAAGCTGCCGCCACCAAGGTGGATGAAAAAGGAGAACTCCTCTGGGCAAAAAAGATTCCCAAAAGGCAGATTTGCAAGGATTTCAAATGGTACTGCTCATTCGGTGTAATGCGTAGCGAAAACCAAGTCATTTTGATTTTCAACGATGCCAAAGAAAATGTGGACAAGGGACTGGAGGAAGCAACCGGCAAGTATGAAATGGCCAATTCCAATGGTGTCGTCGTCCAAGCCACCATCGAAAATTCAAAGCAAATGCTGATGTATGCCAAGGAGTATGGAAAGTATTTTTATGGGATGGCTACCTTCTGATTTCCACAAATTTCCCGATTCACTCAAAAGAGCAGCATTGTACGATGCTGCTCGTTTGCATTCCTGGTTGCCAGGCATTAGACAAGGTAATTCGATTTTGAAGACAACTTCGATTTGCCGTGGATTCTGACAAAGAATTGGGAAGGTTGCCAGAAAAAATCGCGTTTCATTGGCTCAACGGTGCTGCTGAATAGGGCGAGGTTCCATCCATTTAGATTTGAAATCGTCTCTCTCATGCCGGTTTGGTACTCAGATTTGACCGACAGGCATCGCCTCCAATAAGTTGTGTTGGAAAATCCCGAATAGAACACTGAGGATTATTTTTGTTGCTTGGGGAAACAAGGCAAGATGGAGTTCCTTCTTCCCTCTAAAGCCAATTTCCTCCTCATCGATCACCAATTGGGGCCCTGTCAACGAACTTGTTCAGCGGACAAGATGCTGAGAATCGTCAAGGCTAGTCCTTAAACACAGCCCGCAACACCCCCACATCAAACGTCCTCGACACCGGAACTTGCTCCTCGAGATGCTTCATTTTCAGCCTGTAAGCTTGAGAATTACCCAAGACCTCAGAGACCATGCTGCCATTGACCAAAAAGGAGCGGTGGCAACGGTGGAAATCTGCAGCACCTTGCAAGGCCTCCTCGGCCTCCTTCATTTTCATGCGCAGCAGACGCGTTTTAGGCAAACCGTCTTTGAGGTAATAAAATTTGCAGTAATTGTCTGCGGCCTCGACCATCAAGAGATCCGCAAGCGGAATCTTGAATTGGGACTCCCCTGCGGAGGCTTCCACAGCGAACATCACCGGTGCAACCGATTGCGCGAGCGCAGAATTGTCGGATTGAAGGGATAGCTGCGGATCTGAATCGGGAGGTGATGTCCTCTCAACTGGTTGCGCGATCACAACCGCCTTGACGACTGCGGGCTGCGGAACAAGCACAAGCGCCACCTGTACCGGCAGCAGGCCCAGCAGGACCATGTTCCGGACAATCGAGGGCAGCAGAATGTCCGTGCGAAAATTCATCGGATCCCACATTCCGAAGTACAGGTAAATCAGAAATCCCGCGAGTAAAAAGGCCATACTTGGCAGCAAAAACCAGCGTACTAGCGGCGAATTAGGCAATTTAGCCGAGGGTGCACCAAATAAACTGAAGGCCAGGACGATCGACGTCGGCACCAAAATCATGGCCACCGCGAGGTAGTGAATGCCCGTAAATTCGTGCCATTTGCGGAAGGTCTCGAAATAGGCTAATCCGGCAGTGAAGTACAGCCCGAATGCCGCACCTCCTGCGAACAGCCACGTTTTGGGATATGGAGATTGCCTATTGGCCATCGTTTCTGGATCTCGCGCGGTAGAGGTTGAACAGGATCAAAGCCAAAGTCACAAACACACTGAACAGTAAATAGTTGCGCAGCTTGCGCTCATATTTCATTTCTGCATCCTGCAACTCCTCATTTTTGCGAAAAAGGGCGATTTCCTGTTCCTTTTTATCGAGTTCGTAGCGCATCTGCAATTCGCCGATACGGCTATTGACCTCGGTGCTGTTGACTTTTTCACGGAGGGCATAATATTGTTCCAATGTTTCGTTGGCGGCTGCAAGGTTGCCCTGCTGCTTTTGCATTTTGTAAATCGCGCCAAGCGACTGTATTTCAAGCCCTTGAAATTCGAATTTCCTAGCCTTAGCAAGGGCGCTGTCCAATGCGGCCTCTGCCTGCGCGAGCAGTCCTTGGGCAAGGAATAGTTCGCCGAATGCGATCTGCGTTTCACAAATTCCGGGATTGTTACCCAGGCGCTGCGCGTAGTCGAGGGCGCGGGTGAGTTCGGACTTGGCATTGACAAAATTGCCTTTGCGCGTGTCGACGCGCCCGATGCCGAGACGTGCATAAAACATGCCGTCCTCGTTTTTCAAATCCTCCTCGATGAGCAGCGAATTGTAGTAAAAAGCAGCGGCCTTGTCGAGGCTGTCGAGCTTGAAATAGGCGTCGCCGATGTTCACCAAGCGGATGGATTGCTGCCCCTTGTCCTTTCCAAGCTTGTTTTCGATGGCCAATGACCGCTGAAAGTAGCTCAGGGACTTGAGGAAATTGCCTTGCTCGTAGTAGACGGAACCGAGGTTGTTGAGACAGCCGGAGACGCGGAGTGAATCGCCGATACTTTCCGCGCGTTGCAAGGCCTGCAGGTAATGCTCCACGGAGAGGCCGTAGTAGCCACGGTCCTTGTTCAGAATTCCGAGGAGGATGTTGGCATTGATCAGCCCTTTGGCATAGTCACCAGCTTTCTGCGAACGGCTGATGGCCTCGCGGGCGTAAAATTCAGCGCTGTCGGGAGCGGTTTTGGTAAGGGTCCATGCGTGGTCATTGAGGAGGTCGATCTTTGCCGAATCGGGCAAATCGCGGGCATCGAGCCTATCATGGAAGCCGTTTTGGCTCCACAGGCCCAACGATGCCAGCATCCAACATCCGAATATGATCCACCGATAACGCATTACCAAGGATGAAGGTAAGGCAATTTCGGGACCAGGGCAAGAGGGGACGAATTTGGAATTGACGAGGTGAGGCCTTAATTCACCCCTTCCGAAACAACAACCCTAACACCCTAGGCACACCTTCGCCAGGGACATCAAAAAATTCCTGCAAATCCACCAACTGAAGGCCGTGCTTTTGGGCGGCGCTGACGAAGTCGCTCACATGATGGTTGAAGCATTGAACGATCACTTCGCCCGTTTCCCCTTCGAATTTGGCCTTGCTGCCGAGGTATTGTTTGAAGGGGTGCAATTCCCCTACGTACACATGCCCGCCCACCATCAGTGCGCGCGATGCCTCGGCAAAAATCGGATCCAAATGCTCGATGTGCTCCAACATCAGGCTGAAAGTCACGAGGTCAAAACAAGCTTCGCCAAATGTCCAGGGCTGCGTGACATCGGCTTGGGCAAATTCTGAGATGCACTCGGGATTACCGAGCGCGTCGATTTTTTCCTTGGCCTTGGCGAGCATTTCGGCACTGAGGTCAACTGCCAAAATGCGGTTGGCAAATCCGAGGTACCAAACGGTATTTTTTCCGGTGCCAGCGCCGATTTCGAGGACGTAGCGAAAGAGGACCGGTTCGAGCATCTTGCGCACAGCAACGGCCTCAAGGTCACGGGTTTTATTTTCGTTGGTGTCGTAGATGGACGACCATTGGTCGTACGCTTTTTGGGTGGACATGGGCTGAGATTTTCAGGAAAGATAAGTCAAATTCGCATTTGAAGCGGATTGAAATTATCGTTGAATCAGAACCTTGCCGCTGAGGACAGCGCCTGTGCGGGTAGTTGCTTGAACGACATACACACCCGCAGGCCATCGCGAGACGTCCAAATAACCGTCGATCATTACTGCCTCCACTGCTTGACCAAACAAATTGAAACAGCGGAAAGCCTTTACGGATTCCGGGGTCGACCAATACAGCCGTTCGCTTGTCGGATTTGGAAAAAGACGCAAATCGACGCTCGGAGAAATCGGCTCATTGGCTACCGTAATTTCGGAGATTGGACGTTTCCAAACGCCTTGCCCCCACGTGCCGACAAACAGTATCCCGTCTTTGAGTGCCATTCCGGAATAGGTGATATGGCCATTTAGCCCTGAAGGCAGCCCCTGCGAAACATCCACCCAATGAATCCCATCCACGGATGCCCAAACTTTGCGCCCGTTGCAGACATAATAGCGCTGCCCATCCCATTCCAGATCAAAAAAGGGACCGCTGTTATTGGGGATACCCGTTTGACTGGGAATCCAAACGCTGTCCCCACTTACAGCTTGATAAATTTCATCGGGAAAAGTGGCAAACAGCCTACCGCCTACACGTTCCATGTAACAAACGCGGTTTGAAGAAAGACCGTTGCTGACATCTGCCCAAGTAGTTCCGAGATCCTTGCTGCGCAATAAGCCAACATTGTCGCAGGAGGTGGCATAAATCGTGCTGTCGACAAGAATCAAGATGGGATCTGTTTGGCAATCAATGGGTGTTGGACGTTGTATTGCTGTAAACGTTGCGCCTGAATCGGAAACAAGCCAATAGTCAGTGAAATTAATGTTGAGAATTGCTTGATCCCCATCACAAGAAAGGAAGGTAAGTTCTGAACCCGATCCAATAATTGTGGTATCCAGCGTAGTTGCACAATCCCCGGAGGAAAAAAGTGCAAGTGGGGTGTTAAATCCAGTATACTTGGTCCCCCAAACAAGCTGATTGTTTAATTCTACGACCATCGGTGCCGGGCCTTGATTGTTTGGATTCTCAATCTTGCGCCAATGGTCTCCCAAGTCTGAAGAAACATAAGTGTCATCGCGTGTGGCAGCAGCGATACAATTGTCGGTCTTCGTCATCGAATAGATTCCTACACCACAACCATTGTATTCAACCAAAGTGGAACTCGCAACCCCCTTGAAAAGCCCTCCATAAGTGGCGCAGAAAAGCTCCCCTCCGATCCTTTCAAATCCTGTCACAGTCTCATTCTGAAGCGTCGCATTGACCATAGTCCAACTTACGCCATCATCTGTTGAGAACATCGCCCCTCTATGGAAAAGTGCGGCAAACAATGTATCTCCGACCTGCTGCAAACGTCTGCAATTTCTCTGAATGGGGGTTGGAACAAGGGTCCAAGAATTCCCTGAGTCTGTCGAGCGATAAAGGCTGCTGTCTACGCTGGCTACCATCATCGAATCTTCGCAATAAAGCGCATACACATCCTCGGTGGGCAAACCGTTATTCAGAGGAGTAAAGGTGAGTTGGCCCTTTGGAGCACGATAAACTCCTTTGCTCGTGCCGACGAATACCGACGTAGAATTCAACGCGACCGAAAACGCATACAACCGGATGATCATTCCACCGGGATAAAAAGTCGTGTCCCTTGGCAATCCGGTAGCGTGCAAGCTGAAATTATTGCCCGTTCCGCTCCACATCAACCCAGCTTCGTAGCCCACTGCATAAATCCCTGACGAATCCGCAGCCACGTCCTCTGGACTGCTCGGCATCTGCTGCAAGGTATCCAACGAAACGGCATTTCCATTGACAATTACGCGACGGTAATACCATCCAGAGCTAACATAGTGATTGCCCAGAAATTCAAAATTTCGCTCAAAGTCCGAGGGAGCACCGGACACACCTATCACTTTCCAAGAATCTCCTTGATCTGTGCTGTAAAATGGCGCACACTGTGAAGAGGCCATCAGAATTGGCCCCAAGGCAAAAATTTCGGTTGTCGGATGCGCCATACGGGGCCCATTCGTAGGGATCCATTGCGCAAATGTATTGGAGAACAGTAGGCAAAACCAGACAAAAATGGAATATCGTTTCATGTTGGTGATCGTTGGTTGAACGCAATACTTTGCAATATCGCGAGGAGGAAACTCGGAATCAACAGGTGTACAGCTATTTGCACTACGTCAATGTCGAACGCAAACCTTTTGGGTAAACTGCGTTCCCAAAGCCGTCGTCACCCGCATAAAATAAATCCCATTCGGCAGCCGTGAAACATCCAAATCATCTCCCA
This sequence comes from Bacteroidota bacterium, assembly GCA_016718825.1. NCBI lineage: Bacteria > Pseudomonadati > Bacteroidota > Bacteroidota bacterium. The sequence continues at coordinate 89,188 of JADKCL010000006.1, read as the reverse complement.
TCTGCGGCGCATCGACGATTTGCCCCATGGCATTCAGGCACACCACACGTGCAACCGTTTCAGGATGGGTCCAATGGATCCGATCCGACGCTGGATTGGGGTAGAAAACAATGCTGGAGTTCAATTCGGGCTCGGATGCAAGCACATTCTCCCCACAGAAATAGACATTTACGCGGAGGTCAAACTGCCCGAATGTGCAGATTCCCGTTCCTGAGCTGCGTACCATCACGCCAAAACTCGGATCGCTCACCATCGCCCCGTTCAAGCCCGCATTTCCCCAGACATCCGCCAAATCCCCGAGCGTGTCCGTGGTCATGTTGGAGGTCGAATCCCGCTTCAAATTCCCGATGGGCAAGCCACCATAAGCGAGGGAAAGGGTGTCGATCACATACGAACCGGAATTGCAGCCCCCGCGGGAATGAATCACCTCGATGCCATTGATCGTTTGACCGCTTGGCACATTGAATCCGAAGTTGTGAAAATACAGCCAATCACTTTTGCAGTTCATCACACAATTGACGGTAACCGGAGGATTGGTGAATTGTGTTCCATTGTGTACCAAGGGATTGGTCACCGAATACGTGCCTGAGGATCCCGAAAAGGCCACATTGATGACACTGTCGGGGATGCCTTGATTGGGCGTACCAAACTCGCAGTAATATACTTTCAGGCGCAGATCAAATTGCCCGAAGGTGCAAATACCCGTTCCGGTACTGCGAATCATCACACCGAAATCAGGGTCAGTGACAAGCAAAGGTGGAACGAATCCAATTCCCCAATCATCGACACTTCCGCCGAGGGTATCGGTTTCTGTCGTGGAAGCGCTGTCCCGCTTTGGCGTTCCAAGAGGCGAACCATTGAGCGTCAATTGCAATGTATCGATGACAAATGAACCTTGATTGCAACCACCCCGGCTATGAATCACTTCGAATCCCAGAATCGTAGCGTTGGCAGGAATATTCAAGTCAAAATCGTGAAAATAGAGCCAATCACTTTTGCAATTCATAAAGCAATTGCCAGCGATCGGGGCGTTGGTAAAGGAAGTCCCGTTGTGATTCAGCGGATTGGAAATGGTGTAGGCACCGGTCGAACCGGGAAAAGCAACATTCTCCACGCTGTCGGGGATTCCGATTGCGAAATTTTGGGTTTTCCCATTGAAAAAAGCAAACAAGAGCAAACCAAGAAATAGAAAACGCTTCATTGTAGTACATTGACTCAATGCAACATACAAAATTTCCGCCGACCGTGGCAAACATTCTTGGGCAAAGAGACGGTAATCGAATCCACTGAAACTGGGCTATTGCCGCATTTCAGTTCGTCGAAAATTTCAAACCCATTCGTCCCGTTTTTATTCTATTCTCCCCTTGACCACTTTGTATTTCCAAGTTTTGTCTGCGCTGCGAATGCTGATGAAATACACCCCATCCACCTGCTGCGACAAATCGAATTGCTTGTAGCTTCCACCCCGTTCGCGTTGTCCTGTTGCCATCGTTTGACCCAAAACATTGGTCACCACAAATTCGAATTCAGGCAGATCATCGGGCAACATCACCTCCACAATACCCGTTGTCGGATTGGGGAAGGCCCTGCCCTCGTAATGCGCTGCCAAGCCTGGTCCATTCGCGACGCCCGTAATCACATCCGTCGGGTTCATGAGGCTGTCACTCTGATAATAAACCAGCAAGGCAGTCTCATTCGAAGGCGTCGAAGTTCCCCAGGCTGGGACGTTGGTCACGGGCAAATTGTTGCCATTGGGAACGCCATTCGTCGCCTTTTGTCGGCCTACGGCGATCACACCTTTGTCGGTTTTGTACACGCCAAACATCTCGGCATTGTCCCCGCCTTGCTGCGTCAGCGTGTCCCAAACCCCGACAATCAACGAACTGTATTTGGGGACCCCAAGGCTTTCGTCGTACATGCGTACGAAGCTGTTCCAGCAACCGACGCCGGTGGACCAAGGCGAAACATTGCGCTGATAGGCATTGACGGTGGTGATGGTCCTGCGGCCGACGCCGAGCACAATCAATTCGCCGGTCGAACTCACCTTCATATTGTTTTTAGTGATCCTTGTGGTGTTGACGTTGGGCCAACCGGTATTGGGGTCGGGCCAACCTGCGAGATTGGGATCGGGATGTTGCGTCCCAAGGCTTCCCGTGCCCTCAAACAGCTCGGCCATGTAGGTACTGTTGGTCAGGCTGCCATCCGCAAGGCGCAATTTGCCGATCCAACTTTCGTGGATATTGCCGTTTGTTCCGGTGAATTGATTTTGGAATCCCTTGGCATTGGGATTGCCCGCGATGGTATTTCCTTCCCAAAGGTTTTCGGTGTTGTTGCCGTGGGCGCGCGCACCGATCACGAGTTTGTCATTGGCATAGTCGATCGCCAAGGCATCGACATATTGATCGGGCAAGCTGTAGACGGTATCGCCGGCGGGCGTAATTTCATGGTAGAGGCGGCTCCACCAAACCATGTTTCCCGTTTCGTCAAAGCAAATCACAGCGGGCTCAAAGTCAGGGGAATTCGCCGGATTGGAATAACTCTTGAAGTTCATTCCCAGGTACATCCAATTGTTGCGTTTGTCGACGGCTACACACGTGGCACCCCAAACGGGGCAGCAACTTTCGGGGGAATAGCCATTGTAACCTCCGCCGTTGGCAGTCGGTGCATTGGGGTCGCAAGGTCCGCTGAAGAGGAAATCTGCGGGCCAGCTGCCTTTGCGCGTGCCGCCATTGCCATCGGGCTCAATGGCATCGAAATCTTGTTGCGTCCAGGAACGCAATTCGCAGCGGCCACCGATTTTGAAGGCGATGCCACTGTAATTGACAGCAGGCAGGCCACCCGGGGCCGCGCTCGCGGGCGTACCCTTCCATTCGGATCCGCTTGTGAGCCAGTGCGTGCGCCAGTTGGGGACGATTTTGCGTTGGCCATTGGCATCGAGGCAATACATCGCGCTCCAATCGTAGGCATGGTTTTGGCCGGTGACGTGGTAGACTTCACCGTCGCTTGTGACATCCCAAGGGTGATAATCTTTGGGGCCGGCCTCCGCCCAGGCGATCTTGAACCAGGAAAGTGCGGTCGGCACGCCGTTCACAAAGTTGTTGTCCAGTTTGGCGATGATATAGCCGCCGTCATTGGCGTAGGTGTCGGCAGTATTGGCCGAAATGTACAGGTCGCCGGTGCCTTGGTAGGGAAGCGTATTGGTTTTCATGAACCGGATGTCTTCTACTGCGCCTTGCGGAAAGTGCGCGACACTCAAGATCGTCTGCAAATCCTCCGAAAGCTGCAGGATAAATCCAAAACGGTTGGTCCCCAAGGAATTGGGAATATTGCCTGTGTAAGTCAACTGAGAAACCGGCACGCCGCCCGGAATCCAGCTCATGTCTTCGGCATAGCCGCACACCAACACGGAACCGCCCGTGATCTGCAGCACGTCATAGAAGGTTTCCTTGCCGGTGCTTCCCGCATAGGTGACGGTATTCACCTGTGAATAAATTGCTGCCCCGAACAGGAGCATGAGGATCAATGTAAACAGACCTTTCATACGCTATCTCGCCTTAAAAACACTGAAAACAGACGCCTTGTGGGAGGACCATGCCAAGATAAGGCGTCAAAGTCCAATTTTCAAATCGGCTTACTGCGCAAAAGGCGATACGATCAGAGAAGTGAACGGTGAAAAACGAAAAACACAAAACCGGGGTAAACCAGTTTTGTGCATTCTTGGCAAAATCATAGCAGAATTTTTGACCAAATATTCGTTTCAGGTGCCTTGGATCAATTCCTGCGGCCAGAAATTACTTGAAAGAGGACGGAGATGATGGCAATGACCAATAGGATGTGGATGAGGTTGGAGGTTCCGAATCCGATGTAGCCAACGGCCCAGGCAATCACTAAGATTACAGCGATGATGTAGAGCAAATTATTCATAGTCTTCTTGAATTAAAGGTGAATGGCAAGTCCAAAAAGCGAAATGCCAGTGGAGAGATCGAGGAAAAGTCCGAGATTTTGGCTTGCATGGTATTCAGCTCCAATGTGTCCATCGAGGTAGAGGCCGCTTGTGCCACGCTCGACCACCGGATCACCGTAATAGCCTGTTTCCCAGCGGGTCGTGCGTAGGGCAAATCCAAGGGAACCAGCCAGATAAAAGTCCCAGCGTGAGCCAGCATGGAGCAATCTGTCAAAATAATATGTGCCCTTGAGGCCCATCGGAACGACGGATTGGCGATAGGCATAATTGTACCCGTCCCAGCGCCTGTAATTACGATAGGTGATAAAGGTCACAAACGGAGCCAATGTGAAATTACGCGCAACATTGAACTCGTAATTTGCAGACAAGGCAGGCATAGCACGGCCGACGTAACCATAATAGCCAATCCCCACACCCAAATTCAGGGTGTTCCCAAAAGACTCGGAGGATGGGGCTGTTGTTTGTGCAGACACGTTCCCACAGGAGAACAGAAGGACAAACAAGATCGTGTAGAGAAATATTTTCATACGTTGAAGGGTTGAAATCTTAATGAATAAATGGGCCTACTCCGTTGGAGCTACCCACCCGCCTAAGCGGGTGGGTTCTGCTGCCGAGTTGCGGGTTCTAAGTGTAGGTTGATGCAAGCCATGGCTTCGCCTTTCGGTATTAAATCTTGACACCGGCGGTCAATTGGATCCACCGATTCTTGTATCTTGGGGTGGTCGACGTGCCATCGCCGTTGTTGTTCAGCAAATCGAATCCCATTCTTCCAGAGATGACGACGTGGGAAATATTCACATCCAGGCCACCAACTGCACCAAAGATGTTCTTGCGGATCTGATCGTTTTCATTGTCAAATTCTTGCACGACATTACTCTGACCCACGGTAAAAACGTTCTTCTGATGCATCAAAAAAGAATATTGAGGTCCAGCAACAATGGTGAGGAATTGAGCAGGCTTGATCTGAATTTGCAAAGGCACGTCAATGTAGGTGCTCGTGCGGGCAAAGGAATAATCAGTGCCCAACAAAGTGCCTGAGGCGCGAAAGCCTTTTTGCGAAAGCAAAACTTCGGGCTGGAAACCTAAGACTTTCCCAATCGGGATAGACCCAAACACACCGCCGGCAAAGCCTGCTTTTGGGTCAGCATCAAAGTCTTGACCTTCTGAGTCCCAAACATTGGCAATGTTGAGACCAGCTTTGACACCAGCAGAAAACTTCTCACGTGGATCGTCTTGTGCTTTGAGCGTAACGCCAATTGACAAAAACAATGCCGTGATGATTAAGTACTTTTTCATATTCTTCAATTTTCTTTGTGAATCATTTATCACAATACAAAGCTCGGATCTGCGGCATCGGGAAGTGTTACAAAGACAATGCAAAGAATTGCAAGACTTACAGATTGGTGGAAACCCTGTGGCAATTACTTCGAAAGGCCTTCTTTCAAGGTCTTCAATTCGGCTTCAATTTTTGAAAGCTCCTCCAGCGTCGTGGCCTTGTGGGTCTCCCAGCGCAATTTTACTTCCGCCAGATAGGCTGCCATTTCAAGGCGCAATGCCGCATTGTCCTTTTCCACCTGAGAGATCTTTTTGAGCAATTTGGCGTTGTCCGGGGTTCCTTTCAATTCCTTGATCAAAACTTCATTCGAATTGATCGTTGCTTCTGTTTCCTTTGCAAATCGGGCTTCCTCCGACAAAACGACATGCGTGATCGCTGGTTTTGCCTTCTGTTTGGGCAATTCGACATTGGAATCAGCGTAGGCAGTGCTGTCTCCTTTTGCCGTCATGCTGTCCCGGACTTGCTCAAACGCTTCTTCTGCCTTATTTTCATTGGATTCGCAAGCAACAAGCGTCGCAAACAAACCGAATACCAGCAAAAAATATCTGCTATAATTTTTCATTTTTATCATTCCCATTCTTAATTTGAATTTCAATCTTGTGACTATTTGAGTTGGATGGTTGTCCTGTCGTGCAGTTCTTTGGACCACTTTTCACTGGTAAAGATCTGCATGTAACTGTCGGGCTTCAACCCAAACACACCCGAGTAAGGATGATCCAAAACAACGATCACAAAAAGGAACATTCCGATAAAAGCGCCCAGCAACGCCGTCAAAATAAAGTGCATTCGGAGGCGCTCGATATCAAGGTACATTGCACAGAGCAAAGTAATCAAAGCCCCCAAGATGATCGGCATCCATAAAGGAGGTCTGATTTCGACGTCCATGGTCGTCATCCTTTGTCCACGGTCAGCAGCGAGAGTATTCAACTGTGTCATCATTTCGGCGACGAGCATGCTTTCCATGGGGGTTTTGGGATCCAACTGCGCCATGCGCACGAAGACCAAATCGAAACTTTCGGAGGTCCCACGTGCACGCTCCATACGTGCCATCTCTGGAAATTCGTCATCGACAACGTCAAAAACAAAATTCAAATAGGCGGTTTTAAGCGGCTTGCTCCGCACGGTATCGGGATAGTATTTGATATCGCGGTACAAGGTCATGGCAGTACTGCCTTCCTTGCTCACAATACCAATGGTCTCATTGAGCTGCTCCCAAACAACCAATACAATGAAGCTCAACAACAATGCATAAAAACTCGCAATTGCAAGAAACAAAAAGCCTGTCACCTCATTGTGCGAACGTTGCACCTTGATCTTCACAAGCTTCCGGAACAAAAGGGTTCCCAATCCAGCCACCAAGGCACATCCACCTACGATCAGCAGGAAAAACAGCACCGGGGAAATTTGCAACATGTAATAAGTAATCGCCATATATTGACTACGCTCAGGTGAATGAAAATGCAATAATTATTGTAGGAGGCAGATCAGGCTTTACCCTTCTTTTCCGCAAAGAGCACAATGAGCCCAGCGAAAAGGATCACCCCACCCAAAATTGGCGACCAAATCACGAGGTGATTCTTGTCTTTGGTAATTTGTACCGGGCCAACGTCCACGACCTTTTCGCGTGTGACAAAGGTAAATCCCGTGTAAGCCATCATAGCGCCGCCAACGACGATCATGGCGATTGCGATTGTCTTTCTCATTCCCATTTTGATTTGAAGTTATCTTGCATCCTTACCAAACAGGCTCTCCAACGAGTCCCTTAATACATCCATATCCCTGGAGAATTCGCGTTTGAAATCTCCCCATTCCGATTCGCTATCGGTTTTAAAGTCATCCATTTTCTTTTCCATGTCGCTGTTTTTGCGATCAAGGGCTTCGATTTTGGCGAGGTAATCAGCCTTGGCTTCGGATTTATCGGCAGCGATGCGCTCCTGGAATTCGGCCATGCTTTTTTTGTTGGCCGCAATACGCTCTGCATTTTTGGCGCGGTATTCGATCATTTCCAAGCGGTAAGCTGCATTGGCTTTGTCGAGGTTTTCGTTGGCGCGGATGACGTCTTCTTCGGCATTCTCCACCTTTTGGGCGGGAGTGTCACAGCTTTGCAAAGCAAAACCAAAGAGGGCAAGAACTAACATCGATTTGAGAAGGTGCTTTTTCATTTTAGAAACGATTGTGCATTGAAACGCCTTGCCCGACTAAACCACTTTTACATGGACTAATCTTGGCAGGGCATCCAATAGCGGGTGAGCTACGATTTACAATTCAGAAATGAGGGTATGCAGTTCTTCCTTGGTCTTGCCAAGCTTCTGCTGAAGGCGGCCATACAGCTCGTCTTCTTTGCCTTCCTGCAGCAATACATCGTCATCGGTCAGGATTGCAAACTTCTGCTTGAGTTTGCCTTTCAGCTCGGACCAATCGCCCTTCATCGTTGTCGTATTCATAATCTTGTCGTTTAATTGCGCCATGATTGGCACGTCACAAAGGTGAAAAAGAATGGCAGGGAGGGCATTACATTATGCCGAATGAGTGTTGCAAAATTCACGGATTGAGGTCCCAATCAAAATTCCCCATCATACAAAAGCCCCTGCCAAAAAGGCAAGGGCAATTGTAGTTCTCGGGGAATCGCGAACGATTATTCGAGCAGGATGACGGTGCAGCCTGATTCGACTGACACCACGTTTCCAGTCCAAGTACCGGTACCTGGGGAAGCTTCGCGTGCAGTATAGCTATGTGAGCCTGGGCACAGCGAAAAAGTCGCACAGCCTGAAGCATCACAAATCGGGGCATCTACCAACTCAACCGTGGTTGAGCTTTGTGCAGCGTTGATCGTGACATCAATGTCGTAATTGGAACCATTGGAATTGGTCCAAAACGTGACCTGACCTTTGTCGATGCAGGTACCGTCATCTTTTTTGGCATCAGGATCGTAGTTGCAGGCATTGACATTGACACAGCCGCTTTTTTTACAGCTTGACATCGCACCGACGCTCAGCAGCATCACAAACATCAAAAGATAAGTACTTGTTTTCATAATGAATTGATAAATTTCAGAGTAAATTAAATTTGGGAATGCGCTTTCCTTATTTGGAATTGTCTGACCCGACGCCTTTCAAAGACTCGCCGAGTTCATCCATTTCGCGGGTAAAGTCACGCTTGAACTCTTCCCAACTGCTATTGTATTTTTCGTAGTCGTCGATGCGGTTTTGCATCGCGGTATTCTTGTGCTCCAAATCGACAATCTGTTGGGCATAGACCGGATCCATGATATTGCCTTTTGCGGCCTTTTTATCCCTCAATGCGGTAATTTCTACCTTGTTGGCGGCAATGCGGTTGATGGAAGCCGTCTTAAAGGCTTGCCAATCCACTTCATGCATCGAATCGGCCTTGTGTTGCTCGAGGTTGGCTTGTGCTTGCACAAAATCTTCCCTGGCATCGGTGGCCTTTTCTTGAGGGCTGTTGCAGCTGGTCAAAATACCACCCAACACCAGGCTGAACATTGCGATTGTAAAAAGTCTTCTTTTCATTTGATTTTATATTGAATTATTTCCGATTTGCATTCCAAGGTCAGGCTCTCGATCGACTGCCAATTGACGATCCGCTCAGAACCCGATTCAATAGAGAACTGGGTGGGCAAGCTTGGTGACTGCTAGTGTTGAACCTGACCTTTTCCTGCGGTGATTGATCTCTTTAAAGCGACTCGATCAATTGATGAATCTCTGCTTTTGTCTTTCCAAGTTTGTTTTGGAGGCGGCCATAAAGTTCGTCTTGTTTGCCTTCCTGGAGCAGTACATCATCATCGGTAAGGATGGCAAATTTCTGCTTTAGGCGACCTTTCAGTTCGTTCCAATCGCCCTTCATTTCAGTTACGTTTTTCATATTCCCAGGTCTTAAGTGTGAAATCATTTTCACATGGTAAAGGTCGCTAGATTGCTTGCCCAAGGTCTTACACGTACCGCAATTAAAGTTGCATGAATCGCAGTTCCCGGAAATCAAAAGCGCACTCCCATTTTTGAATGAAAGTGCGCCTCAGTATCAGTGGGTGACTTAGTTTGCAGGATGCTCAGTGTGATCGCCTTTGGGGTAAGTAGGCGCAATGATGGAATGTTTGTGGGCCTGGGCAGCTTCGTCTTCAGCATGTTCCCTTGCGGTTTCGGCCTTTTCATTTGCGGCCAATTCCTTGCGTTTTTCACTTTCTTGGTGACGCTTGTCGGCTGCCGCTTGAAGTTGGGCAGCGTGGTCATTGGCGGCAATTTGCTCGGCAGTCAATGGCAATTTCTTTTCTGGAGTACTCATGGTAAATTTCCGTTTTTGGGATTTGCCGTGAATGAATTTTCACAACAACACAAACTTAACCCCGGATTTACCTTGCACCATTGCAGTTTCAAGCATTGAAATTGCAAGTATCACAGGTGCAGAATTACATGCGGTCCATGTACCACTTCAGCGCCTTCTCCATTTTTTTGTAGGTGAAAATCGTCGTGATGATTTTTTGCAGACGCATGAATGCGGTCTCACTTTTGACGACATAGTCAAATGCCCTGTGGTGCATGCAATTGACCGCAACTTCGATTTTGTCTTGCGAAGAGAGCATCACGACTGGAATATCCGGATTGAATGCTTTGATTTTGTCCAGGGCTTCGATCCCATTCATTGCAGTTTTGTCCAAGCCGTCAAGCTGATAATCCAAAATGATCACATCCGGATTGTTGGAGAGCTTGGCAATACACAATTCACCCGTCGCAAAGGTTTCAATTTCAAAATCCGCGTGATTTAAAAACTCGATCTCCAACGACTTCAAAAACAAGGCGTCGTCATCGACCAAAAATAGTTTTATTTTATCTTCCACTTTCATAAATTACTGCTCCTTAACTTCTTGTACTCCTCTTCCAGCTCCTCACATGCTTGCAAACAAACGCTTTCCAACTTCAAAACCAATTCCTGCATCACATCAACTTCTTCTTGTGCCTTGGCGAATTCCTGTACTTTTTTAGCCATGACTTCAAAGACGGCATCGATTCCCATGATGGAAAACGAAGGGATCATTTTGTGCACGGCAGAATGTAAGGTTTCCCAATCTTTGGATTGCATACTTTGTTTCATGGCTGAAATCAAAGGCGGGGTTTGCTGAAGGTAAAGCGTGATCATTTCCATCATCAAGTCCGGATTCGACTTTGTCCGGCGATTCAGGTAGGCCATGTCGATGCATTTCACAAGCCTTTCCTCACCTTCAACGGTATCGACTTGCGCCTTCACTTGAATTTTGGGTTTGCGCACGAGCCCAACAATTTTGCTGTACAACAAACGCTCATCCACGGGTTTTGCAATATAATCATTCATGCCGACGGCTCTGCATTTGGCGACATCGACAGTAGTGACATCCGCCGTCAAGGCAATGATCGGAATCTTGCTATTCATCGTCTTACGAATGTATTCGGTCGCTTCGAAACCATTCATTTCCGGCATTTGCAGGTCCATCAACACAATATCAAAGGACTGTGCCTGCAATTTTTCAATGGCAATTCTTCCGTTCCCCGCAATCTCGCGTTCAAAGCCAAAGTCATCCAGCAAGGTTTTCATCAGGAGCTGATTGAGTGGAATGTCTTCGACCACCAAGACCTTGATGTTTCGGTATTCCGCATTCACCTCCGTCACTTCCTCCAATACATCAGCAATGAGCGCCGTTTTTGCGAAGTAAAGTTCAAATACAAAGGATGCGCCAACACCTGCCTGACTTGTGACGGCAATGGTTCCGCCTTGTTGTTCCACCAATTGCTTGACAATCGCGAGTCCAAGGCCCGTGCCGCCATACAAGCGCGAGGTGCTACTTGTAGCCTGCTGAAAATTCTCGAAAATACTTTCAATTTTATCTTCTGAAATCCCAATACCCGTATCGGAGATTGCAAAAGATATTTTGACCATGGTGTCGTCGGCATCGACCAAACGTACCGAAACCTTGATTTTGCCTTCATTGGTAAACTTGACGGCGTTGCTCACAAGATTGAGTATAATCTGATGCAAACGCACGGGATCACCTTCCAATACCTCGGGAATACTGACGTCGTAGTCCAATTCAAGGTCTAAATTCTTCTCATGGATTTTGGTTTCAAACAGGTGCAACATCGCCGAAATGGATGCCGCCAGCCTAAATGGTGTTTTTTCAAAGGTCATTTTGCCCGCATCGACCTTGGCGAGGTCCAAAATATCATTGATGAGCACAATGAGGGCATCGCCGCTGAGTTTGATGGCATTCAAATATTCTCTCTGTCTCAAGGACAAATCGGTTTTCAATACCACTTTTGTAAACCCGATAATCGCATTCATCGGTGTGCGGATCTCGTGGCTCATGTTGGAAAGAAACTGCTGCTTTGCCTTCACTGCGTCATTGGCCTTGATGGTCGCAGTTTCGGCCTCTCCTTGCGCCTCTTCGGCAATCATCGCCGCCATTTCGGCGACGACCTTTGCCTCGAGCAATTCGGTTCCAATCTTCTTCTGATCCGTAATATCGCGTCCGACGACGACCGCGCCCACTACCCTTCCCGATTCGTCCCTGTAAATGGATCCGTTAAACAATACATCGGTGAAGCGGTGATCTTTGATGGTCAGCGGAAAATCAACCACAAAACCTTCGGAAAATACTTGCGCATACGCTTGGCGCGCCTGCGCGGCATCCGTGAAATAGTCAAAAAAGTCGCTTCCAATCAACAACTCGCGTTGCACACCGGTAAAGTCAACGGAGGCCTTGTTGACATCCGTGATTTTTCCCGCCGGACTGATCGTAAACAAGGGATCCAAAATCGCCTCGATCAAACTTCTCGAATAATTTGCAATGCTTAACTCCGCAACGCGTTTCTCGCGTTCCAAGTTTTGTACCGCAATTTCTTCGTTGGCCAGGGAAAGCTCAACGGCGCGCTTTTCTTTTTCGTCGTTTTGGAAGGCGAGTTCCATATTGGCGATGACCAATTCTGCAGCGCGATTTTCCTTGACTTGATTCTGAAAAGCCAATTCTTCATTGGCAATGACGAGCTCGGCGGCGCGGCGGCGCGCTTTTCCTTTTCGTCGTTTTGGAAGGCGAGTTCCGTGTTGGCGATGCTCAGCTCGGCGGCACGTTTTTCCTTTTCGTCGTTTTGGAAGGCGAGTTCCGTGTTGGCGATGCTCAGCTCGGCGGCGCGTTTTTCCTTTTCGTCGTTTTGGAAGGCGAGTTCCGTGTTGGCGATGCTCAGCTCGGCGGCGCGTTTTTCCTTTTCGTCGTTTTGGAAGGCGAGTTCCGTGTTGGCGATGCTCAGCTCGGCGGCACGCTTTTCCTTTTCGTCGTTTTGGAAGGCGAGCTCGGTATTGGCTGCGCGTAGGTCAATGGCCCAATTTTGCTCATTGAATTCACGTGCTGCTGCAAACACACCCAATACGCCACCTTCCGCATCTTTGTACACGGAGGCGTTGTACATGACGTGCGTAAGTCTCCCATCCAGGTGCTTGATGGTCAGCGGAAAATCAGCCACAAACCCTTCAAGAAAAACCTTTTGATAGCCTGCTTCGGCCTTTTCCGGTTCGGTAAAATAATTGGAAAAGTCCGTTCCAATCAATTTTTCCCGGGGTACGCCAGTCACTTTGACAGAGGCTTCGTTGACCTGCGTAATCTTTCCGAGCGCGCTGATGATCACCAACGGATCCAAGCTCGCTTCGAGGAGGCCACTGATATATTTTGCCGCTTTTGCACCTTCCCTTTCCATCATTTACTCATTTTCTGTGTTTGAATTCATTGCGGGAAGGGTTTTCCCTACATCCTCAATCGGACTGCGGCGGTGCTCTTTAAGTTGCTTAAAAGCCGACGGCGTAAGTCCTGTGACCTTTTTGAATTGATTGGAAAGGTGCGCTACGCTGCTGTAGTGCATTTTATAGGAAATTTCGGTGAGGTTCAGTTCTTCATACAGCAACAATTCCTTGACGCGCTCAATTTTGTGCAGGATGATGAATTGTTGAATGGTGATGCCTTTGACTTCGGAGAAGGTATTGCTGAGGTAGGTATAATCGTAACCGAGCTTTTCAGCAATGAAATCGGAATAATTGACCTTGGGCATTTCCTCCGAATGGTGGATCATCTCTGTGATGACATTGTTGATGCGTTCGATGAGCACCGCCCGTTTGTTGTCCATCAATTCCAAGCCGGAGCTACGCAATCCTTCATTGAGTTGATCGCGTTGCTCTTTTGTGAGCTCTTCCATGGTATCCACTTCGCCCAGCTCGACCAACACAAAGTGCAGGCCCAGCTTCTTCAACTCTTCCTTCACCGCCATTTTGCAGCGGTTGCTCACCATGTATTTGATGTATAATTTCAATCGGCGATAATTTTAGTTCCCCTCATTTCAAATCTATGCCCATTCCATGGTGGAGGGCTTATACTCCAAAAGCAGATTGTTGCATTATTCACAGATCGCAATGAGGCATGCCTCAAGCGTTTTCATCAAATGCAATATCCTCTACACTTTCAATTTTAAACTCCGGCTTGTCGATGGGTAACGTAAAGTAGAAGGAAGACCCCTCTCCTTCGATGCTTTCCACCCAGATTTCGCCCCCGTTTTTTTCCAGAAAGCCTTTTACCAACAACAATCCGATGCCTGCGCCTTTGTTTTCCTTTCTTGCTGCCGAAAGGGACTTAATCTGCGGGCTAAACAGCTTTTTCTGGATTTCACTGGACATTCCTATGCCCGTGTCTTTGATCCTTACAATGATCCGTCCGTCTTTTTCCAAGGCCGACACAGTGATCGATCCACCTTGTTTTGTATGCTTGATGGCATTGGAAACAATGTTTTGGATGATCGAAATCAACATTTTCCCGTCTGCAAAAACAGAAACATTTTCCTCCACTTCTTGGTGAAGATTGACGGCATTGATGGCTGCTGACTCGTTGAGCGTCTCAAATACGCGGTTGATATAACTCGTCAGTTTGATCTTGGTGGGCGAAAACGTATCGGTCGCATATTTGATCCGCGCCCATTCGACCAAATAATCCAGCATGTCCAATTCGTCTACCGAAGACTTGTACAGTAGCTCCAGCATCTCTTTGACGACCTCCGGATCCATCTTTTCAAAGTTGTCCTTCAGATACTTTGCCGTGCCGATGATGGCAGAGAGTGGCGAACGCAAATCGTGGGAAAGAATGGCCAACACGCTCTCCTTGTGCGTATTGAGGTCCTCCAGTTCCTTGACATACTTTTTGATCGCATCCTCAGACATTTTACGATCCGTCAAGTCCCGCAAAATTTTGACGTAGCCCAACAGCTCACCATCGATTCCCGTCAGTGGAAATACCAACCCGTAAGCATAAAACAGGCTGCGGTCCTTGGCGATGTGCCATCGGTTGTCGGTCGCACGACCGTCGCGCAAGGCTGTCTCTATTTCGCCCTGAGGAATCCCGCTTTGAATGTCTTCCTCGGTGAAGATCAAATTAAATGGCAAGCCGATCACCTCATCGGTTTCGTAGCCAAAGATTTTCACCGAGCCGCTGCTCCAACTGTTGATCGTATAATCCAAATCCAGCGTGAAGATCGAATAGTCCTGAAGGCTGTCGATAATTTGGCTGTAAAATTCGGCAGTCGGGATGTATCGCCTTCTGAGAATTTTAGATGGATCCTGCTCATTACTCATAAATTTCAATTCTCCTTCGATTAAACTATACCATCAAATCCAACGTCCGAAGAGATTGCCAACTGCTCCAGGATCCGCGAAAAATCACGATTTCTTCTAAAGGTCGACTATTCAAGCGTGGTATCCTAGCGAATGCCCTCCATTGGCCAAATGAGAGGATTTGCAGTGAAAATCAATGACTTCGGACGGGAGGGCCATGCGATGCCGATACAATTTGTGGTTCTGGGGTTCCCGAAATTTCCCGTTTCCTTCTCCTTTACTGGGGCCAAGCCAACCAACCCAACAATGTCCGACAACCCGTCAAGGTTACCGGACATCGTTAGGCAGGCCTGAAAAACCTATCGCGCGATCAGCTTTCCTGATTGCAGCAGGCGATCATTTTCCAAAACCTTGTAGAAGTAGATTCCCGCCGCGAGGTTTTGCGTGGCAATGGACTGCGTTCCTTGTGTCAATGTCTGATTCAGCACTTCGGCCCCCATGGCATTGTACATCCTGATGGAGGTTTGCCTTTGCGCAAGCTGCTCGACCATCAGGCTTTGGCCTACGACGAATGGATTGGGATAGACCAACACTTCGTCATCTGCATGCATCGCATCCGCAGGGATCCCGACCGGACCGCAATTTCCAGGTGTGATCACCGGATTGGCGTCAATTGCAGTCGTCGTCAAGGCGCCGGCTGTCGTGAGCACGCGGCCGTTGATCACTACACCTGTATTAAAGGCACCCAAAGCGCCATTGTTGCAGAGAATCGTGCCGTTGAAGATGGAATAGTTGTTGATGTCGGCTGCGC
The DNA here is from genome assembly GCA_016718825.1 of Bacteroidota bacterium. NCBI lineage: Bacteria > Pseudomonadati > Bacteroidota > Bacteroidota bacterium. The sequence goes on along the minus strand of JADKCL010000006.1, from coordinate 73,453 downwards.
CTTCGACCAACCAATAGACATTTTTGGCATCCGCACCGTTGATCAGCAGCACCTTCGAATTGGCAGCTGCGGTAAACGCACCGTTGATCTTCATCACAAACACTGCATTGGGATTGCCCAGCGCATTCAAATAGACGCTGTCGGTCAAGGTCGTCGCAGCATCCAACAGGTAAGCATGCGGCGTCAAGACCAAATTGCGGCCAAACTGAATCGGATAGAGCAATTCGATGTCGGTGGCCATCAGGTTCATTTGTTGGTACATCAGCAACAAATCGGCAGCGCAAGCGGCTGTGGATCCGTCAGGTAGCGGATGGATTGTGCCATTCACAAGCAGGCTGTCAAAACCTGTCGTCGGTCCGGTATTGCAACCGACATCGCCCAACACGGTCGTGATTCCCGAATTCGTGACACTGCCGTCACCCGAGAAAATGGCATAACATTCGACGGTACCCAAGGTAGGCGCCGTCGGGCCGTTCAGCACGGGGCTACCGCAACCAATCGGCGTATAAACCAAGGCGCCGTCAATGGTCACCGCCCCTGCAGTAGAGAGTGCGCGACCTTCCAAGGTGTCGCCGGTGTTCAATTCGATCGCGGCATTGTTGGCGATGATCGTGCCACGCATCACCGATCCGGAGGCGACACTGACCAAACCTTCGACTTTCCAGAAAACATTGCAAGCCAATGCCCCATTGGTCAGCATCACACGTGTGCCTGCACCGGCAGACAACGAACCTTGAATTTGAAAGATGAAAACCGCATTCGGATTGTTCAGTCCATCCAAAGTTAATGTTCCTCCCAAAGTCGCTGCACCTGAGACGGCATAAACCCCGGCTGTCAAGGTGACACCGTTGCCCAACAATGGCGCAAGATTGCCTGTGGGGATGGTTCCGTTCAGTTGATTGTAAGCGATGAGCACGTCCGCAGCACACAGCGCCGAAACCCCATCCATGTCATGCATGCCGCCGTTGACATTGCCAAAGCCCGTACTCGAGCCGTTGTTGCTGCCAACATTGCCCGTCACCTGTGAGATGCCGGAGTTGGTCACCGCACCTGCGGTAGAAAAAAGCGCAAAGTCAGCCGCCGAACCCAAGGTTGGGGCCTGTGCAAGCGCAAGCATTGGCATCAGCAAAAAAGGCGCTGCCATTATCTTTTGTACAAATTTCATAATCATTTTCATTTATATTCAGATGGACCCGAAGGGGTCAAAAACATAAGCAGCCCAATAGAGCCACTCTCCCACTGCAAAGTTGGGGCATGCATCGCGATAGCGCGTTACACGCAGCGGGGGGGATTGTTACATAAATGCTTGATTGGGGGATCGACGTGCAGCCACAAAACGACCGCTGAATCAGGGGGATTGGGCTACTACAATAATGTAAATGCCTATCGGGAACTTGACCAGTAAAACCAGAATGGGGCAGGATTCTACCTTCCAAGCCCGAAGGGCTTGACCTGTGGATAGCCCCGGATGAAGTCCGGGGTTGGCGATCCTCCTTAATTGTCAACTCCGCCGCGGCGGATTGAAACTTTGGGGGATGCTCGCTACCCCCAGTTTCACTGTGGGCTATCCACAGATCAACCCCTTCGGGGTTGGTACCTCGAACAGCTTATATAGGTGACCCCTTGATTTTACTTAAAAAATTCACTGGTAAAGTTCCTGATAAGCACAATAATGTAAAATATACTTATCTGGAAGATTGCCACTAAGCCAAGTCGTTTGTCATTTCGACCGGAGTCTTTGGGTATTTGCAAGGCTCCGAAGGAGCCGCAGCAAATATCCAAAGACGAAGCGGAGAATTGCGAAGCACCCGTGAATTCCTTTGAAAGAAAGGCGCTGATGAGCAAATCTGGCGCCTCACGATACACCTCCGCATGACCGGATTGGTGATGAAGTACCGCTGAAATGTGCTACCTAACCGTCTTATGGTTAGACAGGAGGTGCTACAAGAGGCGCTAGATTTCTCCGCTGCGTGGTCGCGTCGCTTCGCTGCCTCGACCACTTCGGTCGAAATGACAAATGGTTTTTCCAAGCTGCTGGTAAAGTTCCCGATACGCATTTTATTTACTAAATTGGAACCATTCAATTTACTAGACATGAAACAACACAATGATTTTTCTACCCTTGGCAGGGTTTTCTCTTGGGCAATGAATGCCTCTGGCTTTGCTTTCACGCGGCTGAAATCGCGGCCTTGGCTCAAATCCCTGATGCTCCTTTGCTTGATTTTGCCATTCAGCGCGCTGGCAACGAATCCCCCGCAGCGGGAATCAATCCGCAGATGTCCTCCCCGACGATGCGCCTGATGGAAAACAAGGGGCAAGTGACCGATTTGGAGGGCAACCCGCGGCCGGACGTGCTCTTTTTGGGGCAAAATGGCGGCATGAAAGTCGCGGTGCGTCCTACAGGTATTTCCTTTCAGTTTGAAAAGCAGGAGGCTGCACCCGCGATGGACCCGGGGCGCCCTGCGGTCTTGAAGGATTTTGAGAAGCCCGAGCCGACGCTCAAGGAGACCTACCGCCTGGATCTTGATCTGGTCGGGAGCAATGCAACGCCGCAAATCATGCGAGGGACTGCCACGGGCTATTATGAAAACTACTACAATACCCCCGATGCGCCAGATGGAATTTTGGAGGTGCAGGCCTACAGTAAAATCACGCTGATGGATGTTTATCCCGGCATCGACTGGGTGATTTACAGCCATGAAGGCGGCTTGAAATACGACTTCATCGTACATCCCGGGGCTGATCCCCATCGCATTCGAATGCAATACAAAGGTGCAACAGCCAGCACGCTCCTGGAGGATGGCAAGCTCAAGTTGGCTACGCCGATGGGTGAAATCACGGAGGACGCACCTGTTTCGTTCTCAGCGGATGGCGCACCCGTGGGCACGCAATTCAAGCTCTTGGACGGGGAGCTGACCTTTGAGCTTGGGCCCTACGACAGCATGCAGACGCTGGTGATCGATCCCGCACTGGCTTGGGCGTCGTACTATGGCGGCGCAGCCGAGGAAAATGGTTATCGGATCACTTCATTTGGCAATTCCGTCCTCTACCTTGCTGGTATGACGTCGAGTACCAACGGCATTTCCATGGGAGGACATCAAAACACCATGGGAGGATATTGGGACGGCTTTGTTGCAAAATTTGACACGAATGGAAACCGAATCTGGGCAACCTATTATGGTGGGTTTGATTTCGAAAGCGGCAGTGGCGTGGCCACCGACCTGCTCGGCAATGTATATCTCTCCGGCATCTCAGGCAGCTCATTTGGCATTGCATCGGGGGGGCATCAAAATACGATGGCTGGCAACCATGACGCCTACTTGGTCAAATTCAATGCAGCTGGGATAAGGGTCTGGGGTACTTATTATGGCGGAACGGATCTGGATGGCGGTCAAGAGGTTGCAACGGATGCCCTTGGCAACGTGTATCTTTCCGGCGGCGGCAACAGCACGAGCGGGATCGCCGCTGGGGGCTATCAAAACACATTGGCGGGAGGAACCGATGCCTACCTCGTCAAATTCAATGCTGCAGGTGTACGAATCTGGGGCACTTATTTTGGCGGGTCGCAATATGATGGTATCACAAGGCTAGAATCCGATGCTGCCGGAAATATTTACGCTGCTGGCTTCACCGAAAGTGCGAGTGGTATTGCGACCGGTGGCCACCAAACCGTCTATGGCGGCAATACGGATCTCTTCGTAGCAAAATTCAATGACTTGGGCGCTTTGCTATGGTCCACATATTATGGCGACACCTCCCTTGAAGACTACCCCGATCTCGCCCTGGACCAAAATGCCAATGTCTATCTGGCAGGCCAAACCAGAAGCCCCACGAATATTGCATTCGGAGGCCATCAAAATCAAATCGGCGGACGATGGGATGCCATTTTGGTGAAGTTCAATTCGGCGGGGATCAGATTGTGGGGCACCTATTACGGTGATACGATGCGGGATTATGGTACCGCCGTCTGCACCGATGCCGCTTCCAATGTCTATTTGGGAGGCTTCACCCAATCTACCAGATTCATTGCCTCGGGCGGCTATCAAAATGTCCTCACGAATTATAGGGATTCCTACATCGTCAAATTTGATCCCGCAGGAAACAGGATTTGGGGAACCTATTTGGGGTTTCCCTACAATACCTACATTTACGGGTTGCATGCGATCAACAACTATTCCATCTTCATCCTCGGCAATACAACCATCGTTGGAGGGATGACGGGCCCGCATCAAACGGTCTTCGGGGGAGGCACATACGATGCATTCCTCGCCAAAATCACGCAAGGCGCGTGCACGCCACCGGCCCCGGCTACAGGCGCTGTCCATGCCAGTCATTGCGCTGGCACGCCCATCCCGCCGATATCTGTGGCCATTCCTGCGGTGGGTGACACCATCCTCTGGTACACAGCCGCTGTCGGCGGCAGCATCGCCACCGGCACCGTCCTGGGCACGCGTGGCAATTCCTTCCTGCCCAGCAACCCTGCTACATTTACCTATTATGCAGAAACCAACAGGACAAGCTTACCCTGTTCCACGGGTACGCGCCTTCCCGTCACCCTGACCCAGCTTACGAGCCCCACGGTGGTGGCCTCCTCCAACAGTCCCGTCTGCCAAGGGGGCACGCTCACCTTGGCTGCGACCCCCAACATTGCCTACAGTTGGTCGGGGCCGGCGGGCTTCACTTCCAACATTCAATTTCCATCGATCTCCAACTTTGCACCGACCCAAGCCGGCAATTATGCCGTCACGGTGACCAGTGTCAACGGATGCACCGCGACAAGCTCCGTCACGGTGGCTTTCTTGGCCACGCCCGCCACACCTTCGGCACCGGTCAATGCGAGCTATTGCGCGGGAACACCCATCCCCATCCTTGCCGTAAACGCTCCGCCTGTGGGGCAAATGATCTATTGGTTTACAGCGCCCACCGGCGGCGCGGTTGCGAGTGGCACGGTGTCAGGCATCAGGGGAAACAATTTCCGGCCGACGAGCGGCGCCACCGCCACCTATTATGCCGAAGCCTGGGTCACGAGTGCCGGCTGCATCAGCACCGCACGCACGCCGGTCACGCTCACATTGATGCCATCGCCGAGCGCCGCCGCGAGCAGCAATACGCCCGTATGCGAGGGCGACACCCTTTTTCTCATGGCGAATGGCGGCAATACCTACGCCTGGACCGGGCCGAATGGCTTCAGTTCGACACTGCAAAATCCCATCTTGGGCAACGTCGCTGCGGCGATGGCAGGCGCGTATATGGTCACGGTCACGAGTGGCAACGGTTGCAATGGCAGCACAACGATTACCGTCGCCACCTTGCCAACCGCGATCGCGAACTTCAACTTTGTGCAAAACCCCGGCAACGGCCTGGATTATACCTTTACCGATGTTTCCACGGGTACGCCCACGACTTGGGCATGGGATTTTGGGGATGGGAACACGAGCAACCTGCAAAACCCAACCCATACGTATGCGGCCTCCGGCAACTACGTCGTGCAGTTGATCGTCGCCAATTCTTGTGGCAGCGACACCATCGCACAGAGCATCGTCGTGGTCGGTTGGTCGGCGATGCTTGATCGGCATATTGCGCTCTTCCCGAATCCCAACCATGGCGATTTCCACCTGGAAGCAAGCGGCCTTTCGGGCTGGCAAGCATCCGTGGAAATCACAAATGTGCATGACCAAATCCTCGCGTTTTGGAGCCCCACCCTGGACGTGGGCAAATTGCGGCTCGACATTTCCCTCGATCCTGCCGCCACCGGCGTCTATTTTGTCAAGATCGCAGATGCCGAGGGGGTGGTTGTGAAAAAGCTGGTCATTCGGTGAGGGTCTTGGGCTGCGATCGCTTCTCAGGGGAATTGTGATTTTGGGGTTGTCCCGTTCCGTTGTTGGGGCTCAAAATTTTGAGCCCCAACAACGGAACGGGAAGCGAGAAGTCACGAAGATCGAATGGAGACAATACGGTCAATGTTTTTTAGGCATTGACAAGAGGGAAATAAAACGGGGAAGACGGAAACAGCTCGCACGTAAAAGATCCGCAAAGTCAAAAGAAACCAGACCTTGCGGCGCTTGGCGTTCTTGGCGGTTGGAACCGGGGGGCCATGCGGGTAAGTCGGAAGCCTTCCGTCCAACACCATCCTTCCGATTCAAGTCAATTGCTCGTTGTAAGAATTCCGGCCATTTGATTGGTTGATGAAAAGATTCTGGAATTACGTGTGCCAATTCTCAAGTAAATCGCTAACTTCGCAATCGATCATGCTCAAGAGATACACATCGTTGTTTTTTCTGCTGCTCGCCTATATGGTGATGCTAGGACACAACCTTGTGCCGCATTACCATCATGACGCGCAACTGGCGATTGCCCTGCAGGAACATGATGAACACGGGGATCACCACCACGACCATTATCATGCGGGTCAACAGGAAGATTCGAATCAGCATGCTGATCATCAGGGCGAATCCCAGACGGACTTTCCTGAACAATCCCATCATGATTTCGCTCACAACGTCCATGAATCCCAAGTTTATATCACCAGTGGTGACAATGCCGATCGCGATCCATTGCCGACGCTGGATGTATGCTGTTTGGCTCCAAGCCTTCAAACTTCGGACAGTAGTTTAGTTTTCGCATACGACAAGCCTCCTTCCGAACCGAAAACCTACCTTTCCCCGCATGCGCTGTGTTCAGGATTGCGTGCCCCACCGTATTTGATGGTTTGACCAATTTCCAATTCGGAAAATGGGTAACTGTTGCATCGCTGTGATGTGACAGACAATGCCCGTTTGTTCAATTTCAAACTTCAATACGATGAAAAAAATTCTATTGCCTTTGGCAATGATCGCGGCACTCTTGTTCGGTTGCAATACAGAACATGGTCATTCCCACGCGGAGGAGGAGCAAGGCTTGGAAGCATTGGCCTACACGCTTTATACAGACAAGACGGAGCTGTTTGTCGAATTCAAGCCGCTTGTGGTGGGAATGGAAAGCAAATTTGCAGCCCACTTTACGAAGCTGGGGCCCTTGTTTACCGCCTTTACCGAGGGTACGATTTCGCTTTCGCTGACTGTGAGCGGAAAAACATCCAGAGTAAAGGCCACCGAACCTTCCAATCCAGGGATTTTCAGACTTGCCTTGAAACCGGAAATCGCCGGGGTAGGCAGTCTCGTCTTTGACATTCAAACCAAGGAATTCACCGACAAGATCACGATCGACAGCGTCACGGTCTATCCCGACGAAAAGGCGGCGCTTGCCGTTCAGGCTTCGGAAGCGGGCGGCGGCGGCGGCGACATCAGCTACCTCAAGGAACAGGCTTGGAAGGTTGAGTTTGCCAACGAACCGGTCAAAAGGCAGCCCTTTACCAATGTGATCAAGACCAGCGGCCAAATTCTCTCAGCACCCGGCGACGAATCCCTCGTTACCGCGAAGGCAGGAGGTATCGTCCATTTCCTCGGTGCCAACGCCATCATTGGATCCGAAGTCGCGGCGGGCGCAGCGCTTTTCACGATCTCGGGCGGCGATCTTGCTGTTGGCAACCTCGATGCGAGCCACCGGGAGGCCAAAACCAATCTGGACAAGGCCAAGGTCGATTTGGACAGGGCTACAGACTTGGTGCAGGACAAACTCATTTCCCAGAAGGAGTTCCAAGACACGAAGCTCAAATACGACCTCGCCCTGATCGCCTTCAATACCCTTGGAAAGAATTATTCCGGATCCGGGCAAACGATCACGACGCAGATGGGAGGCTTTGTCAAGAACATACTTGTTACCGAAGGACAGCGGGTAGAGCCTGGCACCGCCTTGGCAACGATTTCCAAAAACAAGAAGCTGATCTTGCAAGCCAACCTTTCCCAGAAATATTTCCACCTGCTCAATTCGATCCGATCTGCCAACATCAAAGCGACGGAAGGAAATGCCATCAGCACCGACAGCCTGCATGCGCAATTGGTTTCGTATGGCAAAAGCACAACTGCCAATGCGCCGTTTGTACCGATTTCCTTTGAAATCGACAATACCGGCAACATCATTCCGGGTTCGGTGGTCGAAGTATTTCTCAAATCCGATCCGATTCCTGACGCGTTGGTGATTCCGGTTTCGGCTTTGGTCGAGGAACAAGGAGCCTTCTTTGTCTATGTCCAAACCGAAGGGGAGAGCTTTCAAAAACGTGAGGTGAAGCTGGGCGCCAATGACGGAATTCAGGTTCAGGTGCTTGGCGGCATCAGCGAGGGCGAACGCGTCGTGACCCAAGGTGCCTATCAGATCAAGTTGTCGCAAGCCTCGGGAACCTTGCCCGCGCATGGCCACGAGCATTGATTCTTCCCATTTTGATTCACGATTGATCCAAAAAGTATATGAAAAACGCAGTAAAACTTCTTTCGTTGATTTTCCTGATCGTATTCCTGGGCTCCTGCAAAAAGGAAGGAATTGGCGGTAATGCTACCCTTTCAGGGCATGTGATGCATCATGCGGTGAACATCCCCAATGCCACCGTTTATCTGAAATACGGGGCCAAAGAGTTCCCCGGAGCTAGCACCGATGTTTATGATGCCAGCACCATCGCAAGTGCAGGAGATGGCCATTTTGAATTTGAAGAATTGGTAGCGGGTGACTATTACCTATATGGGGTAGGCTATGACAGCGCCATTTCTCAAGCCGTTTTTGGCGGAATTCCAGTCAACTTGAAGAAAAACGCCACCTTGGAAGTGACCTTACCGGTGGTCGAATAAAAGCAATCCGCCCCGCATTGGCCTGGCAAAACCGGGAAAGCAGCATTGCGGTATGTCACTGTCGTGTAACCCTTGAATTAACGTCATGCTCAACAAGATCATCAATTTTTCGCTGCACAACCGATTGCTGCTCGTGGTCGCCTCCGTGCTGCTGCTGATATTCGGAACATTTGTGGCATCCCGGATGGAGGTGGATGTCTTTCCAGACCTCACAGCGCCGACCGTCGTCGTGCTTACCGAGGCGCATGGGATGGCACCGGAAGAGGTGGAAAAGCTCGTGACCTTCCCGATTGAAACGTCTGTGAACGGGGCAACCAATGTGCGCAGGGTGCGCTCCTCGTCCTCGGCGGGCATTTCCATCGTTTGGATCGAATTTGAATGGAACACCGACATCTTCAAGGCACGGCAAATTGTCAACGAAAAGATCAGCGCAGTCGCCGAAAAACTGCCTGCGGGCGTGGGCACGCCGACCATGGGGCCGCAGTCCTCAATCATGGGGGAGATCATGCTCATCGGCCTGACCGCCGACAGCACCTCCCAAATGGATTTGCGTACCATCGCCGATTGGACCTTGCGCCCGCGGTTGCTTGCCACCGGCGGCGTCTCCCAAGTCATTGTCATCGGCGGCGATTACAAACAATATCAGATCCTCGCCTCACCCCAAAAAATGAATTCCTTTGGCGTATCCCTTACCGAACTGCTCAAAGCAAGCACGGAAGCCAATGGCAACTCCTCCGGCGGATTCATGAATGAATATTCCAATGAATACATCGTCAAGGGAATCGGCAGGACGAGCGAAGTCAACGAAATCGGGAGTGCCTTTGTCAAGATGGTCGACGGGAAACCGGTCAGAATCGAGGATGTGGCCGAGGTCAAAATTGGCGCATCCCCCAAAATCGGGGACGGCTCCCTCAAAGGAAAGCCTGCCGTCATTTTGACCGTAATGAAGCAGCCCGCTACCAATACACTCGCCCTCACCGCCACAATCGACGACGCCATCACCGAATTGCAAGCGACCTTGCCCAAAGACGTCGAGATTAACACCAAAATTTTCAGACAAGCCGACTTCATCAACGCCTCCATCGGCAACATCAAAAAAACCCTGTTGGAAGGCAGCATTTTTGTGGTCATCATCCTCCTGCTGTTTCTGATGAATTGGCGGGCTACACTTATTTCATTGCTGGCCATTCCGATTTCCTTGATCGTAGCCATTCTCACCCTCAAGTGGCTCGGCTTCACGATCAATACCATGAGCCTTGGCGGAATGGCCATTGCGATCGGGGCCTTGGTCGACGATGCGATCATCGATGTCGAAAACGTATTTCGAAGGCTCAAGGAAGATGCCCTCAAACCCGTCGGGGAGCGGCGGGACAAACTCAAAGTAATCTTTGATGCCTCCGTCGAAATCCGGACCTCCATCATCAATGCGACCTTCATCATCATCGTCGCCTTTGTGCCGCTTTTTTTCCTGTCCGGCATGGAAGGGAAGTTGCTTGCGCCATTGGGGATCGCCTTCATTGTCTCGCTGTTTGCATCGCTGATTGTATCGATCACCCTGACACCCGTTTTGGGAAGCTACCTGCTCACGAATGAAAAGATGCTGCAACGCCAACACAAGGAAACCTGGCTCGTCGCGCGGTTGCAACGCGGCTATTCCTTGCTGCTCATCTTCGTGATGCGTTACCGCAAGACCGTCATCGGAACCTCTTCCTTGCTGCTCGCGGTTGCGCTTGCACTCGCGACGCAACTCGGCAGAAGCTTCTTGCCAGAATTTAACGAAGGTTCGCTCGTGATCAGTGCCGTAAGCCTTCCGGGCATTTCCCTCGAAGAAAGCAACAAAATCGGGACACGCGTCGAAATGGCATTGCTCTCCATCCCGGAAATCAAGATCACCACAAGACGTACCGGCCGGGCCGAACTTGACGAACATGCGCAAGGGGTGAATGCAGCGGAAATCGATGCGCCTTTCGTATTGACAGACCGGAGCCGCGAGGAATTTATGACGGAGCTACGGGAAAAGCTTGCGGGTGTATCGGGCGCCAACATTACGATCGGGCAGCCCATCGGGCACCGCATCGACCACATGCTCTCCGGAACGCGCGCCAATATTGCGGTGAAGATTTTCGGCACGGATTTGAACCGCCTGTTTACGCTATCCAACGAGATCAAAGACCAAATTCAAGGTATCGAAGGGCTCGTGGACCTCAGCGTCGAACAGCAGGTGGAAATTCCTCAGGTTCAGATCAGGGCAAAGCGCGCACTGCTCAATCATTATGGCATTACCATCGGGCAATTCAAGGAATTTGTGGATGTCGCCTTTGCCGGGGAAAAGGTCTCCGAAATTTATGAGGGCAACAAAACCTTTGACTTGATGCTGCGATTTGACGACGCCAACAAAGGCAAAATCGAAAACATCCGCAACGCGATGATCGATACCCACGATGGTCAAAAGATACCGCTTTATGCTGTCGCAGACGTGGTGAGCACCACGGGGCCGAATACCATCAACCGTGAAAAAGTTCAACGCAAAACGGTTGTCTCCGCCAACGTCGCTGGACGGGACCAAAAAAGCGTGGTGGAAGAGATTCAAAAGATCGTCAATGAAAAGATTGCGTTGCCCGAAGGGTACCATATTGAGTACGGAGGCCAATTCGAGGCGGAGGCGGAAGCCTCGAAGACCTTGCTTTTCACCTCCTTGCTGTCGTTGCTGATCATCTTCCTCCTGCTGTTTCAGGAATTCAAGGAAGTCAAAACGGCTTCGATCATCTTGATCAACCTGCCGCTCGCCCTGATCGGCGGGGTATTCAGCATCTACCTGACTTCCGGCATCATGAGCATCCCCGCGATCATCGGGTTCATCACGCTTTTTGGCGTGGCGACGCGCAACGGCATCCTGCTTGTCTCGCATTACAAAACGCTCAGTGCGGAGGGTCTCGGCTTGTATGAGACCATCATTCAAGGTTCGAAGGACCGGTTGAGTCCGATTCTCATGACGGCACTCACGGCCGGGTTGGCGCTGATTCCGCTTGCCATCGCAGGCGACCTTCCTGGCAACGAGATTCAAAGTCCAATGGCCAAGGTCATTCTGGGCGGGCTCCTCACCTCCACCCTCCTCAATATCTTCATTGTGCCCGTGGTTTATTATATGTCCAACGCAAAATCCGCATCCAAATGAAATACTGCCTCATCCTTCTTGCAATGGCCACGATCCTGGGCAAGACCGGCTTGCACGCGCAATCCAATTTGGACAACGTGCTCTCGACCGTCGCCACCAACAACAAGACCTTCAAAGCACAATCACAGTACTGGGAGGCACAAAAGGCGAGCTACAAGACGGGCCTGTCCCCCACCGATCCGGTCGTCGGTTTTGATTACATGATCGGCAGCCCCGCCACGGCGGGAAATCAGACAGACTTGACGGTGACGCAGCTCCTGGATTTCCCGACTGCCTATGCCAAAAAACAGCAATTGTCCGAAGCCCAAACCGGCCAAGCACAATGGCAAGTGCAGGCCGCCCGACGTGATTTGCTCTTGGAGACCAAAAAGGTTTGCCTCAACTTGGTGTACCACCGGCAATTGCAGACGGCATTGGCACGCAGATTGGCCCGTGCGGAACAATTGCGGGACGACTTTCAACGGAAAATGGACAAAGGCGACGGCAATGTCCTTGATTTGAACAAGGCACGCCTGCAATGGGTCGCCATCCAACAAGAAAGTCAGGAAAACCGGTTGGCGATCAGCGTGCTCGAAAGTCAACTTGTGGCACTTAACGGCGGAACTGCACTGGAATTCACCGATTCCATCTATCCCCTTGCGACCAACATCGGTTCGTTCGAGAGTCTTGAAAAGGAAATCGAATCCGCCGACCCGATGCGCAATCTTTTGGCGCAGGAGGTTACCATCGCCCAGAAGGAATTGGAGGTGAGCAAGGCATTGAAACTGCCACGCTTGGAGGTGGGTTATCACTACCAAGGAATCCTCGGGCAATCCTACAATGGAGTTCACACGGGAGTTTCCGTGCCGCTTTGGGAGCATCGCAATACCACCGAACTCCGTCAAGTCGAAATTGCCGTTGCCGGGTTGGAGTTGCAAGACCATCTGAACGCGCATTACTTCGAAATCAAAGAGTTGTATGGACGTTTCAAATCCATCGAATCAGCAATGGAAACCTATCGGGCCTTGCTGACCGACCTCAACAGCGAGACCCTGCTCACCAAAGCCCTTGCCCTCGGCCAAATTTCCGTCATCGAATATTTCATGGAGCTGAGCTATTACTACGACGCCCACAACACCCTGCTGTCAATGGAACGGGAATACCAACTCGTGTTGGCAGACCTGCTGAAGCATCGTTTGTGAGGATGGGATTTTGAGTTTCAGTTTCCGTTTGAGGAAGCACGTCGAGCAGCAAAGGGCCGCAAAGTCAAATGAACTACGACTTTGCGGCCCTTTGCGGTTGGATGGGCGAGGAACTGCTGCAGGAGTTTGATCTTGGTATTGAGCAGCTTGATCTTGTCGAGTTTGGAGAGGTAATCGCCCCTCAAACATTCCTCCGCAAAAACTGCAGTGCCAGAATGGTGCTTGGGACCATCAAGGCCGCCATGATCACGAAGATCGTCGTGGAGATGCCAAAGGCGCCGCTGGCGGTGGTGAGGAGGAGGAAAACGAGCAGGCTGAGGTGGCGGAGTTTCAGCATTTTGGGGGTGGGTAATTTGAGTTTGGGAGGTTTCCGACAATCTTCACTATGGTCGCATCATTTCCCTTTATCGTTCGCTATCCACGTTGAACCAAGGGCGGTAGTAGCCGATGGCCAGGTCTTCAAGGTAGAAACGCTCTGAGGCATCTGTACGAATATCTTGCAACACTTTTGGAAAGGAGAAAAAAGACAACGTCACGTTTTCAAGTTCCTTGATCAGTACCTTCTTTTGGGGATAGCCCAGAAGGTGTTCCAAGCCACTTCGGAATTGGCAAGAAGTAGAGTGCTTTCGCAGACGATGCTCATTGGGAAATATCTCGGTACGATTTACCTCGCCAACCTTTTTGGGCTTGTAAATCGGATCCTTCCAGTTCTTTGTAATGTGAAGGTGATCATGGATTCGATTTACAAAGGTTGTGGTTTTACCAATATAGAGAGGATACTTTGGCGGAGCATGGCACTCCTCTGGGAAGTCTGACTCTCGCCATTGTAACTTGATAGCCTCACCTCCAGGGGCGGTTACTTCAATTGAAGGAATGGGTTTCGATTTCTTCAGGGGACCATTCCACCAAAAAGCATAAATGCCCATTTCCCGTTCTTCTGAAAGTTTGAATTCAAATTTCATCCGATCCTTGCGAAACTTGTTTTCTTCCACAAAAGTAGTGAGTTGAACACCCTTGTCTTGCAGCATTGAAGCTACAAAAGCGAGATTTGGATTTTCTAGTTTCATCCTAGACTTTTCACTTTTAGTTTTTCACTTTTCACTTAAAGCTTCTCTCAAAACCTCCTGCAACAAAGCCCCATTCAAAGTCAGGCTCTCCTGTATCTGCGCCTCCAACGACGCACACAACCCTTGATAGGCCGCCAATAACGCTACGATGCGGTGTTGCGTTTGCAGCGGGGGAAGGGGAATTGGGAAACCTTTGATATTATCTTGCCATAATATTCGGTTGACCATTTAATTCCGGGAATCTTAGTCTCGAGATACCACTTATGGATTTGCATCTTCAAAAGTAAAATGAGGTATTCCAGTCACTTTGAATGAGTGTCAAAAACGTCTTTCGATAAATTAAAACTTGTAGTGTCAACACAAATTGAGGATCCCAACTGGTTTTGCCCAGCTATCGTGAGATATCAAAGTTCCGCTTTGCAACTTATGTTGTCACTAACCGCCTCTTTATACTTGGAGGAAACACAATTATTTTCATGTTCAAGAACCAGTCAATTCCTCAATCGCACTTTCTTTATCGGAATACTCCATTGATTACACCGCTTGCACATGTTGGCCATTGGGTTCCCCTCCATAATATACTCCTACCTCCCCCAGCCGCGCCCAAACCCAGCCCTCGGGCAACTCAAACGGCATCTCTTCCTCCGTGATCGGCGGCAAGGGTTTGTCGGCTTTGATTTTCTTTTCCTTGATGAGTTTGGCTTTTTCGGTGCGGATGTGGGCGAGGAGTTCTGCGCCGCTTGCATGCCAGAGTTTGCCGTATTGTTTTGCCAAGTCGGATTCGGCGGGGATCGGCTGATCCGTGGAGAGCTTTCCCTGCACTGCCTCCTGCAACAATTGTTGACGCAGTTGCTTGACTAGGGTTTGTTGGTGGGTGAGTTCGGTGGTGAGTTTCGCGAATGCCCCCTTTTTGACTTTCACCTCCTCGATAATACGCAACTGGTCTTTGACATCTGGAAGGTCAATTTCATAATTCAAGAAGAATGGGTATTTGATATTTCCTATGGTAATGCTGAACTTGCTCGATCACAGAGTCCTGCGAAACCGACAAGTCGGAACTGATTCGGCCTTTGATATTATTCTCACGCGTGGTCAACGTTGTAAGGCCGAAATTTCCTGTGATGATTCCCGTCAACTTCAATCGGTGCGATGCAATTATGCCCATAACGGGATCAATCTTTGGCAGAATGAATTACCAGGCTTCCTCAATATAAATTGCTTCTTAGTAGCCGACAATCAAGCCTTCGTTGAGTCTGCAGAGATAACGCCTCCATTGTGGTTGATTTCAGAGTGGGTCACACCACTTGTTATTCTGTGACTTTCGAACTTGATCCTCAAATGTCGATGGGAAACTTGGCCGCTTCAAAAGTCTCTGAACTTGATATCCAAGCTCATCTCACCGCCTCCTTCAAAGCATTCAACAATCCATTGCTCTTTTCGAAGCTTTTCGCCAGCATTTCCATCAGTTCCGCGCTTGAATGTTCGCGGGATTCTTCGGCTTTGTTGGGGTTTTTGATGTCGAGGTCGTAGCCCCGGTCGATGATGGTTTGGATGGGGACCCGCCACGCGACCTCGCTTTCGGCACGATTTCCCCACCATGCCTCGATCGGTGCAAATTCCTTGCGCTGAATGGTTTTGGTCTTGCTGTATGACTTCTGGCCCTCGGGTAGGCGGTGCTCGTAGTACCAAACTTCTTGGGTCGGCGTGCCCTTGTCGAAGAACAGCAGGTTGGTGGCCACGGTCGCATACGGCTGAAACACGCTGTTGGGGAGGCGCACAATCGTATGCAAGTTGCAGTCTTCCAGGAGTTTTTGCCGCACGCGTTGCTTCACGCCCTCGCCCGTGAGCGAACCGTCGGGCAAGACGATGCCGGCGCGACCGCCTTTTTTGAGCAGGTGAATCATCAAGATCAGGAAAAGGTCCGCGCTCTCCCGCGTGCGAAACGTCTGCGGGAAATTGGTCTCGTTTCCGTTGGCGACGATTCCCCCAAACGGCGGATTGGCCAAGATGACGTTGACGCGGTGCTTTTCGGTGAAGCTCGACAAAGGCTGATCAAGCGCATCGCCAAACCGGATATTGGGCACCTCGATGTCGTGCAAGATGAGGTTGGTGGTCGCCAAGAGGTAAGGAAGCGGCTTGTATTCCCAGCCGACGACGTTTTCCTCGATGCTGCGCAGGTCTTCGACGTTTTTGGCTTGCGCCTTCAAATGTTCGATCGCGGAGCTGAGGTAACCGCCCGTGCCACAGGCGGGATCGAGGACTTTTTCGCCGAGTTGCGGGTTGATGATGTCCGTAATGAATTGCGTGATGGCCCTCGGGGTGTAAAATTCGCCGC
Organism: Bacteroidota bacterium; assembly: GCA_016718825.1. Lineage (NCBI taxonomy): Bacteria > Pseudomonadati > Bacteroidota > Bacteroidota bacterium. The sequence continues at coordinate 56,978 of JADKCL010000006.1, read as the reverse complement.
TTTTGCCCGCGCTTTGGAGTTCCTTGAGGATGCCTTCGTAGAGTTCGCCGAATGCATGCCGGTCTTTGGCGACGTTGAAGTCGATTTCGTTGAGTTTGTTGAGCACCTTGCGGAGGTTGGTGCCGCTTTTCATGTAGTTGTTGTTCCCTTCGAATACTTCCCGCACAATCAAGGCGCGGCGGTTGCCCTCGACTTTGATGTTGCGCAAGGCCGGAAACAGTTTGCGATCCACGAATTCGAGCAGGGCATCTCCCGTCAAGCTTTCGTCGTCACCCGCCCAGTTGCCCTTGGCGCCCTTGACCCAGTGAAATTCGGCAGGGATGGGCGAGACATAATCGTCATTGGCCAATTCCAAGTCCTGATCCTTGTCGCTGAAGATCTTGAGAAAGAGCATCCACCCGAGCTGCTCGATGCGCTGCGCGTCGCCATTGAGGCCGGTGTCCTGCCACATAATGTCGCGGATGGATTTGATGATGGAGGAGATGTTGGACATTTAAGTGAAAAGTGAATAGTGATAAGTTAAAAGTTGGGGGCGATGAGCCCGCGGCGTCCCGCCGCAGGGCTATTGAACGTTTGCCTCCGGCGGGGGGAGGGGTGACTTAGTTTGAGGCATTCTGAAAAATGCTTTTTGGCATATTTGCCAGTGTGTACAATACCGTGTTTTCAATTTGTTCCTGGCCCGGAGGGCCTGAATTTCGATAGCCCCGGATGAAGTCCGGGGTTGGAGGCACCGATGATTTGATCCTCCGCGAGCCCCGCCCTCGGCGGGGCTCGCGGAGGAAAGCAGGTGGTGGGCCGATTAACCATGGACTTCGTCCACGGCTATGATTGTTTAGGCCCTTCGGGCCATCCAAAGCACAAATCAGATTGCTATTGGCAACGTTCCGAACAAGCATATTCTGAAATTCATACATGTTGGCAATATACTAGTTTTCGCCGGAGGCAAATGTTCGTTAGCACTGCGGCGGGACGCCGCGTGCTCTACCTCCCCCCTATCACGCCATGCGATACAATTCCTCCTCCAATTCCTTCACGGCGGCAAGATAGGCAGCTTTGCCGCCAAAAATGCGGTTGACGATCTCCGTTCTTGAGCCGTATTCGTCAAAGGGCTTGAGTTGAAGGACTTCCATGCTTTCGATATTTTCAATCCCTTGGTCGGCGTATTTGTCGAGCAGGGCTTCCAGGACTTTGCGGGCTTGGTCGCCGTATTTGGTGAAGTAGTTGCGCTTCTTCACGTTGCGGGCGCGTTCGGCGCGGGTCAAGGGCGGCTGTGCGAAGGCGACGTGGCAGATGATGTCAAAGAGGTCGGCTTCGCGTTGGACAGCTGCTTCCAAATCGTCGACCAAAACCCCTGCAGTTTGAGTTCATCAATCAAAACTGCCTTGCGGTCGGCGGCATTCCAATGTTGCAGGAAAGCATTCAGCGTCGGGAACCGGCCCTTGATCAGATCGCGGGTATGGTCAAACAGACTGACGGTGATCGCTTTGCCGTCCTTGTCAAAATGCAATTCGCGCTCGGCAAGGATGGTGACATCGACGCCGTTGACGTAGATTTTTTCGCGTTTGCCGGGGTCACGCGTGACGTATTCCCCCTTAGGCTCGGAGCCATCGGGGTACTTGAGCTTTACCTTTTCAAACTTGATTTCTTCACCCGTTGCTTCATCGACGACCGTGAGCGTGTCTCCCTCCTCTTCGATGACCGTCAAACTGAGATCATCGCCCTCCTTCGCTTCCTTGATCCGCACGGGGTCGCCATCAAAATCTGGATCGGCAAACAGCTCGGTCACGTTGCGGAAGTCCATGATCGTGAAAAAGAACTTGTTGTAGTCTTCATTGACCCGCGTGCCACGGCCGATGATCTGCTTGAACTTCGTCATGCTTTTGATTTCGCTGTCGAGCACGATGAGTTTGCAGGTCTGGGCATCCACGCCCGTGGTCATGAGCTCGGAGGTCGTCGCGATCACGGGATATGGCTCCTCGGGATTGGTGAAATTGTCGAGTTCCCGCTTGCCCTCCTCGTTGTCGCCCGTGATTTGCATCACATATTTATAGTTGGTCGCTACAAGATCAGCGTTTTGGTTGGCGAGTGCCTGCCGCATCCTTGCCGCATGGTCGATGTCGTTGCAAAAGACAATCGTCTTGGCCATTCGGTCGAATCCTTTGAGATATTCGGTGATTTTGCGGGCGACGGTTTCGGTGCGTTCGTCGATGACAATGTTGCGGTCATAATCCTTGCGTCCGTAAATCCTGTCTTCCACCTCTTGCCCTGCTTTGTCCTTTTTGCCTTTTTCGGGGCGCCAATTGTGGGCATCGACATTCAGCGTGACATTCACCACCTTGTAGGGCGCGAGGTAGCCATCGTCGATGCCTTGCTTGAGCGAATAGGTGTAGATCGGTTCGCCGAAATATTCGCTGTTGCTTGCGTGCTCGGTTTCGCGCGGGGTGGCGGTGAGGCCGATATGCGTCGCGGCACCAAAGTAAGTCAAGATTTGCCGCCAATTGCTGTCTTCGGTGGCGCTGCCGCGGTGACACTCGTCCACCACAATCAGATCAAAAAAGTCCGGCGAAAAGTCCTTGTACGCATCTTGAATGTCGATGTCCTCGCCATTCGCAGTGGTATTGTTGGTGAGCCCTTGGTACAATCCGAGGAAGATTTCGTAGGCTTTGTCACTCGAATCGATGCCGCGTTTGCGGTTGGAAACGAGTTCATTTTTGCCATCCGCTCCGGTCACCACCTTTTTCCGGATGATGGTCATCTTGTCCTTGAAATACTTGAAGTCGCCCTTGCGGGTCTGATCAATCAAGGCCGTGCGGTCGGCAAGGAACAGAATGCGCTTTTTGAAGCCCGATTTCCAAAGGCGGTAGATGATTTGGAAGGCGGTGAATGTCTTTCCGGTGCCTGTTGCCATCACGAGCAGGACGCGGTTTTTTCCCATGGCAATGGCCTCGATCGTGCGGTTGATGGCGATTTGCTGATAATAGCGTGCAAGGCGGTCGCTTCCGTCGGAGTAATAATCCTGCTGCACGACCTTTGTGACCTCGGGGGTGACGATGCCTTTAAACTTTTTGTACTTCTCCCAGAGTTCAGCCGGCGAAGGAAATTCTTCGAGTGAAATTTCCCTTTCGATGGGGCCATCGGTCACGGTCTTGTCATGAAAGAGAAAGCCGTCGCCGTTGCTGCTAAACACAAAGAGGATGTCCAAATCGGCAGCATACGCGAGGGCTTGTTGCATCCCCGATCCGACGGCTTGGCGATTGTCCTTGGCTTCGACGACAGCAAGCGGCTGATTGGGCTGATAGGAAAGCAGGTAATCCAGTACCTTCATTTTCCCGCGGGTGGTCATCGTTCCCCGCACAAAAATGCGTCCTTTTGTATAAGGAACCTCCTCCCGCAGCTGCGTGATCAGTTCCCATCCGGCATTGCGAATCGCGGGTGTGATGAATCCGGTGCGGATTTCCGTTTCAGAGAGTTTCTTTTTTTCCATTGTTGGCAGGCTCAAACAGCAGCAGGTTCTGTGCAAGCACATTCGAAGGTACACAAAACCATGAAATGGAAGACATTTCCTGTCAAATCGGAGGGAAATATTGGCGGAGGATGCGAGTTGGCTTGCTGAGACAGGTCAACTGGGCTATTTCAGACAATGTAGGCAGCGGCCATTTGTTTAAGGGGAGCTTTGTAAAAGTAATCGGTCAAAGCGATGCAACCACGATGGGCAAATTTGACAATTGTCAATAAGCCTCCCTTCTCCTTTGTTGGGGTTCATCCCGAGAGTCGGGAGAACCGCAAGAACGGAGAGGGGAATGGTTACAATTCATACCATGAGCGGGATGATGTTGTTGAATATATCACATGATGAATGGGCTGCTAGGGCCGCTAGCGCGGCGTTTGAGGGCGGCGTGTGAGTGTGTGCGTATGCAGAGTGAGTGTGTCTATGCGTGAGGGCGAAGTGGGCGTGTGCGTGGAGAGTATTTCAAAAAGTGTGTCAAGTTTTAAAATTTTTAACTTAGACACATATGGCAAAAAGCGAGAATTTTGATTTTGAAGCGTTCCAAAAGACAGCAACTGATCGTATCAGGTCTGGTTCGCCGTTGTTGGGGACGGACGGGGTTTTCACTCCGTTATTGAAGGCGTTTTTGGAGTCTGCCTTGGAAGCTGAGATGGCAGAGCACTTAGACGGTGAAGAGAGTTCCAATCGTCGAAACGGTCATGGCAAAAAGCAAGTCAAGACGAATCTTGGGACGGTTGAAATAGCACCGCCACGTGATCGTGACGGTACTTTCCAGCCGAGGATTGTTTCCAAGCGGAGCAATGTTCTGAGTTCCGATCTGGACGAAACGATTCTTCTGCTCTACAGCCAAGGAACTAGTTATCAGGACATCAGTGCGCAGATGATGCAGATATACGGGGTCGAGATCTCTGAGTCAACGATAACCAGGATCACGGACAAGGTCTGGCCGCTGGTGCAGGAATGGAGGACAAGACCACTGGATGCCGTTTATCCATTCGTATGGCTGGACGCGATCCATTTCAAGGTTCGCAAGGATGGTCGGGTCGTCCCTATGGCGGTATATTGCGTGATCGGGGTGAACAACGAAGGGTACAAAAGCCTCCTGGGGATGTACTTGGGGGAATCCGAGGGTGCCAAGTTCTGGCTCGGTGTCGTTACGGACTTGCGGCAGCGGGGCGTCGAGGACATCTTCATCGCCTGCATCGACAACCTCAAGGGCTTCGCCGAGGCGATCGAGTGCGTTTTCCCGCAAACCGAGGTGCAACTGTGCATCGTCCACCAGATCCGCAATAGCGTGAGGTTCATTCCGGACAAGGACGTCAAGGCGTTCATGGAGGACTTGAAGAAGGTTTACAGGGCTGAGACCAAGGAAAAGGCCGAAATGAAGCTCGACGACCTTGAAAAGGATTGGGGGAAGAAATATCCGACAGTGATTGAGTCTTGGAGGCGAAACTGGGGCCGCCTCTCCAATTATTTTCAGTACACCGACCACATCCGCAGGGTTGTCTACACCACCAACACCATCGAGGCATTCAACAGGCAATTGCGCAAAGCACCAAGACAAAGGGGGCTTTCACGTCCGAGCAGGCGCTTATGAAACTGCTCTATTTGGTTCAGGAACGTATCACCCAAAAATGGAACAAGCCTGTATTCAATTGGAATGCAGTCTTGTCCGAATTATCCATTATATTTGGTGACAGGCTACGTTTACCATTATGACGTCGCTCTCCTCGCGAGGGGTCTTGTTGGGAGCCGAAGAAGCGCACAAGCTCACGCACGGCCCAACTTCTCTCCACCTCCCAACAAGGGAAGTTCTGACACACTTTGTGAAACACTACCTGTAACGTTGTTTTGATCTTTGAAACGCGTCCAAAATTGGTCTCCTATGCGCCGGAATGCATGGTCCCCGATTGCCGGAATCAACCCTCTCACCTCTTCAGCCCACTCATAATCCCTGACATCAGCCATTTGAGCCAAAAGGCGATGATGGATTGTTGTTGATTGCGCACTGCACTGACTTCCAATTCCATGACCTCGCCTTTGGTGCCCTTGCGAATGATGATGTGATTGACGATGAAGGCTTTCAAGCGTTGCTTTTTGTCGCTGTCTTTGATCTTGTCCTTGTTTCGATCCTTGTCTTTTCCTTTGTCTTTTCGATCCTTGCCTTTTCCTTGAGCTTTGCCTTTTGCTTTGGCCTTGTCTTTGGACTCTCCTTTGGCTTTGTCGTCGCTGTGGTCACCGAAACCGATCTTGACGTCTTCGTATTCGAGCCACATCATGCCATTGCATCGCTCGTCGTCTCCTTTCATTGAAAATCGCAATCCGGTGCAATGGCCGGAGAGAAATTTGAACCCTTCGGATGCTTCGATCACGGGATTAAAACGTGAAAAGTCACCCTCGCTAAAATTACCGTTCACCACGAAGCCATAGTTGGGATCGTCGTAGCTCATGATGGCTTCGCCGGTCATCCATACGCTTTGCATCCAACGCATCTTTGTTCTCACGCTGAATGTCCGCGCTCGGGAACTGTTGTTGCCATAGCCCAACCAAAACAATTCCCATTTGTCAATGGCAACGCGACCCTGAATCGCGGCATTGTCGGGCGTGAATGTATAGTTGAGAGCGGCATCACTGGCATGAATGGTATCGACGATAAACAAAAAGGGAACGGCTTCAATCCAAGCTTGGGGCATGGGGCGTACCCCTGGTTTCAAGGGTCTATCTTTGTTTTGGACGAGCGTAACCACCGGACTGGTCAGTTCCATTTTCGAGGCACGCCACCGCAAGGAATCGGTATAGGCCCAAACAATCCCGGAGATGACCGCTTCGGGTGCCGAAAATTGTGCAAGGAGGGTGATAAATGGTTCGTTTAGGTCGGTGTAGCTGCAATTCACTTTGGGCTTGAGGTGAATCCCGACAGCGCGAAATGTTTGCGCATCCATGTTGTAGGCAAGCGTATCGGCTTTGAGTTCATGGTATTTGAATGCCGTGCTCAATTCACAATCAGTGACCAAAAACGTGAGCGGGCGCGTGAGGAAGCCATATTGGTAGCCGTCATCGGTATGCTGGGCGATCACCGAACCCGACAAAGACTGTATTTTAAGTCCACCACCGTTTTCGCCTGCCATAGCAAGGTCGATATTGCGCAATTCAAACTGTTCGATTTGCCAGCTTTGAGGATTGATTATTTTCTTGGAAGGCGTGGCCAACGAATCATGAAGGGTATCTTGTGGAGAAAAAAACAGCGCTCCATCACGCAATTCCAACCTGGAAAGTTCGAGGAAATGCCCATCAAAGATTCTTCCCCATTCCAACGAAGCCTTCGCATGGCGGACGGAGAAGTCCAAACTATCATCGGATTTGGATGATTTGACCGAGTTGAGGTGCGCATCTTTGAAGGAAATGCCGGGCGGAAAAAGATGAAAATCAACTGCCTGATAGGAGATTTGCATTCCTGCATCGGTCACCACTTGGACCAAACGTTGCTCCAAATAGCGCGTAAGCCAAAACCAACCGCCCCAAGCCAACATTCCCAACGAAAAAAAGACAACCAACAGCCTCCTGAGTCGTCGTTTACTTCTGCCCACAGCAGGTTTTTCTGAAGTCGTTTTAATTCCCAAGATGATTTCTTTCATGTTTTCGTTGCAGTAAAAGCTTATTCGCCCCTTTCACCGACTTCTTTTTTGCCACCTTGCTTTATCGCGTCACGCAAGGACTTTCTCGGATTTGCTGCACTATCCATCATCTTCGAAAGGTAGGGCACGAAGTTGCATTCCCTTTTACATCCTTCGGGAAACTGTTTACATTTCTCACGTTTTTTGATGAAGGATATGTTTTTAGTAACCTCCCATCTTATGCCTGCCTTTTTGCCGCCTCACGGATTCCATTGCGTGAATTGTATAACAATCATGCCCCATTGTGTATCACAAAAGGTGTACAGCACCCCGAACTTTGGCCAAGTGCTGGATCATGAAATTGCCTCAAAACAGGACGGTAATGACATTGAAAGGCTTAAATAGGTTTTTTTTGTTTCACGATTGAGGTAAAAGTTGAAGGTATGAAAGTATTAATCGTATTGACTTCCCATAGCGAATTGGGAAATACGGGTGAAAAAACAGGCTTTTGGATCGAAGAATTTGCAAGTCCTTATTATGTTTTGGCGGATGCCGGAGCTGAAATCACTATTGCTTCACCGCATGGAGGACAACCTCCTGTTGATCCTAAAAGCGAGGTCGCTGAAGCGCAAACGCCTTCTACAGAACGGTTTTCCAAAGACAATGTCGCAATGGACAAAGTGGCGCATTCGCAGAAGCTGAGCACTGTCGATCAAGCGGATTATGACGCTGTTTTTTATCCCGGAGGTCATGGCCCATTGTGGGATTTGGCAACGGATCAGCACTCGATTCAATTGATCGAGGCATTTTACAACCATCAAAAACCTGTCGCATTTGTTTGCCACGCGCCTGCGGCCTTGGTGAATGTCAAAACGAAAAACGGGGAACCATTGGTAAAAGGAAAGCACGTGACAAGTTTCTCCAACACGGAAGAAGAGGCCGTCAAATTGACGAAGGTCGTGCCTTTTTCGCTCGAAGATGAACTCACGAAACATGGCGCGATTTACTCCAAAGGAGCTGATTGGGCATCGCATGTGCAGCAAGACGGGGTATTGATTACAGGTCAAAACCCAGGCTCTTCCGAGGCTACGGCCAAATTGCTTTTGGAGGCCGTGAAAAAGACAACGTGACCCCGCGAAATTTCAATCTGAAAGGCGGTGCAAATCAGGCTGCACAGAAACGGTACACTGCGGATTCACGCAATCCCTCAGAGCAAGCGCGAAGCCGCGGACCGTTACCTGCAAGCATATTTGAAAAGACACTCAACGAGAAGTATGTTCTACTTCTTCATAAAAACTGTTTAATATTATAGGAAGACAAAATGGCAAAAGCTAGTGGAGTATATCAGGAGGTTTACATAAAAAGAGACGGGGAATTCATCAGTCTGAAAAATGACGTGAGAGATTTCTGCGAGAAATACATAAAGCCTGTTCATCCTAAAGATTGGGATTGGGCAGAAAGAGATTTTGAAGATCCAAAGAATGATCCGACAATAGCGGAAGCCAGAGCTATCAGAAATGTTATTTACAAAGATCTAAATGACAAAAAGGAAACATCCATAGATCTTTCAACAATGAATAATGTTGAGGCAATCAAAGCATATTTGGACCCAAAAAGCAAGCATGAGGAATTCAACATGGAGGAATTTGCTTTTGCACTAAAAGTGGAACTTGAACACGGGAAATTAAAAGAAGTCAATGTAACGAATAACCACCCGTTTTTAACTGCAATGATTGCGCTGGCACATATGACTGAAAGCCTGACCTATTATAAGCGACTTCAAATAATGGAAGTTGAAGGAGAAGTTTATGAAATTTTACGCAAGCTTAAAAAAACTGATAAAGGACAAGAAAAATTGCATGCAGAATTGGTGAAAGCCGAAACGGATTTGATCGACTTTAAAAAAGGGCTTGCCAACCGCTTAGAAAAAATGGATGATATACCCGTGTTGGAGAAAATTGGTGACTAATTTAGGTTCCGTTTCATATTGAATGGGTAACACCGCAAGATGGATTGACTTTTGAGAAGCCCAACTTTCCTGTGCGTAGATCGATGACCGTGATGATGGTTTCGGTTTTTGACTATTCTCTGGGCCAAGTGTCTCCACAGCCGTTACGCAACCACGCTCAGCCGTCACGGTGAATTGCTACCCCAATCCGACCGATGGCGCATTGCCCCTCGCCTACATATTGCCGATGGAGATGGACGTCACGCTGCGGATGTACAACAGCGCCAGCGCAGAGATGAACGCATCCGCACAAGGAACGCAAGGCGCAGACGGGCATGCCGCGCAACTGGACATGGCGCAATTTGCGGCTGGGATCTATCTGGTCAAGTTTGTATTGGGGCCGGATGTGGTTTTCAGGAAGGTGTTTGTGGAGTAGTTGACAGTGGAAAGTTGACTTGCCCCCAATCATCGGACCTCTTTTCCCCCGTCACTGATCTGTCTGGTATCCACATAAACCTACGTTACCCATTGAGCAAGCGTCTTGGGCGCACGCGAAGCCGCCATTCCACATTGGTCAGTGGTCCCATTTTGGGGGTCAAAGTCACCCATCCACAAGACAATCCTTAAAGTAAAATCAATCACAAACAGCGTAACCAAAGTTACAAAGCCACAAGACGACCCAGTAACATGAGTCACGGAGGGCCCTCAAATGCCGACGTAGTATTGCATCATCAAAGCGTAGTACATGGAATATATTGGATACTTTTCAGCAATTATCATTGGTGTGTCTCTGGGTCTGATCGGCGGCGGCGGTAGCATTTTGACGGTGCCCGTGCTCGTTTACCTGTTTCGGGTGGATCCGGTGCTTGCGACCGCCTACTCCCTGTTTGTGGTCGGACTGACCTCGGCCGTCGGCTCGGTGAGCTATTTCCGCAAGGGCTTGGTGAATGTGAAGACCGCGATCATCTTCGGGATTCCGTCGATCATTGCCGTGTTTGCCACCCGTGCCTGGATCGTGCCGGCCATTCCGAAGGAGATTTTTGAGGTGGGCGGATTTATGGTCACGAAGTCGATCCTGATGATGGTATTGTTTGCGATCTTGATGATTGCAGCTTCCTACAGCATGATCAAAAAAGCCAAGGCTGCCCCTGAAGGCGCCGCCGCTGCGCAGAAATTCAATTATCCGCTGATCCTTCTCGAAGGTGGCGTGGTGGGCATTCTCACAGGTTTGGTAGGTGCGGGAGGTGGATTTCTGATCATTCCTGCCCTCGTCGTCTTGAGCAAATTGCCGATGAAGGAAGCCGTTGGCACATCTTTGGTGATCATCGCAGCAAAATCCCTGATCGGATTCCTCGGCGAATCCGGTGATACTCCCATCGACTGGCAATTCCTGCTCACCATCACGGCCTTTGCCGTTGTAGGTATCTTTATTGGAACCGCGCTTTCCAAACGCATCGACGGTGCCAAACTCAAACCGGCCTTTGGATGGTTTGTCCTGGTCATGGGTATCTATATTATTATCAAAGAATTGGTATTCCCTGCATCTTGAGTTACATAACCCAAGGTACGCGATAGCCGTCTTTTGAATGGGTACTTCACCCATCATTTCCTCGCAATTCGAGTTTCCTTTTCCTTTCAATTTTCCTCCAGAAAAACATGAATCACGTTAGCACAATGAGAATAGAACAGATTTACACAGGATGCTTGGCACAAGGTGCCTACTACATCGTTTCCGAAGGCGAAGCCGCCATCATCGACCCGTTGCGCGAAGTACAGCCGTACCTCGACCGGTTGGCACAAGACGGTGTACAGTTGAAGTATATCTTCGAGACCCACTTCCATGCCGACTTTGTTTCGGGACACTTGGATTTGAGCCGCAAAACCGGCGCCCCGATCATCTTCGGACCCAGTGCCAAGACCAATTTTGAGTCGATCACCGCCACCGACGGACAAATCTTCAACCTCGGTAAAGTCAAAATCAAGGTATTGCATACCCCCGGCCATACGATGGAAAGCAGCACCTTTTTGCTGATCGACGAAAATGGCAAAGACCATGCAATCTTCAGCGGAGACACTTTGTTTTTGGGAGACGTCGGGCGTCCTGACTTGGCCCAAAAGGCCGCAGACATGACCCAAGAGCAGCTTGCAGGCTTGCTCTACGAAAGCCTGATGACCAAAATCATGCCCTTGGCCGACGACGTGACCGTTTATCCTGCCCATGGCGCCGGCAGCTCCTGCGGCAAAAACATGATGAAAGAAACCGTCGATAGCCTCGGCAACCAAAAGCGGATGAATTATGCCTTGAACCAACCCAACAAGGAGGCCTTCATCGCAGCTGTGACCGAGGGGCTTACCCCGCCTCCAGGTTATTTTGGCGCCAATGTCGGCATGAACAAGTCGGGCTACGAAAGCTTTGAGAATGTGCGGAATCAAGGAATGACCAGTCTCTCGGCGGATGCATTTGAGGCCGTGGCCGAATCGCAGCATGCCTTGATTCTTGACACCCGTGACAGCGGCACTTTTGCCCTCGGCCATATCCCGCAGTCGATCAGCATCGGCTTGAACGGCGATTTTGCTCCCTGGGTGGGCGCCATGATCGTGGACGTGAAGCAACCGATCCTGTTGGTCACAGATGCCGGCAAAGAGGAAGAAACGGTGACCCGCCTCAGCCGCGTAGGCTTTGACAACGTTTTGGGTCATCTTAAAGGTGGATTTGCGGCTTGGCAGCATGCAGGCAAGGAAATCGACCAAATCAACCGCATCAGCGCCGCAACATTTGCCGAGCGCTTCGATGCTGCGCAATCGGTCGTGGTCGATGTGCGCAAAGAAAGCGAATATGCGGCAGAGCACGTCGAAGATGCCTACAGCAAGCCGCTCGCCTACATCAACGAATGGGTGAAGGACATCAACCCGGAGCAACATTTCTTCCTGCATTGCGCGGGCGGATACCGGAGCATGATCGCTGCCAGCATTTTGCAAGCACGTGGCTACCGCAATTTCTCTGAAGTGGAAGGCGGATTCAAGGCGATTTCCGGCACGGAGATTCCGCGTACCAACTTCGTCTGCCAAAGCAAGGTCATGAAAGCCTGATGAAACCGAAAATTGGAGGCCAAACGCAATATTTGGCCTCCAATGAGGGTCCCTTCGCAAGTTCCAAGCCAAGTTTGCAAATGCTGCAAACTTGCATGGGACGCGGCTGACAAACCCGAAATTTTCTTGGATGTTGTGGTTGAACATTTCAAAAGATTAACTTTAGAAAATGATGAGTCTTACAAATAATACGTCAGGCGTGCTGGACATGATCCGTGGCGGCGCTATGTTGGTGGACGTGCGTTCTGCCGAAGAATTCCAGACTGGTTCGGCCCCCGGCGCGGTCAACATCCCGCTGAACGAAATCCCGGCCAACTTGGCCAAGTTTGAAGGCAAGGATGCCATCGTCGTTTTCTGCCGCAGCGGCAACCGCTCGGGACAAGCGCAGCTTTTCCTGAAGCAAAACGGCATCGCCAACGTCGTCAATGGCGGCACGTGGATGGATGTCGCCCAACTCGTCCAGCAGGCTGGAAATTGACCCACAAAGCCAACAACATGGAAAAGATTAAAGTATTGATTCCGACCGATTTCAGCGTACAGGCCGAGTATGCCTACCTGCTCGTGAAGCGTTTGGCGGAAAAAGCCGACATGGATGTGCACTTTCTGCATGTGTTGAATGTGCCAGACACCGTGACCATGGATGCCCAGGGAACGATCAGCACCTGCGGTGAAATCGACGTGAATTTCGTGAAAACGCAGAAGGACATTGCCGAGCGCAAACTCGAAAACCTGCGCAACCTGCACGGGGCGCAGTTGTCTGTGCATTTGATTTTCGGGAAAACGACCACGGGCATCACCCAATTCGCAGAAAAGAATGCCTACGACCTGATCGTGATGGGCACGCATGGCGCGGTGGGTTTGAAGGAGCGGATTTCAGGAAGCGAAACACAAATGGTGGCCCGCGCCTCCAAGGTGCCGGTCCTGTCCTTGATGTGCGACCGGTCGGAATTGGAGGTGCACAAAGTGCTGCTTGTCCATGACTTCGCCCAAGCCGAATGCGAGGATTTGCGCGTGCTGCACCGCCTCATTCAGGCTTTTGGCATTGAGGTGCATTTCCTTCAAATTGTGCGCACAGACAAGCCCGCCACCGTGCAACAAGTGGAGGCCGACATGCAGCGCTTCGCCGAATTGAACAAGATCGGCAAATATATCGCCCACACCATTCAAGATACCGATGTCGAGCATGGCGTGGTGCATTTCACGCAAATGCACGACATGGACATGATCTGCATCGGTACGCATGGCAGGGGCGGATGGCTGCATCACAGCGCCACCGAAAAGCTGATCAACCACATGCATAAACCCCTGATTTCCTTCCCTCTCAAGAACCACAAAGCGTAATAAAAGCAATGTTAGATTTTCTTCTACAACCTTGGCCTTGGTGGATCTCGGGCACACTGATCGCCGCCATCATGTTTATGCTCCTCTACTTCGGGCAATCCTTCGGATTTTCTTCCAACCTGCGCACGATATGCGCTGCTGCGGGCGCGGGCAAGAAGGTCAAGTTTTTTAATTTTAACTGGCGGAGTCAGATTTGGAACCTCGTCTTTTTGGTCGGCGCCGTAATCGGTGGCTTTCTGACCCAGCAGTTTTTGACAGTGCCCGATGCCACGGTGCAAATCTCGCAAGCCACCGTCACGGACTTGGCTGAGCTGGGATTTTCGGCACCGCAAGGCGCACAACCCAAAGAATTGTTTGCCTGGGATGCCCTCCTCAGCATCAAGGGGATTCTCATCCTCGTGCTCGGCGGATTGCTCGTCGGCTTTGGTGCACGGTATGCAGGCGGATGCACATCGGGCCATGCCATCAGCGGACTTTCCAACCTTCAGATCCCTTCCCTGATCGCCGTGGTCGGCTTTTTTGCCGGCGGCTTGATCATGACATTCCTTATCTTCCCACTCATCTTCTAATCCAGACAGGCATCATGAAATTCATCAAGTTCTTATTGGTCGGCATTCTGTTTGGCATCGTCATGGCCAAATCGGAAGCGTTTTCCTGGTACCGTATCCAGGAGATGTTCCGGTTTCAGGCCTTTCACATGTACGGCATCATCGGGGTCGCAGTGACCTTGGGCGTCATTGGCACGGCCTTGCTGAAGAAATTCCAAGTGCGTGATTTCCAGGGAAACCCCATCCTGTTTCCACCGAAGGCCCGCTCCGTCTTTCGCTACCTGATTGGCGGCACCCTGTTTGGTTTGGGTTGGGCACTGAGCGGTGCATGTCCCGGCCCCATGGTGGTCAATATCGGTTATGGCTACCTCAGCATGCTGATTGTGTTTGGTTCGGCCATCCTGGGAACCTTCCTGTATGGCGTCATCGAACGTTATCTTCCGCAATGATCCCTTAACGACACACAGTTATGGAACGATTCAATCCCCAAGAGCAAAAAATCATGCGCAACATTGGTCGCGCAACCTTCTTGCTCGTCCTCGTGTTTGTGCTGGGTATTGTGGCTGTGCCGTTTGTCTTCATGCACACGTCGGAAATCCGGTCATTGTGGACGGGCGAATCCGCAGGCGATTCCAAAGCCCAGGACGCCAACCTCGTCAAGGCCGAATTCTGGACTGCCCCGAGCCTCCAAGACATTGCCGATACGGTAAAAAGAGCGGAGGTCACTTATGGTCAGGACTTGATCGCGCATACCGCCAAATATTTGGGTCCGCGTGGAACCGTTTTGCAGATCAGCAATGGCATGAACTGCCAAAACTGCCATTTGGATGCGGGAACCAAGGTTTTCGGGAACAATTACGGCGCTGTGGCGACCACCTACCCCAAGTTCAGGGCGCGGAGCGGCAGCATCGAAAACATCTACAAACGCGTGAACGATTGTTTTGAGCGCAGTCTCAACGGGCAGGCGCTCGATACCCTCGGCAAGGAAATGGGTGCCATCGTGGCCTATATTGAGTATTTGGGTTCGAATGTCAAAAAGGGAGAAAAGGCTGCCGGCTCCGGATTCAAGGACCTCAAGTACCTCTCCCGCGCGGCCGATCCTGCATTGGGCAAAAAGGTGTATGAAAAGCAATGCCAAAGTTGCCATCAACCCAATGGCGAAGGCACCTTGATGACAGACGGCTCCGAATACACCTATCCTCCCTTGTGGGGACCGCATGCCTACAACGATGCCGCCGGACTGTACCGCGTCTCCAATTTTGCCAAGTATGCCAAGTACAATATGCCCTTTGGCGCCAACCACGAAAACACGCTGCTCAGCGACGAGGATGCTTGGGACGTGGCTGCCTTCGTCAATTCGCAACCGCATCCGCACAAAGACACCCCCGATGATTGGCCCGATGTTTCCAAAAAACCCATCGACCATCCCTTTGGACCTTATGCCGACGCAATGAGCGAAGAACAACATAAATTTGGGCCTTGGCCTGTCACAAAATAGTAGATTTGCGCATCCGAATACCAATCGACAACCTTCGCAGTCATGGAAGAAACGAGAAGAGATTTTATCAAGAAACTGGGCATGCTGGGCGGAGCGGGATTCCTCGCAGCCTCACCCCTTCAAGCCTTTTCCAATGCGAAGGCCGAGGAAACGGATGCAGAAACGGATGCAGAAACGGACCGAAGCGCCTGAAGGACAAAAGCCCGTGCGGGTGACCATCCTGCAGACGACGGACGTGCACTGTCAGATTCATCCCCACGACGAATTGTTTTGGGAAGACGGCAAGTCTGTGTTTCGGAAAACCGGCGGTTATGGCCAATTGGCGACCTATTTGGCGCAACATCGCAAAGCCAATCCGCAAACATTCGTGATCGACACAGGCGACATGTTTCAGGGCAGCCGGCTTTCGGTCAAAACGAATGGCAAGGCCATCTCCCCTATTCTCGATGCGCTGCAATACGACCTTTACCTTCCCGGAAACTGGGAAGTGATTTACGGCAAACGCACCATGCAAACTTTGCTCGGCGGCCTGCAGGGGCCCAAGGTTTGCGCCAACATGTACCACGACCTCGGCGAAGGCAAACGCGGGGAGCTGATCTTTCCGCCGTACCATATCTGGAATGTTGCGGGGATCAAAATTGGTTTCCTCGGTTATACCGATCCGCTTGTGCCGATTCGGCAATCCCCCGTGTACAGCAAGGGCATTATTTATTCGAAACCCGAAGAAAATATCGCCCATTTTGTGGACGTATTGCGCAATCAGGAGCAATGCGCCTTTGTCTGCGTGGTGGCCCACCTCGGACTTTCGCAGCAAATCCACCTGGCCAATCAGGATGTTTGTGCAGGCGTGGACTACATCCTCGGCGGGGATACCCACGAGCGCGTTCGGGTGCCCATCGTCTGCAAACATGCGAAAGTTGTGGAACCCGGTGCCTTCGGATCCTTTGTGGGGCGGCTCACATTGACCATCGAAAACGGAAAAGTGGTGGCCGATGAATACGCACTCGACGAAATCTCCGCCTCCAAATACAAACCCGCCAAGCAGATGGAATCCCTGATTGCGCAGGTTGAAAACCCATTCGAAGCAGAAATTGAGGAGGTATTGGGCTACAGCACGATCCCGCTCTACCGCTACTTCGTCATCGAAAACACCATCGACACGATGATTCTCAATGCCTTGAATTTTGCATTGCCCGATGTCGACATCAAACTCTCCAACGGCTTCCGCTTTTGCCCGCCGCGCAGCACCCGCGATGAAACGGGAAATATCCCCATCACGGGAGGCTATTTGTACGATATTTTGCCCGTGGACAGCGTATTGCGCACCGCAAACGTGACCGGTCGGCAGATTCGGGAATGGCTGGAAAAGGAACTGAATAACGTCTTTGCCAAGGATGCTTCCGAGCGTTTTGGCGGATGGTTGATCAAATTCAAGGGGATGCAATTGCGGTTTTATGCATTCGGAGAAAAGGGAAAACGCGTGCAGGAGGTCAAAATTGGCGGACAGGAACTCGACCCTGAGAAAGTGTACAGCGTGGTGGCTTGCGAACGTGAAGGCGACCCTGTGGATACCCTCTGCCGCATCAAAAATGTGCAGCAGCCGCGCAATTTGCCGATGACGCTGTATTCGGTGATGAAGGAATATTGGAATGCCCATTCGCCCGTCACACCCACACCCGAACGCAATGCGGTGGCCCTCGATGCACCCGAAACATTGCTGACCCAGGTCACGGGTGTAGATTATCAATTTCGCTAAAAGAAAAAATTCATCAATATGAAAAAGCTTTGGTTTGTATTTGCCCTGCTCTTGCTCGTCGCAGGCAGCACAATGGCCCAGGAAGCCAATTACGCCAAGCCACACAAAATTGTGGTGCAACTGCAATCGGGTGATACCTTGGCGCATAAATCCCTGTTCAAACAACTGAACAATATGATCACCGTTTCGCCCAAGTCGCAGATCGAGGTGGTCTGCCACGGACCCGGAATTACGATCCTCATGCCCGAAAAGTCTAAATTCACCCATGAGCTCAAGCCCTTGGTTGACAAAGGCGTAGTGTTTGTCGCCTGCGAATTTACCATGAGCGAAAAGAAAATCACCAAGGAACAACTTTCACCTGAAGCCGGTTTGGTAAAATACGGCATCCTTGAAGTGGTGACCAAGCAGGAAAAGGGCTGGAGCTATATCAAGGGCGGGTTCTAAGAATCATATTTCACACGATATTATGCGTATCAAAGCACTCATCGGAGTCTGCTTGTGGATGTCCTTTGCCTTGATATTGCAGGCGCAACATCAGGAATTGGACGAGCAGCCTGCAAGTTGGAAGGCCAAGTCGGGGCAACCTGCGGATAGCACCTGCATCCGCGATGCGTTCCGGCACGGGGTGGCACAGGGCCATTTCCGCTATTATTTCATGGGCACCGACAATGCGCCCGGGCTCAAGGACTACTTCGCCAATGCTGCGGGCGGTGGACTAAGGTTTGAATCCGCGCCGTTTTATGGCTTCCAATTCGCCATCAGCGGATTCTATATCTTCAACCTCGCCTCTTCCGACCTGGGCGCAGTGGATTCGACGACAGGCCAAAAAAACCGCTACGAAATCGGCCTCTTTGACCTGGAAGATCCCTACAACCACAAGGATCTGGATCGTTTGGAAGAATTGTACCTCAAGTATCAGTACAAGGGCGCAAGCCTAAAAGTGGGGCGGCAATTGCTGAACACCCCCTTTGTGAACTTGCAAGACGGCAGGATGCGGCCCACGGGCGCAGAGGGCGTTTATGCCACCGTCGACGCCTCCAAGAAACTCAAATTCGAGGGCGGATGGCTGTATGCGATGTCTCCCCGCAGCACTGTCCGGTGGTATGATGTCGACGAATCCATCGGCTTGTATCCGATGGGCACACAACCCACAGGTTTACCCTCACAATACAAGGACAACCTGCAATCCAAGGGCATTTTTATGCTGTCCTCGACGGTCAAACCTGCCAAGGGCGTGAAGGTGCAGGTAGCGGACCTGTTCACGGAGAACATGTTCAATGCCGCATTTGCGCAGGTCGATATTGCGGTGCCGTTGAAGGGAGAAACGAAGCTCATCGGGGCGGCACAAGGCATTCGGCAGGATGCGGTGGCAGACGGCGGCAATGCGGATCCGGCGTTGACCTACATCCCGCGCGGCAGCAAAGCCATGACCTTTGGCGCCAAAATCGGCCTCAAACAGCCCAAATGGGAACTCAGCCTCAACTACAACCGCATTACCCAACATGGCCGTTACCTCATGCCCCGCGAATGGGGCCGGGATCCCTTCTTCACCTTCATGCCCCGCGAACGCAACGAAGGCCTCGGAGATGTGCACGCTGTGATGGCCAAGTTTGACCGCAATTTTCCCAAGATTCGCTCCAAAGTTGGGCTGTCGATGGGCTATTACCACTTGCCCGCGCCCAATGATTTTCCGATGAACAAATATGGAATGCCGACCTACGCGCAGCTGAACCTCGACCTGCGGCATACCTTCCACAAGATGCTGCAAGGGCTTGAGGCACAAGTCCTGATCTTCGGCAAATACAGCGACCACGACCTGCTCAGCAACCGGCGATTTGAATTCAACAAGGTCAATATGCTGGGGTACAACCTCATTTTGAACTACCATTTTTGAGGAATCTGGAATGGTCGGCGGGCGCTGCATGCTTCTTGGTGCCCCGTAAAATCCTGAATGCTACGCAGTGTGCATGTCGCATTCACTCCCCACAGCAGTGAGCAAAATCATCCCCTGTGCAGGTGAATGTCACTTTCGGGCATTCCCGATCCGCCTAGCTTTGTTGCTGAATGCGCGCGGAGCGGGTTCAGAGCAACGTTGAATTGAACGGAACAGCGTATGAAAAAGATCATTTTTGCCTTGATGTTGGTATTCGCATTTTCACTGAATGTCCATGCCCAAGAAGATGCGGAGGGCTGCAAGGACCATTCGCTGCTGACCCGCATGCAGAATTTTTACATTACGGGTTGTGCGGAAAACTACAACGAATTGATTTTGCGCACATCCGCCACGGAAACGATGACCAAGGAAGGCAATCTTTTTTCCACCGACTACAAATTCAATTTTGATACCGGCGAAAAGATGAAAAGCCCTTTGCAGATCATCAAAAATTACGAAGTCGCGATCGTGAGCAATGGCGGCAAATTGATCTTCAAAAACATCAATGGCCTGGAGGCGGATATTGAGGCCACATTTCACCTCGCGACCAAGGAAAAGGAATATTGGGTCAAACTGACAAGCTTCGCCGGCAACGGGATCGAAGTCGAAGCCTACAGGCTGTTGGTGCTCGAGATGGAAGCGATGAACCAAGAGGTCGACGCCAGCGAAATGTATGATGCCATCGTCAAGGACGGATTTATTGCGCTGTACATCAATTTTGAGACCGGCAAAGCCGCCATCCAACCCGCTTCCGAACCCATCATTGCGCAAATCGCCGCGATGCTCAAGCAAAATCCTGCCCTGAAAGTGAGCGTAGAAGGCCATACCGACAACGTCGGCGGTCTGCAGTCCAACCAAACCCTGTCTGAATCAAGGGCCAATGCGGTCAAAAATGCCTTGGTCGCAGCGGGCATCGACGCCACAAGATTGAAGTACAAAGGCTGGGGCCAAACCAAACCCATTGCCGACAACGCCACGGAAGAAGGCAAAGCCAAAAACCGCCGGGTGGAGGTGGTGAAGCTTTGATGTGGGAATCCGGTGCTGACGGGGGATTGCGGGCTATCGCGAGGGTGATTTGTGGTCTTTGAAGGGAACAAAAGTCGACTAACGTTGTTGCATGACGTGTTAAACGGCCTGCAATGCGGATATTGATCCGAGTTTGAAGGCGTGCGGGATTCTTCCAATTAATATGAATGCGCATGTATATGCCTAAGTGGGGCTGAATTCTTGTGACTTTGGTCATTTTTGTTGCATAGACATTTTTGTTGTACAACTTGTAAGCGAATTCAAATCGGATAAAACCGGTTCAATGAAAAATGTTTAAAATGCTTATCAGGAACTTGACCAGTAAAGCCAGAATGGGGCAGGATTCTACCTTCCAAGCCCGAAGGGCTTGAACTGTGGATAGCCCCGGGCAAAGCCCGGGGTAGGCGATCCTCCTAGATCCCAACCCCGAAGGGGTTGGTACTTTGGGGGATACTTGCTACCCCCAGTTTCACTGGGGGCTATCCACAGATCAAGCCCTTCGGGCTTGGTACCTCGAACATTTTATAGAGGTGACTCCTTGATATTACTTGAAATATTCACTGGTAAAGTTCCCGATAGGCATAATGTTTAACCTGCGACATTGATTGTTAAGCATGAGGTTTTCTAGCTCATGCGATTCGATCACGTGGGACAAGGATCAGCGCTCACACATAATGCTGCTTCGGTCAAAGATGCTCACGATGCAGGAGGAGCCGTAAAGAGATCATTGAAAGGAAATATTTTTTTTGCTAACACTTTTTGTAAGTGTTTTTCTGTTGTAAATATAAATCATTTAACCCCAAAAATTATGTCACAATTTAAGCTATGTGGTTCCGACGAGTTACTTGAGTTGTTGAGAGACACCTTCCATGCAAACCCGATCAGGATTCCGGAAACAAGATTTGTTCCCCTAGTTGCGATTGCAAAACGCAACAAAAATGAAAAATTCATTGGTAGAATTGAACAACTAATGACCGACTCAACGGCCTATCCCTACGAAATTGGGACATCCGAGATGGCCAATGTTTCTGCAAAGAAGACGACTACGGTTAACTTTGATTTGGGATTCAGAATCATGGATGGCTTTCTCGAGGGAATGGGCGTTTCGGGTGCGAGCATTCGATCTGAATTCGAGAAAGTGAAAGAAGTGTCATTTTCATTCAAAATGTGAAGCGGTATTATGTTGATTTGGGACAGCTTGGCAATTTTCTCTCCAATAAGAAGTTGAATCGCTCCAACCCTGCAAATGCCCAGTTTTTTGATGCTGAGAATGAAACCGTGTGTATCGTTGTTGATTCGACGATCGTCTCAAACAATTTCACCATGAACGTTGAGAAATCAGTCGGCGAGGATTTTGCCTTGGATCTTGATGCCATTAAGAATACACTCGGCAATGTGAATGCGGGCCTGAAGGTGGGATCCAGCTCCAAAAGAGAAATTTCTTTTGAGGGTGAGAATCAACTGGCTTTCGCATTTTCTGGAACGACCTTTCAAGTGGATCAGGACGGGACGATTTCTTTTGAGCCGATTGAATCCAAGGGTAAATTCTTTGCCGCATCGCATCGTGGCGGAATCGGAAAAACGATCACAAACCCGAATGAGTGTTGCTCTATGAGGACTTTGGCTTAATCGAATTCGACAAAGCATGAATGGCCAGGCCATAGCGTAAGCTTGGTCGCTGAGAGAGCCCAATTAATAGAAAGGCGAACGGGATGCAGAAAAATAATTCTGCATCCCGTCACGCGCCGTAGGATGAAGAAGCGAAGTACGAATCGCAAACCTGTGTCATTCGTTTGGATTGTATCGATGATCAGGCAGTAAAACACGGACTCCCCCAATGCATGCTTCACCGCCCCGCCCGCGCTAAACCTCATCCACAGCAAATCACATACTTTTTGCCAGCCAACCAATCTTTCTTTACCTTGTCTTCTGAATATGAAAGAAGACATCCATCCAATAGCTGAAGAAAGCACCCGTTTCACCACTTGTCGCAACAAGCTGGGTGCGCGCAGCAGGGCTGCAACCCGCACGATGAAGCTGAAAATGTCCACGGCAGGCAGGGTGATTTTGTTGCTGCTGATGCTTCAAATCTCGGCTTGTGCTGGAAAAGTCAAAAAGAATACGGTTCAGGAGCCGGTCAAAAATGAGGCCGTTGAACATCCTTTCATCCCGCTGCCATCGGCAACCACATTTCCGCAAATCCATACGAACCTGAATGGAATGGTGCGGGAGTTTGTCCGGTCCATGTACCAAGACAAAAAGGGGAATTATTGGTTTGGAACCAATGGGAGCGGGATTATCCGGTACAATGGGCAAGCACTGGAAATGATGACCATCGAAGGCGTCGATCGCAATATCCGGGTGATGGAAATTGTCGAAGACAAGGCAGGCAAACTATGGTTTGCAACGTCCGACGGACTCCTGCGCTACGACGGTGAAAACTTTGCATTGTATGCAAAGGAAGCAGGTTTGTCAGGGGAGAACATGGAAATTTGGGGTTTGACCATTGACAACAACGGCCTTATTTGGGTCGGGGCGATGGAAGGCGTTTATCATTTTGATGGCGCGAAGTTTATCCGTTTTTCATTGCCAGCGATCACTGTCCAACATCCACAGCCGATGATGTCCGATCAATTGGTTTTCAAGATGTTGCAAGACAGGAATGGAGCCATGTGGTTCGTGACGGATGGCAATGGCATCTTCCGATACAAGGATGGGAAATTCACGCATTTGACCACCCAAAATGGCCTTACGGACAACAATACAGCCGATATTTTCGAAGACCAACAAGGAAATATCTGGATTGGAACCTTTAACGGCGGGGTAAGCAAATATGATGGAAAGACATTCACCAACTTCACCCAGGATGGAACGATTGCAGGTGAAGAAGCCTACAACTTTTGCGAAGACCGTGAAGGGAATGTTTGGTTTTCTGCCGAAGGCCATGGCGTGTACCGCTACGATGGCAGCAATTTTAGCCACTTCACGACCGAAAACGGACTGACCACCAACGTGGTACAGAACATTTTTCTGGATCAAAAAGGACAAATTTGGTGCACAACCTGGCAAGGAATCTGCATCTTTGACGGGCAAGGTTTTGTGGATGCCAAAGTCAAGGAACCTTGGACGAAGTAGAAAAATGAGATGCTTATCGGGATGATTGTCAGTGACTTTCTGGAATCAGCCGAAGGCATTGCAACCAACATTTTGGCACCAAGATTCAAGGCGCTGGAAGAAAACGGCATCGTGGAAAAATTGGCGCATCCCGACAGCAAGTCGGAATAGGTCAACTGTGCGCAAAATTCGCCCGCCGCAGAAGAGGGATGACAACCCTACGCGAGAAATTTGGTTGAAGATTTCTGATTTCTATTTACCTTGCCAAGGAGGATGAAAGGCTACGTGCGTTCGAATTCCCAAAAATGTAAAAACAATGAAAAAACTACTCTTAACCACGATTGCAGTTGCTTTCTTTTCCGTTTTGAACGCCCAAACTTCCAAGGGGACTGAAAAAGAAGACCTCACCGTCGAGGTAAACTACAATGGCACGACACACATCATCAAAAACGCCGATACCGTGCAAATCGGGTATGGAAGTTTGCCCAATGGCACCTTCATGTACATCAACACCGGCTCTCCAAAATTCGGGCTTGGGAAGGAGTTTGCCAGCAAAACAGGCGTCGTGTACAAAGTCGTGTACTGGAAATCCGTTGACCAATACCAGATTTATATCAAGGGAAAATTCGGAAAATATGCAGTGGACATTCCACAAGCTGTAGACAAAGGCGAAGTGGTGGGCATCAACCGGACACATTTTAAATGACCTGACTGCCGAATGGTGCAGGGGAATCATCAGGAGGTGGGAATTTCCAAAGACCTCGAAGTTGAAATATGCTTGCGGATTCTTGCTCGGATGAATCAAATTTGTTGTTATCCATTTTTTAGAGGATGGCATTGCACGTTTGTGGCTTGATGGATGAAATATTTCCTCAAATTGGAGCACTTGGAGACATTCCTATGGACCGTAGGGAATAAAACCAGTATGTCATCAGCTCCAACTCCATCATTTATCTCGTCACCAAATTCATGTCCCTAAAAAGGAAGTTTGCTCGGTTCAGGTGGATGCCGCGGTCTGTCACGGTCACATTCACACCCATACTGCCGAAGGCCCGGGGTTAACACAAACCAGCTCTGATCAGAACTGCTTCCAGCACAAATCGGAACCACCGACGCATTCCAGCAGATTTCCAGCCACCCAAAAGCCCATTTCCAGCCGATGGGGGTGGATCTGGGATTCCTCGGGGCAGACAGGACTTCCCTTCGAAGGTGACCGCCGTCACTGCCAAAGGGCCCGTACATTTCCCCCGTGGTGCATCGCGCCACCTTCAGGCAGCCGGTATCTTTCCTCGGATGTGCCCTAAAACAGCGTTAGAATGCATTCCGGGCTGATCGAAGTTGGGTTTTGATGGCTTGCATGGGTGATTGGGCGTGTTTAGATGGCTTTTTTGTCGGTTTAGGACCATTATCGGTGCTGCCAACCTTCATTCGGGAAAGAATAAAACGAGTGTTTCCCGAATCGTATGCGCAGATTGCTTAACTTGTTTTGAAAAGGGACGTCGTTTAGACAATGGTTCGCAGACATTTTCATGCACACAGTACATTTAAAGGAGTTCATAAAAACCGGGCATTTTGGGACGATAACCATTGGCTCTACAAAGGCTGATGTAGTTAATTTACTGGGGAAGAAATTTGGCTTTGGCGACTTTGGAGAGACCCAAATAATAACCTACGGCTGGTATGAGTTCTTTTATTGGACAGAGACCGAATTGATCTTTGGCATTCAAAACGACCATTTGCAAGCAGACTGCACCCATCATGAAGAAATGATAGATTATAAGAGTAAAGTCTGGACGATTGACAAATGGTTTTTGGAGGTCAACAAGAATATTACTTTCGGACAGGTTGAGGACCTTTTAACAGCAGAAAGCATTCCTTTCCAGATCATTCCCGCCTATAAAGGCAGTGAAGAGAATTTGATAAAATGCATAGGAAGTCATGTGACATTTGACTTCGCTCATGAATACAGGCTAGTAGAATACACTGAAAAGGGAAGATTCAAAAATTATAAGGAAGTTGTTGAAAGCGACCAATCAAATTTTGTATTAAACGGAATAAGATTATTCAGTTATTGAAAAATACTATGCTAAATTCGACTGAAAAACGTGGCGGTAGAAGTTCGAAATTGACACTTGGTTTTTGGGGTCAAATTCATTGCTGGTTGACCGTTTTGTCCTACCAAACCCGCCTATCGCAAATCTGCAAGACGTTTGTGGTAGTAGCTTCTGCACTAAACCCTAAGCGATTGACATCAAAATTGATTCTGACTTCGTTAAGCCTTGTCGCGTTGACGGCATGTTCGACAAAGACGAAAGTTCCCTATAATTCTAAACTTGCAATTCAACAGGACATTCATGTCTTGACTAGCATTGAATTGGACACGGCAAAGTTTATGGTCTTACTTGACTCTATTCACCATACTGAGGGGGCATTAGACCTTGACTACACATGGTATGTAAACATCCGGTTTGAAAATGACTATTTTGAAGATTTAAAGAGAACCATACGGACATCAGCAGACTTCAACGCATTGACTGAACAATTCGATCCGAATTGGAGCTCCATAGATACTTCCAACATAAAGGGAGTTTGGTATGAGCACGCCACGCTGCTCAAGTTTGCCCAAAAACCAAGAGAATTTAATCCCGAACCAATAGATCTTTCGGTTGACACTTTGACCAAAACGCTTGACTTACGATTAATCCACTTGTAGTGATGACAGGCTATGTAGCAGCTGCCTCCACCAAAAACGGATCGTTGCGATAGGGGAAGTATCCTTCTACCAACGTTGGACGCAGCTGCGAAGTGCCGCCAAGCAGGGACAGACATCGGCGACACTGCGGCAGCGCGGAGGTGTACGGGAGGCTCTCGGGCATGCCAGCATCAAAACGACCGAGGTTTCCACCTAAAGCTGCTAGTTCAGGCGGATCCAACCGCAATAGTCCCATCCCCCAGGCCAAAGGCATCCCACCCGATCAGCATCACAGCAATCAATTCCAGGCTCGCCCGCACCGCCCACGCGTTACACCGCTGGCATACGCATACCGCGCCATGCCCCCGAGCTGCGCCCATCGACGTGGAGCAGCGACGCTTGCCGCTATGGGATTGGAGGATGGCGTGGCGATGACGGCATTGGTAATTGCCAAATTCGTTGAAAAGGGGAAGCTGGAATGGACAACAAAATTCTTTTAACGAAGCGACACCGCATGGGGTAAGGCTTGTGATGAGAAAGCTGAGGGAGAATTACGGCAGTTCGCATCGGCTTGGCAACGTCACTGCTGAAGGGGACATGCCGAATGCCGTCTCTAAGTCGGGAAGAACGACGAAAATCCTGCTTGCAGGCCCTGAAAATGTACACTTTGGAACTTTCCGTCCTTATCTTCGTTGTGAAGATTGATTTGCATTGGACTGAAATATGCGCACGGAAGAAGTACAGATATTTGAAACATTGGCGGTGTTGGCGGTCTGGGTGATCGTCTTTTTTATCACGAATACCGTCGTCAACAATACCCTCAAGAAGACACAGCTTCAGCGGCCGAGGCGAAAGATGATCATCAAGGCGACGAATCTTTTCGCCTTGATTGGTGCTTTGGTTGTGATTGCCGGAATCTGGGGCCTGGAGCAAAAGGAAATTGCAGTGTTTGCAAGTACGATCCTGACGGCCTTGGGAATCGCCTTTTTTGCGCAGTGGTCGTTGCTTTCCAATATTACATCGAGCGTAATGCTGTTTTTCAACCATCCGATGAAATTGGGAGACACGATCCGGGTGATGGACAAAGACTACCCATTCGAAGGGGAAGTGACCGAAATGACCTATTTTTTTGTTCAACTGAAGACCAAATCGGGCGAGATCATTACGGTTCCCAATTCGATTGTTTTTCAGAAGGCAATTGCGGTCATTGAAAAGAAGGAAGCGCAATGAAACGCTGTTTGCCGCTGATCGTTTTGGTTGTGATTACCGCCACGTGGAGCCATGCGCAACGATTTGAATTGGGCAGTTGGAATATTCTCAATTTGAAGTACCACCACGACGACAAGTGGAGTGTTTTTGGGGAGGCCCAATTGCGTTCGTTGAAATTTTACCATCATTTTCACTACTACGAATACAAAGGCGGGATCGAATACAAGCTTCACAAGCAGGTGAAGCTGATGCTGGGAGCCGGCAGTTACCAAACTTACAAGGAAGGCGGCAACTTCGTCACCCCGCAAAACAACGCTGAATTCCGGCTCTGGCCGCAAATTGTCCTGGTGCAATCCATCGGAAAATTGAAGGTCGAGCAGCGTTACCGGGCCGAATTCCGCTTTACGAGCAACGGCTTCCGCAACCGGTTTCGCTATCGTGTCGGCCTGTCTTTGCCATTTGGCAAGGAAAAAAATGACTACCAACCCTACCAAGTCAGCCTCAGCAACGAACTGTTTTTCACGGACAAGGAACCCTACTTCGAAAGAAACCGATTCTTGGTGGCCTTGAACTACAAACCTTCGAAGGCCACAACGCTGCAACTGGGTTACCTCCACCAATTTGACTACAAAATCAACGACGAAACCGGTCGGGACTTTTTGCAAGTCGGGTTTTTCATCGAGTTGTTTCGGAAGCGCAATGCGGATTCACCCGCGGATTTGGACAGCAGGGACAATTGAAGGGAGCAAGCAACAAAGTTGATGGCATAAGCCGAACAAGCGACTATTTTGGAAATCGGTTGTACATTGCCTGGGAAATGAAACACCGCACGCTATTCGCTTCCTTCTTCCTGCTTTTCATTGCCATTGCAGCTAACTCCTGCAAAACGCAAGAAAAACCCAGCACCACCGCGGAGCATTCGACGGCCAACACGACGGACGCAGCCACGAATACGCAGCGCAAGGACACGATGCCTGTTTCCGAGTACATCGTCGAGATCTTTGAGGACAAACAGGGCAATCTTTGGTTCGGGACCGTCACAGATGGCGTCGTGCGTTATGATGGAAAACAACTGACCTATTTTTCTACGAAGGATGGTTTGGTGGACAATACCGTTCCGGGAATCGCGCAAGATGCAGTGGGAAACATGTGGTTTGGAACCCACGCGGGCGTAAGCAGATTCGACGGAAAAACGTTCACCAATTTCACGGATGCTCAGGGAATCCGCGGCTGGGGAGCCAAAATCCTTGTGGATCGCAAAGGGAAGATTTGGGTCGGCACTACCGAAGGCGTCTTTCTATGGAATGGCACGGCCTTCACTGAATTTAAACTGCCCAACCCATTGATCGCCAAGCCCTCCTACAAAGTGAATGCTGGCAAAATCTGGAGCATCACCGAAGACAAAAACGGCAATATCTGGTTTGCAAGGGATGGCTTTGGCGCCTGCAAATACGACGGCAGCGGTTTCACACATTTCACCCAAGAAGATGGCCTTTGCAGCAACAACGTGACCAAGGTCGTTGAAGACAACCAAGGAAATTTCTGGTTTTCCTCCATCACATCCGACTTCCCGGAATACATCCAAGAAGGTGGCGTGAGCCGCTATGACGGCAAAACCTTTACGCAATTCCCTGATAAACAAGGGATCATCCGCAACGATGTCTATTCCTTGTACAAAGTGAATTCGGGGGATATGTGGATGTGTGCCTTGGGTTTGGGCGCCTACCGGTATGACGGGAAACAATTCGACTTCTTCAAGGACATCGACGGCAGGCATGATCTGATCAAATATTTTGCCATTCAAAGCATACTGGAAGACCGCAAAGGCCGGCTTTGGTTTGGCTTTTCAGGCGGATTGTTTCGGTTTGATGGCAAGTCTTTCAAGCATGTCTCACAAGCCGGGCCCTGGGATTAAGTGCCGACAACCCACCATTCCCTGATCTTTGTCAGGCTTACGGGATGAAAACCGAAAATTGACGTAGGTTGCTGTCCAATGGGAATCGACGTCTATGCACATATTGTGAATGGAAACATGCGCCGCAATCGAGGTGCCATGCTGCTTCCCCTCCCCTACTTCCCCAAATTGTAAAATATGGAAGAAACGACACTCAAAAAGAAGCCTCGGGCACCCAAAGTTGCCGTTCCCAAGCAAGTAGCGCAAGGTGATGTACTCGGCGGCACGACTCCGGCAACGGCGAAGGCAAGAACCGTCAAGGAAAAAGTCATTGCCAAGACGCAGCATCAATCGACGGTGCTTTCGGATGTGATCGAACGCAGCAAGGACAAATTGACGGGTGCGATGGAATATTTGCAGAATTACAGCCTGCAAGAGCAGAAGGAAATCCTGCAAACCTTGCAGACTACGCTCCATGAAAAGCCGCCCAAATTGCATCCCGACGAGGAATTGCTGAGCAATTGGCGGGAGGTGGAATATCCCTATAAAAACCTGATGTCTCGTAAAAATTACGAGAAGCAGAAATACGATTTGCAGGTCGAATTGCTCAAGCTGCAAAACTGGGTGAAGGAATCCGGCAGCCGCGTGGTGATTTTATTCGAGGGAAGGGATGCCGCAGGCAAAGGAGGCACGATCAAACGATTTATGGAGCACCTCAATCCCCGTGGTGCGCGTGTCGTGGCCTTGGAGAAACCGACCGACGAGGAGCGCGGCCAATGGTTTTTTCAGCGGTATATCAAGCATTTGCCGACCAAGGGGGAAATTGTTTTGTTTGACCGTTCGTGGTACAACCGGGCCGGCGTCGAAAAGGTGATGGGTTTCTGCACCGACAAGGAGTATGCAGAGTTCATGCAGCAGACGCCGGAGTTTGAAAAGAACCTGGTGCAAAGCGGGATTATGCTGTTCAAGTTTTGGTTCAGCGTCTCCAAGGACGAACAAAAGCGCCGGTTCAAGGAGCGGGAAAACCATCCGCTGAAGCAATGGAAACTGTCGCCGGTTGACAAGGCTTCGCTGGGCAAATGGAAGGAATACACGCTGGCCAAGGAGCAGATGTTTTTTCACACGGATACCTCTGACGCGCCTTGGACGGTGATCAAATCCAATTGCAAGAAACGTGCGCGGCTCAATGCCATGCGGTTTTTGCTGCACCAAGTGCCCTATACACCCAAAAATCAGACGGTACTGGGGAGGCTCGATCCCCTGATCATTGGCAGGTTCAGCGACCTGAAGATGAATATTGCGAAGCGCTGAGCAGGGATTTGAATGGATGGGTGAACCTTTTGCAAGGTGTGGTTTGCCATTGGTGTGTTTCCTTGAAAAAGGGGAAATGCGGTCAAGCTTCGACCGGAATAATTTACCTGTCAAGTCGCAGTCCGGTATTGCATTACTCGATCATTTTGAGCAACTTGCAGTATGAGAACCCATTACAAAGCATTGATTTTCTTGTTTTTTGCCCTTGTAAGTGTCAATCAGGCTGCAAATGCCCAAACAGCGTACAGTTTCCAGTTGCGTGGACCCGTGGTCGACAGTGCCAATGGAATGCAATATGCCTACGGGCAGGGCTTTTGGTTGGAAGCTGCTCCCGGATTCCCGGGTATGATTGGCTATGGTTACAACCTCTTGGTCGATCAGAATGGCTATTATGAGGATTCCGTCTACGTTTTTGGTCCGGGTACCGGCACCCTCTTGCTCTCTACCATCGATTGCCGCGGCGATACGGTGACGACAAGCGTGGCCTTCGACTCGAGCTTCACAACGCATGTTGCCGACACGATTTTCCTCTGTGCAGCAAGCAATGCGATCTGCAATGCCAGTTTTGTTGTGAACAACACACCTGGAAATCCCACGCTCAGCTTCCAAGGAAACCCCACAGGTGCGGGTGTTTTGACCTCCGAAACTTGGGGATATGGCAATGGGATTTACAGTTCCGTGCCCAGTTATACCTATGTGAACAATGGCACCTATTACGTGACGTATGAGGTAACCTATTCCACAGGTTGCCACAGCAGCGCCGGGCAATATGTCACGGTTACCGGTGCCAATATCGTTTGCTCCACAAGCATCCTTGCATCACAATGGGGCGCTACCACCAACCTGTATGTCAATTCCACGGCGAGTGGCACCCCTGTGCACTTTGACTGGAACTTTGGCGATGGGCAGACCCTTTCCACGGGAACCAATGGTATTGTGCATTCCTATTCCGTCAGTGGCAACTACAACGTCTGCGTGGTGACCACCTTCTCCGACGGTTGTCAGGATACCACCTGCCAATTGCTGAACGTCACCGTTGGCAGCCAAGGCAGCTGTACCGCTTGGTTTTCGCAGGGTGTGACCGGGCAAACGGTTCAGTTTGTGGATTCGACCACCTCGACGGCACAGGTGCATACCTGGTGGTGGGACTTTGGGGATGGCACAACGGACAGCACCTCGGGACCGATCATCGTCAGCCATACCTATGCCGGTCAGGGACCTTTTGTCGCGCGCTTGGAAATCTTCACGGCCGACACTTGCTATGATGTAGCCACAGACACGGTCCATTTGTTGCCTCCTTCGAATTGCAGCGCCGGATTTACGCATGCGCCAGATACCACCGGGCAATATACCATCCTTGCTTACAATACGTCAGTGGGCACGAATCTGAGCTACCTTTGGGATTTTGGCGATGGAAGCACGAGTACCCAAGCCTACCCGACCCACCCCTATGCGGGGGCAGGCACATATCAGATTTGTCTTGCAGTCACACAGTCCAATCCTGCCTGTACGGATACCTTTTGCGACAGCGTGACCGTCACGCAAAAGCAGGCCATGGCATTCACATTTGCGGTTTGGAATCCGGCAACTGCCGTCGAAGAGGGGGTTGAATTGGAAGCAGGGCTGCTGATTGCGCCACAACCCGTGCGTGACAGGATGCAAATTCGCAGGTCCATCGAGGCGGATGGCGAAGCGCAAGTCGGCATTTACAATGCGCAGGGACAAATCGTGCAGGCAGGTACCACCACATTTGTCGGCGGCGCAAGCGAATGGGACGTCACCGCATTGTCCAACGGCATTTACTTTCTACGCATCGGGAAGGAAGCAACGCGTTTTTGGGTGCTGCGGTGACGCACGACCAGGATCGATATTGTACTTCATAAGGTCCTTCAAGGCAATGAATGCGGTGTGGCATTCACGCATTGCCTTGGCGCACGCCACTTGTTTTTCGCTCCGCCTTTGCCGAAACTTGAGGTATTCGATCACAAGTTTGAAAAGTAAGCTGGCATTCTAGAAGACAACAAATCAATTGGCAATGAGACTCCTGAAAATATGCTTCTTCGCGATCGGCTTGAGCTTTGTCCTGAATTCGTGTTCGAACTGCGGTGAATTCGCGACAGAACAATATCCCGAGCCTGATACCTTGACATTGCTCTCAAAACCACTCAGGCATCTCAGGGAGACTTATGAAAAAATCGGCGAATTTGAGATTCCCCTGCCCAAGGTTCGCGCTTACCGCATGTATTACAAGTTTTCCTTCGAAGAATGCGCTTATGTCATGCATCTGACCAGGACTCAAAATGGCTGCAGGATTGCCTGTCGCTACGTGAATTGGATTCCAAGCGACACAAGCTGGGAAACCATTAGCGTCGAATGGACCAACAAAACAATGCCCATGCGTCAATGGAATGAATTTGAGAACCGCATGATCGAGGCGAAATTCTGGACCATGCCGCAACATATCGACCGACAGGGGGCCGACGGGCATACCATTGTCCTTGAGGGCTATCGACCGCAGGCCGCAGCATGCGGCAAAAGAACCTATCATCTGATTCACCGTTGGTCACCGGAAGCCGGGCCGTTGCGAGATGCGATTGACATGCTGATCGGGTATGCCGAGTTGGAGGAATTGCCGGGCGGGAGATGATGATTTGTGCAGGGAATGAGGAGAGTTTATGCGACGGAAGGGAACTCATGAAAAATCCGGGGGATGGCTTTGTACTTGTCTCTTGGATTTCAGTAAATTGGCTGTCAAGATCAAGGTATATTTTGCTTTCCAAGTCTTCGAATGGATTATCGCTATTGCAACACTTTTCAAGTTAGTGTACCATTTTACGGACTCCGGAGGAGTCAAACCTTTATAGAAAGCGAAGGTTGAACAATGATTCCGACTCCAGAGGAGTCGAACATTTCAGTGGCTCCCCACGACCGACACGGTACAGATATTTTGAAAAAGCTGCACTAGCTACTTGTAATTATCAAGAAAAAACACCAATTGTTCCACTACAAAAAAATAGAATAGAATATGAATTGGCCAGCCAAAATCCCAGTTACAAGAATGGAAGATGACCATACGCACTACATTGGGAAATATGCGGAAGGGAATCAATTTTGGGCATGCGATAGTTTTGTTTTCACCCAACGCCCCATTCCAGAAGGCGAAAATTGGGAAAATTATCGACGAGAATATGCATTGCTCTACCTATTCGACAAGGATGGAAATTTTCTAAATGCACAGCATCACTTTGCAGGTACCACAAACGACATTCAATTTGACATCACATCCAAAATCGAGGAAATGATTTCCGAATTGGGGGAATATGAATTCTGTGACATTGAAGTCAAACCCTTCTCCATCAACATTGACGGCTACACTTTCGGACTGATTCCCAACGAAAGTTCGAAGATGATGGAACTTCAACCAAGCAATACGATTGCATTCGGAGAACCTTGGGATGGAGAATATTGGACCTGACAAACAATTAACCCGAGATCCAAAAGTTCATCCCCAAAATGCACATCACCAAAGAATACTACACCGGTCCCTTTTGCAACGGTCCGCAGAATCACGCGGAGGATGAAGAATTTGACGCACATCCGACCAACGCGGCATTGCTCAATCCGGCATATCCTTACCTGAATCAATTTCTGGTGCAAATCGACAATACTGGAATTTGTTTCGGGATTTCACTCTGGAAAATCGAATGGCCTTCGGCAACCCCTCCCGATTTCAGTCCCGAAGATGTGCAAACACTTATCACATCCGACGAACTCCTCCGATTTCAGCTTTGGAATGCCAATGGCCGACATGGGCCGATTCACGTGTTAAATTCGCCCCCAAGAGCGTCGTTGGTTACCCGATTCGCGAACAGCCTGCATCAAATGCAAGTTCATGGGGAGCATCGTGTCCTCGTTTCCAAGTCTTTCTGTGAAGGCTTGGCAATCGAATTTTTGGATACGTTGGAAGCCAAAAGCGGCGCCATCACCGCGCTTTTTCAGATCGACTACGGCTGGTCCAATTGGTTTGCGCTCGATTCCAACCATGATTACGGTGTTTTAATGGTGATGGAGCGGGCGGCTTGGTTGCTCACGTTTTCGGAATCGGATTGAGGTTGGGCGAAAATTCCAAGAATGGCTCAGCATCGTATGCCTGAGGTTGCCCTCAATTTTATTTTCCGAGATATTTTGCGATTCGCTCGTTTTTCTTCAACTTGTTGCTCGTGAGGGTGAGGCTGCTTTGTCTGTGGCGCTTCGAAAGCAGGACAAAACGCAGCACTCCAACGCCTGCTTAACCCAAAATCATGAACGTTCCATGAGACCGATATTTGTAATTGCATTCGCGGCGATGTTACTGACAGCCAACGCTTGCGCACAAAAGAATACGCAAAATCAATCCAATATGACGACACTTAAAACAGTAGAAGATCCATTTCCATTCATTATTGGAGATGAAGGCGGCCAATTGTTCATTGTGGCTCCCATCGAAAGTGATACACTTTTTGAAATGTATGTCCCGTTGTTTGAAAAATATGGCTATTCGGGAAATGGATACAGTTGGGAAGGGAATATCCAACAAATCCTGGAAAAGCTGGACAATGAACTGTTGGCGCATATTGAGTTTGACGCCGAAGCCGGAGCATTTTTTTGCAAATGCCGATTCGAAGGAAACCCAACAGCGGTTTGTCAACACCCTCAGCCCCATATTTTCCGACTTGGCCAAGCTCGAGGAATATTTGAAAAAGGCTGACCGGAAGCGGGTTTTTGATTGAATTCCCACGGGGAGAAATTAGGTCGACCTTCGCCAATTGCGTCGATTTCCTTTGGGGAAATGGTGCGGCGACAAGCAGGAGGCATGAAAATCTGGATTGATTACCTTTGAAATCAAAAACAATGGGGAAAGTTATCGCCGCCATCAATATGACCCTCGACGGGTTTTGCGACCATACCGCCGGCATCGCGGATGCGGAATTGCACGATCATTACACCGAATTGCTGCACGGTGCCGGAACTTTGTTGTACGGGCGCATCACCTACCAATTGATGGAAAGTTATTGGCCGCTGCTCGTCCAAAATCCTTCCGGAGAAGTGGATATGGACGAATTTGCCAAGGCCATCGACCGTGTTCCCAAGATTGTATTCTCCAGGACACTACAACATTTGAATTGGGATTCGGCAACGTTGGCGACCCAAAGTCCGGCAGAAGTCGTGCAAGCACTCAAGCAACAAGGTGGCAATGATATTTTCATCGGAAGTCCAAGTCTCATCGCGGCCTTGACGCAACTGCAATTGATCGATGAATATCAGCTCTGTATCCATCCCGTAATCCTCGGCAGCGGCCTGCCGCTGTTTCGGGGCATTCAAGAACGGATGGTGCTGCGGCTTTTGCATTCGAAGACATTCGGTTCCGGCGCAGTGGTGCATACGTATGCGCGGGAGGGGGGCTGAGGTGGAATGAGTGGGAAAGGGCAGAACGCATCATTGAATCTAGTATCCTCGAGACGCGCGTCGGCCCAATATTTTTGGCCTCCTCAGTTTCGGCTTGAAGTATGGTTTGCTTTATTCTGACAAAAATATTTTTTATCTCGAATAAATTTGATGAGCAAGAGGTATTGGCGAATGGTAATTGCGCGCCTCTTCAGCGTGGATTGGAGAAAATCGTTCCAAGATGAATTGATAGGGCTCTGGTACACCTACGATGGTGGTGGGGTTCATATTCTCTTTGGATCCGCCATCCGGTTTGATGCCAATGGAAAGGGTTTTCTGTATCATTGGGGGACTGGAGGCGGCATCAACGACAAGGAGGATCCCCCTTATGATCTTCAAATCCCCATTGACTGGAAACGGATCGGGGAGAATTCAATCGCTATCAAGGAAGAAGCTTTGATGGAATGGACGAGCTTGACCTATCGCATTTACAACGAAAAGGGCCTCCACAATGTGGTCTACAAAAAACTGATTTCGAAGGATAACCATTCCCCTGATTCCTATTTCAAGGAATGGTTTTGGAACATCCCCGACGGGCTCTATCGGCCTCAAGGCAAGTGACTTGCAAAGGAGCAGTAGTGTTTGATCCGTCGAATGCAAAAAGGAAAAATGACCCATTGGAAATATAGCCAACGTTCAAATTGCTATGGACAAAATGGAGGAAGAAATTAAATTCTACAGCGAAACCGGGAAGTACGGCGAATTTTCAAATTTTGCTTCCTTTACCATCCGCCTGAAAAACAAAACGTGGAATACAACCGAGCACTTTTACCAAGCGCAGAAGTTTGAAAACCAAGCTTATCAGGAAAAGATCCGAAACGCAGAAAGCCCGATGAAAGCCGCTGAACTCGGTCGTAGCCGCAAGGAACGGATATTGAAAAACTGGGACAACAAGAAGGACAATGTCATGTATGAAGCTGTGAAAGCCAAATTTACGCAACATACAGACTTACGGCAATTGCTCTTGGATACCGAAAATGCCAGAATCGTCGAGCACACTGAAAATGACGCCTATTGGGGCGATGGCGGAGACGGAAAAGGGAAAAACATGCTGGGCAAAATTCTCATGCGGGTACGTGAGGAATTGCGGCGTGAGGGCTGATGGTGACGCCCACCGCGTAAGCGACCTCGCTATCATTTGGGTCAAACGCAATTCATCTCTTTGCAACTTTGATCATTGGATGATCAAATGTGAAAGGCAAATTCCTTCTTTGTCGGATTTGTTTGCCTCAATTTGATTTCGACAAGTTATCCTATCGGAGCCTCTCCACCCGCACCATTCCTCCAGCGCCTTGATAATCCCTCGCAGATGCTCGAGCGCCAAGCCAACATCCGCCGACAGTAGGCACTAGGAAGTTAGCCCCAGAAGGTGAGAAACTTGTTGAAAAAACTATCCCCACAATGCCAGCGGGTGCCAAAATCCTTGCTTAATTTGGGTAAATTTCAAAGGTCAAAAAACATCACAATGGCGAATTTCTCATATCCAGAATTGCTGAAACACCGTGGTTGGGCCGAGTCTCCTACACCGGACTTTGCAGAGAAGGCAGGCGCTGGCGCTTCGGTGTATTTCAATTTTCGCAACGAAAAGGGCAGTCACTTGACTTTGGCGGTGTTTTCCTCCGAAGGGCTGATTCGTTTCCGGGCGTATGACCCGCAATCCGCTGAGGTGCGGTGGCTGCAAATCGGGATCGATCACGAAACCGATGCGGTCGTATCCAAAATTGTCGCGCGGCAATCGGAACTCACGGCGGAGGGTACGTTTACCTTCTATTTCAGCCTCTCGGAATTCGAGAATGTTTCGATATTGGCATCGGAGCAATATGAGGATGATTATCGGTAGGTATTGAGGACCATGTCATGCGCACCATGGATACAGAAGACACCCTCGGTGGCGACCGGAGCATAGTCATCGCCGCAACCCTACGAAGGGAAATTCAGGCCTGGCAGGCGGCCTGAACCAGAGCAAAACAGGTCATTTGAAAATTACCGTCTTGCAAGACGTTGATGCCCGGTTGAAGGCGCTGGGCAAGAATGTGGTCGTTGCCTCCGTTAGTAAATCTGCTAGTCCGGACCCTTTGACAACGCTGTTTACTGGTAAAGTTTCTGGATGGGCATGTTTGGATATGAAGGCTTTATTCACGAAATTAGTTGGTAGGAAAGAAATCCCGCGTCACACGGGATGACTTCCAAGGCTTTGCGAGAATGCTTTCGTAAAGTCGAGTGTTATGGCCATCAAAACGTTCAGAAGACATGAAAACGTATAAGTCAAGGAAAATACTGAACTATCTGATCATCCTGATCATCGTTCTTTCTTCAGGAATCAAGATGGTGAAAGGACAATGCACCGCAAATTATAGCTACAGCGGGACAACTGACACCTTGACCTTTACCAATCTTTCAAGTGTTTCAAACGCGCACTTCTATTGGAACTTTGGTGACGGCTCAGGTTCCAATGACTTTTCTCCAGTTCATGTGTTTCCAGACGATGGAAAATATCTTGTTACACTTTATGGAGTGGACACAGTATCCAACTGCGTTGATGTGAAAGAGAATTGGATCAATGTAATCAAGCCAGACACATTGGCGTGCAATGTTTTCTTTACCGATACAATTGTAGGAAATTCGCCTCAAACAACCAACCTTTCGACCAATTGTTCGGGTCTGCATTTGGGTTGTCATGTTTTTGCAAATGCTCAGAACATTTGTAATGGATTTAGTCTTGGCAATTGGGGTTCTTCTTTATTCCTTCACGGAATGCAAGCTGCAAGTAGCGATAGTATTTATGGATACAGAATTTTCAATGCATACTACGAAACCCTTCCCCATGATTATTTTTCATCGAATAACTATCAAAACTGTTCTGCAAATTTTGAATTTGTCATTGATTATCAGCCCAACCAAGCTGTGGTAACATTCAACGCAATGAATAAGAATGCTACGAGTTATACATTCTCCATTTCAGGGTTTGGAAATCCAATTCCACTGAACGGACCATCTGCTTCTTTCAATTTCAATTACATCAGTTACCGAAGAGTTTCACCAACGCTTGTAACGCTCAGGACGCATGACAGTGTGAACAATTGCTCCGATACAATAACTCAAACAATTCTCATCAAGAACCCAAACTATGTTTTTCCCCCGAACTGCGCAATATTTGCACCAATTCAAAGCGAAACAGCAGTTGTTGGAACCAATGTGCAGTTCTATATTTCAGCATCATCAAACGCCAACTTTCAATGGCAGCAAGACGCAGGCTTGGGTTATGTTAACCTTACAAATGCTGGTCCATACAGCGGCGTAACGACTAACACTTTGACGATTGCAAATGTTCAATTGACAATGAACAATTTCCAATATCGTTGTATTGTTTACGACAGTTTAGGTGCTTGTCATAATACAAGTTCGCCCGCCTCATTGTCTTTTCCTGCTGGCATCCAAGACATTGAATTTTTGAACTTTAAGATATTCCCAAATCCTGCATCCAGCTACCTCACCGTTGACTTACCGACCAACATCCATGATGCCACGGTAAATATTTACAACATGCTGGGACAGCAACAAATCCGCGCGACGACATCCAAACAGCAAACCAATATCGACCTTGCTGCACTCACAAACGGTGTATATGTAGTTGAGGTCTCTTCACGCAATAAAATTGGGCGCCAAAGGTTTGTCAAGCAATAGGAAAATGGTCGATGCATACATCTGGTGGATTCGTAAGCCAATTTCTTGGTATACAAAATCCAACTCGCCGTTTTATTTTTCGAGGAATGGAGGCAAATCACCATTGCATACGCTATTGTTGACATGGATGATCGTACTCATTTGTCAAGTAGGAATGGCACAAGACCATTCGGATGTTGACCGGATCAAGTCCGCACATTACATGCATGGTGCCCACAAATCAGATTGTGACAGCTTAGATGGCAACAATGCCCAATTGAAAATCTGCTTAAATTTCGAATTTCAACAAGTGGATTCTATCCTGAATGAGCGATTCATGAGATATCTGAACGAAATTCAAAATGACTCGATCAGGAAATCAATTGTCCAATTCCAGCAAGCTTGGGTGATCAACAGAAGATCAGTAAGCAGTTTGGAATCTGAAGGCTACGTGGGACATTGGGTGAGTATATCGTTTCTCAGTTCGATGGTTTTCATCACACGCAAAAGGATCGAGGAATTGGAATATTTGATCAAATACAAATGATACGTTCAATCCTGCAAACTTGTGACAAGAAATGTGGGTGCAGTGAAACGACGCAAAGGTCAAACGCGGACGCACGCCGCCTGAAGCTGCTATCCTCCTATCCCACCACCAAATGACGCCCTTCCTCCAACAACTCCACTATTCGCTGTTGCAGGATGCATCCGATGCCAATTTGCGGCAATGGGGCGCCCACATCGTGCAACAAAATCTCGCGATTGCAGACCTGATCACGCTGATCCATGCCGAGAAAAAGGTCGCGACACGTTTCAGTTGGATGCTCGGCGGCATTGTCGAGCGTGCTCCGGAGCTGGTGCGGCCCGTGATTCCTTATCTTTTCACGCATCGGAAGGAAATCGTTATCCAAAATTTCGAACGCAGCCTCGCCAAGTTCTTCGCCCTCGCCGGCATCCCCGAGGAAATCGAAGGCGAAGCCGTGGAGGCGCTGTTTCAGTGGCTGATGGATCCCAAAGTGCTCCTCTCGACCAGGATCTTCGCGATGGCTGCGTTGGACAGGTATTGCAGGCAGCAGCCCGATTTGCGCCATGAATTGCGGATTGTATTGGGGCGGATTGTATTGGAAAATGGGGGTTCTCTGGAGAAAAAGGCACGGGCGATCTTGACGAGAAAGTAGGCGATTAAAAGGGGTTGAGGCGATTTTGTGGTTGTCTTGGTCCTAGAATGCATGCCTCGGCGGTATCGAACCAGAAGGAGGGTTGGTCTATGGATGGCCAATTGTGACACAACAAGGTTGCTCGGATTCGTTCCAATTTAGAATAATTAACAACTGTCACTTGAATCTTGTGATCCGAATCCTTAACTTTCTAGGGAATGGTGATTTCGATTGTACAACTTTTGGCTGCAACCATAAGCCGCTTCAGATTGAATTTGGAAAAATGAACACGTTAAGAATCACAATATTTACTCTGCTGACATTGCTTGCATTAGCCTCTTGTAGCCGACAAGTCAAAACGAATTTGCCCAATGACAGTGTAAGTCAGGACAAGGCTTCTACGGAAAATCATCCCATGATCATCCGAACACAAGGTGCTACCTCAGGAAATATAACATGTGAGTTGCAGGATCGAGATGGCAACCTTTGGTTCAGCACAAGTGGAGAAGGCGTTTACCGTTATGATGGAGAATCATTTACCAATTTTACTACGAAAGACGGACTGTGCGACAATGATGCTGGGGATATCATTCAGCGTAAATCCGGAGATATTCTGATTGGTACAAATGCAGGAATTTGTAAGTATGATGGGAAAACTTTCAGTAATTATTTCGAATCCGATAGCTTGACCGAATTGAGAATTACCAGCCTTTTGGAAGACCGAGAGGGCAACATTTGGTTTGGCGCAATGGCCAAGGGACTTTATCGGCATGATGGGACAAAGGTTTCAAATTTCCTCTACAGATATGAGCATCCATTATTTCCTGACATGCGCGAAAAAATGATCAGTGACATTATCCAAGATAAAAATGGACACATTTGGTTTAGTTCTTTTAACAGAGGTGGTGTGTGGCGATACGACGGGAAAATCCTATCTCACTTTCTTCCATCTTCCGATTATTATTTGTACGGAGAAGATGAAAGAAGCAATGCTAATTCTTCTTCCTATACACAATATGTCCATTCGCCAGACTACATTACGGATGACATGATTCATTGCATGATAGAAGATAGGTCTGGAAATATTTTGTTTGCCACGAGAAGGCACGGGATTTGTAGATTTGATGGAAATATGTTTACAAATTTTGGAGAAAGTGAAGCATTTAGTAGCAAAGGCGTAATTTCAATTTTAGAGGATAAAAAAGGGGTTTTTTGGCTCGGAACAGATGGGGGTGGTGTCTTCTCCTATGATGGAAAAATTACAAAAAATTATACAACGACTGATGGACTAATCAACAATTCCGTTTGGAGTATCTTTGAAGACAAAGCCGGAAACCTTTGGTTTGGAACAAGATCGTTTGGCTTGAGCCGTTTTGATGGAAATTCCTTTGCCACTTTTTCCGAATACAAGGAGGGATGACACATTCTTAACGGCACAAATACTGCTCAAGGACAAGGCAAAAGGCGAAACAATTGGAACTCGAAAAAAGAAACGCTTGACTACATTGAATCCCTAGGAAAAAACTTA
Source organism: Bacteroidota bacterium (assembly GCA_016718825.1). Classification (NCBI taxonomy): domain Bacteria; kingdom Pseudomonadati; phylum Bacteroidota; species Bacteroidota bacterium. The sequence goes on along the minus strand of JADKCL010000006.1, from coordinate 14,664 downwards.
ACCAATCATCCATTTAAAATCATGAAAAGAACTTCCCCCCTCCTACTCTTGCTTCTCCTTTTCACGGTGGGCATGCTCAATGCAGCCTTTGGCCAAAATTATCGGCCGTTTTCCAATGGGAATATTTACCGGTTTGATTCACCTTCGGGATTCTACTCCATCAAGGTTGATTCCGCTACAGAAGTCGCCGCTGATTCCGTTTTTTGGTTCAACAAGATTGTTGTTCCTGTGTCGGATTCATTTCCCGGCAACAATTGTGGTTACCCTTGGTGGCAAGGTCCTGCATATTCTTATGGGAATGAAAACTTGCTCGGCACCAAGATGCTGGAGAAAGCGAATGGCGAATTTCAATTCATTGCGGAGACCGGTGATACCATTTTCATTCAAACCCAAGTCCCATTGTTGAGCAGCTGGACCTTTCATTCGGATTCATCGCTGACAGCCATGATCTCGTCCAGAACTTTGGAAACCTTTCACGGACAGGTAGATTCCGTCGTGACGATTTCCATCAGCAATGGGGAGGAATTGCGCATTTCGAAGAACCATGGTGTACTTACCGTCCATAATTTTAATGCCTATTGGTCATCCGCCCCCGTCACGGTTTATCAGCAAAGAAGTTTACCAGCAAAACCAAATTACCTGGATTTTTATGACTTCGAAGTCGGCGATCAGTTTAGATTTTTCGAAGCCTCGCCTGTAACGGGTTCACCTGGTTGGACGCATTACCACGATGGCTTTGAAGTGCTGGGCAGACAAAATTATCCGAATGGAGATTCAATCGGGTACTCCGTTGCAAGATCCCTTCGACGAAGAGGAGGGCTTACAAACTCGCTTCCGTTTGATTCCGTACTCCCAACAGATACGATCACGTGGATGTTTCGTCGCTCCACAGAGCGATTTCTTGAATTGGGAACCATGGACCAATTTGAAGGCATACTCCTTCGACAGGAATATGCATCCATCCCTTTTAATGGCCGTGAAACTTTTTCATTTACGCGTTACGTATTGGACACATGCAATCAGACCTTAAATTGGTACGTGGATGGAGGAAATGCGCAAAATTATACCATTGGCTTGGGGCAAACACTGGACGGTACATATGCTATTGTGGATCGGGAGCGTGAACTTATATGCTATGTCAAGCAAACCGACTCGGTCGCGCCCTGCGCCATTCCGTTGGTCAATATTCCTGAACCTCAGGCAAATGAAATGGCATTGAACATCTTCCCCAATCCATTTACTGAATCTACCACGCTACAATTCGCGAATCCCCGTGGCCTCCGTCACGTGCTAACCGTTTCCAATATGACAGGGCAGGTAGTTCAAGAGATCACTGAAATTGTAGGTGATCATATCCTTCTCGAGCGTGGTGAACTCCCTTCGGGCTTGTACTTTTTTGTTTTGAAGTCCGCGGATGGGCATGCAGGGACGGGGAAATTGTTGGTGAAATGACTTTGCTTTTCGGGATGGTGGACAAACCAATTTCGTGTGAAGTTTGCCCCCACTGACATTCGCCCCGTCACTTCCCGCCGAGCTGCTCCAAACGCGTCACCAATGCCGGATCAAAAGTCCCTTGCGCGAGGCGCGTGCGGGTCGTTTTGAACACCGCGTCCCAAGCGGCTTGCTCCTGTGTCGTACGCGTCACGAGGGTCATATTGGCCTTCAACCGTGTGAAAGCGGCATCGTCGTCCGTGCGCATCTTGGTTTTCATCGCGCTGGCTGCCAAACGTCCCGTGTCAAAAAGAATGGCACTCAGGTCCGGCGGCAGCGAATCCGTGGTGCTCTTTGAAAACCCGATCGCCCCCACCCAATAGGCATCGGTCTTGGCGCTGATATGCGTAAATTTTCCTGACCAATTCAAGGATTCTGCGAAAAGGGGAGGACAAGTCAGGGTGTTGATCGCGGAGATATTAAGGCTGGGAAGTACCTCGGGAATGTTGAGGTTGACCGCAGAAACATTGATGGCTTGGAAAAACGCCGGCCATACAATATCGTCGCGCCAGAGAAAGGACTTTTTCCCTTGCAAGTCTGTCGGCATCCTCACTGCGAATCCATTGGACATGAGGCGGGACTGACCGAAACTGCACCATCCGAGCACCTTCAATCCCGCATTGTCAGCTCCGCTTTCAAAATCGCTTTTGACGGCAGCAAAGGCATTGTCAAATACGGTCCAATTGTCAAACAATCCCGGCATCTGCATCGCCAGAATCGGCTTGTGGAATTTTCCAAGGCCCACGGAGGTCAGGAGCGCACCGTCCAATTGTCCCGCCTTGATCTTGCCGACCATCGCGCCTTCATCGCCTTGAGCGCCGGTGTAATAGATGGTCAGCTGCATCCGCCCTTGGCTTTGATCCTCCACGGCCCGCTTCCAGGTTTCCAATACGGTGCCCCAAGGGCTGCTTTTGGGAACCAAGGTTCCAAACGACAAATTGTAAACTCCGGGCGACGGAGTCGTTGTCACAACGGTCGGGGTGGTTGTCACGACGGGTTGAACGGTCGGGACGCTGAATGCAAGCGCGGTTTTGGCGATGATGATGGAGACATCGGCATAGAGGCGGGCATAATTGTCCTTGCTGATGCGTGGCGCCAATGCCGTCATGCGTCCTTGGACGAGGGTGCCGCAATTCGTGTAGCCGGCGCCCATCGCGTAGCCATGGTGGGCAAGTGAATCCAAATAACCACAGCCGGCATCGCCAGGCAGCGTATTGGTGATGGTATTGGTCCATCCCGCGAAGTTAATGCCATAGCGGGCGATTTTGAGCGAAAGCGAAGCGTAAAGGGCCGCATAGCGCTCCTGCGGGAGGCATCCTTTCAGATTGGCCATTCGGCTGCCGACAAAACTTGCGCTTGGACCGAGATCGGTGACAACCAGGATGTAGTTGTAATGCGCATTCCAGTCCATGATGCCCCGACCTCCGTCATTGGGCGAATTTGGATCGGAGCCATTGACCCAGTTGCATTGCCCCATGGCACCAAAGCCGAGGAGCATCAGGAAACCAAGGAAGAGGATGGATTTTTTCATGAACGAAATACTTTGGTAGAACGCGTACGCAAGATGCCGATGATTTCTGAATTTCTAAAACGCGACCCATTCGAAGATATGGGTCTCCGATGCAAGACAAGAAGCGTGCCGTTTTTGGGAGCAGAAAAGTACTTGGCCGGTGGATGAAATTTGGCTGTGCTCCAAACCTTCGTCCTGCATCCATGGAAGGCGGCATAAAATCCATTACATTCGCAAAAACTAAGTAGTATTTGAGAAGGATTTGAGGATCCCTTTCTTCAATCCAATAGCGTGTATCTTTCGACCCAGCCCGCGGTGAATTGATCGTGTGGAAGGTTCAATGAAAGCAAAAAACGACGGATTCTGGCGAAATTCTCGATCAACAAATGATAAAATATGGCATACGCATTGATCCTAGCAGCAGTCAGCGAAACAGAATATGACATCTTTAGAGCGTGTTTTGATTCTGTAGAAAGCAATTTGGTGGGTGAAAATACCTATCTGAACGCACGAAAAGTCGAGGTGACTACCCATTATTATTTGTCGGCAGGAACTGGTTTTGAGGAATTGGACCAAGCAATGTTTGAATTGCTTGATAGCGGCGAAATAATAAATGAATCCTATTGGCATCCTTTCCGCCCCCCTTTTTACCAAAGTGCACAATCAGTTCAACCCAAAATTGTTGACTTTAAATCGGCATTCGATCAGGTTCTTTTGCAAGTGCCTGAAGACAAACGTGAATACTGGAATATGGACTTTTTGCCCATTATCGAAATCCTCGATTTCATCAGAGACAACGATTTGGGCCTGATTACTTTTTTGGAAAAACCCTTTGACGAAGAACGCGCAGACAAAGTGCGGTATCCCATTGAGATTGAAATTCCCAGGCCGGAATTTTAGCGATTGTACATCCGTTCACCTTGCCACTCCGGCTCGAAGCGCCAAGCAAAGCTGATGACACTTCGGATGCCGATTCGCTAGGAGTTTGGCGGAGGCCTTTCAGATACCTTACGGACCTCACCGTGTGGGGCGATCCTCGCTTGGTCCATGGAAACCAACCATGGTCACTCCACGACCCATTCGCCGCGTGCATTCTTGCGCACCACAAAATCGTATTGCGCCTGATTGCCACTGAGGGTCAAGGTCTGCTCGATGGGCTTGATATTCTTATTCTGAAACTCGACCCGCACCACCGGATGCAGCCCATACGTGATCGGCAACTGCGCCACGACATCTGCAGCGGGGGTCGGATTTACCTGACTGTCATCCAGATAGACGGAGATCAATTCGCCCGTTTCGCTCTTGATATGCAACTTCACACGCGGCTTGGTTGCGGGATTCACCACCTTGGGTTGCGTCGTATCGATTTTGGTCGTGGACAGGCCCGTGCTGTCCACCTTGGGGGCGGTCAGCGTTTTGGGACCCGGGGTGGGAGCCACGGCATTGTTGCCGAACGGCATCAGCTGCGTCGGCGTCGGGTTTCCGCCAGGGATTTTCAGGATCGTATTGCTGCCGTTGCCATTGGGCATGTAGATGCTGTAACCGTTGAGGCTATTTCCGAGGCCGGCGTTGTTCATCGCATCGATCGCGCTTTGCAATCCGGTGATGTCGGTCGCATTCAAGGTGGCATTGTTGAAGGTGAGGATCTGATTCAGGTCAATGCCCCCGAGGCTGGGATTGGCGTTCGTCGTGGTGGACGGGGAGAAAGCGCCCAAGTTGGCTGGACCTGTGGGCTGCAGGAGGCGGGCACCCGGGTTGTTCGTCGGCGGCCAAGTCGTGGACAGGCTGCCCGGAAGCAGGTTCGGGATGGTGGGGGAAACCGTCCGATCGAGGTGTACATCCGCCGAATTGCGTGCATCGAGCATCACCACGCCCTGCAAGTTCCACGTCCGCGTGGTATTGCCGGCCTGCTGCGTCCCGCTTACATCGATGCGCGGCCCTTGCAAATACGGCACCGGGATCGTTACCTGCCCATTCGCGTCCGTGAATCCACTGCCCAATGTCATGCCGCCCTGCGCCACCGACACTTGCGCATGGGTCACGGGCATGCCCGCATTCCAGAACCGCAAGGAAACCGCGGACTGTGCCCAAACTCCCGTACCACCCAGCACAGTGCCCAAAATGAACAACACCCGAACGAACATCATTGTCTTCATCATTGTACAACTTTGATTTTGGAGGTGTATCAAATCATGTACCATTTTTTTGATGGGAATGTGGTCGGGGCTGCGTGGACGGGGCTGGGGTTTCCATTCATGGGACGAACAGTGGGGAAGCTCTTGCCGACTTCTGTTTTACGCGTGACGGGATTCCAGCAGGTGCTGGGATCATCACCCCAACTTGGATGCAGCTAATAGTTCCATGCTTCATCCAAACTTGCTTCGCAGATCGCACAAGTGAAATCACCGTCCTTGACAAGATTGGTATTCCCACAATCGTCGCAACGCCTGAATTCAAATGCATAGGTAAAATAATCAGGATGCTGAATCACCATGGCATCCAGGACTTTGTGTACAATACTCCAGCTATCAACTTTGGGACAGTAGCCAGTGGACTGATTGGTAATCCCAATCACCTCAATGTTCTCGCCATCCAGGCTGAAAGTTATTTCTCCAGCTGCCAACACATTTTTCCCGCCGGCGCAAGCCACATGTTCTGAATGCCGATCCGCAATGACCAACTCTTGGTCTTCATTGATTACGAAAGTTGCTGTCAGCCTGCCGTATTCAATCATTTGCCTATTATTTTCCATCCAAACGGCGAGTTTGTTCAGATCATTGATTCTATGCCCCCTATTCTCATCTTTCACCAAACTGAGCAAGTCCTTGGGCCCGACATAGGAGTATGATTTTTGGTTTTCCATCAGACAAGCGGCTCCTTTTGGCGACGGTCGAAAATCCAACGCAATTTCATGCAAACAGTAGCATGAGACGAATCGATGTAGAAAGATAGGCAGGTACTTTTCATTTAGCCCGAATATAGCAAAAAGTGCCATTGGGAAGAAGAACACGGACTGCAACTTGTCTTTCGTCAGGGCAAACGACTGACCAGAATCAGCCACCAAGATGGACACTTGACGGAGGCAGATGCCTACGACAAACCTGACGAAGCGGATGAATTACTGTCTAAATTTGGGAATGGTTCAGCATACTGGTAAATTTTCTGAAAAGCACATTTTGCAGCATTCACGATATCCATGAAAAAGATATTCCTCCTCCTCCTTCTCCCGCTGCAGCTTTTCTGTCAGCAAGATGTTGCAAAATATGTCGACCCTTTCATCGGCACGGGCGGACATGGGCATACCTTTCCCGGACCGACGCTGCCGTTTGGGATGGTGCAGTTGAGTCCGGATACGCGCCTGCGGGGCTGGGATGGCTGCTCGGGGTATCATTTCTCCGACAACGTCATCTATGGTTTTTCGCATACGCATTTGAGTGGCACGGGCTGCAGTGATTACGGAGATGTGCTGCTGATGCCTACCGTGGGCGAAGTCACATGGAACAATCAGCAGTATGCGTCAAGCTTTCAAAAGGAAAATGAGTTGGCAACCGCAGGATATTATTCGGTTTTTCTGGACAAACCGGGCGTTCGGGCGGAATTGACGGCGACGACAAGGACGGGTTTGCATCGCTACACGTTTCCCAAAACCGATGCGGCCAATATCATTCTCGACCTGAACCACCGCGATCAATTGAATGAAGGGGCGATCCAAATATCCGGCGACAGCGAAATATCGGGCTACCGAATCAGCACGAAATGGGCGAGCAATCAGCATGTTTATTTTGTCATTCAATTTTCAAAGCCCTTCAAAACCTTCGGAATAGCGGGTTGCAAGCGGGGTAAACGGTCCAAACAGACGAAGGGAGGCCGTTTGAAAGCCTTTGTTCAGTTCGCCACTGAAAAGGATGAAGTCATTCACGTGCGCGTAGGCATTTCGCCGGTGAGTGTGGAAGGCGCGCGCAAGAATCTCGAAGCAGAGCAGCCGGAATTCGATTTCGCGCGAACAAAAGCCGCTGCTGTTGCCATGTGGAATGCCGAATTGGGCAAAATCGAAATTGAAGACGAGGACGAAAAGAAGAAAAGGATATTTTATACCGCCATGTACCACGCCATGATCGCTCCGAATGTCTATCAGGATGTCGATGGCAACTATCGGGGCCGGGATGGGAAAATCAGCGCAGCAAACGGATTTACGAATTATACGGTTTTTTCCTTGTGGGATACCTACCGTGCGCTGCATCCGCTGTTTACCCTCATCAACAGAGACCGAAATGCCGATTTTATCCGCACCTTTCTCACGCAATATGAACAAGCCGGATTGTTGCCCCTCTGGGAATTGGCCGGATACGAAACCTTTTGCATGATCGGTTACCATTCCATTCCCGTGATCACCGATGCCTACCTCAAGGGGATCACTGAGTTTGATGCACAAAAGGCCCTGGAAGCCATGAAAAAGAGTGCAGAAACAAATCAAAAGGACTTGAAGCAATATAAACTCAAGGTTCAATCATCGTGGATGCGTCTTATTTCCGCTATGCTGCGGGATTCGACGACTACCTCAAATATGGCTTTATCCGGCAGCGCTTCATCAACAACAGTGTTTCCAAAACCCTGGAATATGCCTTTACGACGACTGGTGCATTGCGCAGATGGCCAAGGCTTTGGGCGATTCAGCAGGGTATGAAACCTACATCGGAAGGGCGGCCAATTACCGCAATCTTTTTGATCCGGAAACGGGCTTCATGCGGCCTCGGGGAAAGCACAATTTCAAGCGCCGCTTTGACCCCTATAAAGTTACGCAGTCCTATACCGAAGCCAATGCCTGGCAATATTCCTTCTACGTGCCGCATGACATCAGCGGACACATGCAACTGCTGGGCGGGAAGGAAAAACTGGGCACATTTCTCGATACCTTGTTCACCACTTCTTCCAAATTGAAGGGGCCGATCAAACAGGACGTTTCCGGCTTGATGGGTCAGTACGCCCACGGGAATGAACCGAGTCATCAGATTGTCTATCAATACAATTATGCGGGACAACCCTGGAAAACGCAGGCGCGGGTCAGGAAAATCATGGATGAATTTTATTCCGACAAGCCCGATGGTTTGGTAGGAAATGAGGATTGCGGGCAAATGAGTGCCTGGTATATTTTCAGCGCCTTGGGCTTTTATCCGGTTTGTCCGGGCAGCGACCACTATGTAATCGGTTCTCCCATTTTCAAAAAAGCCATCCTCCACCTGGAGAATGGAAAAGATTTCACGGTTCAAACTTCGGGCAACGATGAAAACAATGTTTACATCCAATCAGCGACATTGAATGGCAGCAATTACACCAAGAGTTTCTTGAAATATGCCGACATCACCAACGGCGGAATATTGGAATTGAAGATGGGCAGTGCGCCCAACCAAAACTGGGGCAGCGCGGAGGGGGATGTGCCGGTGACGGAGATCAGATGAGTGGCTTCGGTGTCGTGATTTTCATTCCGCACCATTACCAACCTTGCCCACCGAAAGCCTATTGACCCGCCAATTGCAGGTAGATGAGCACCCCTGCGGCTGCTGTCATCACAAGCAAGGTCAGGAAGCCCATGATATTTGCTAAAGGGCTGTTGACATTCTCCCCCATGATCTTCTTGTTGTTGGAGATATGCAAGATGATCGCGATGAGCACGGGTGCGGTGAGGCCGTAGAGGATGGCGGTATAGATCAAGGCTTTGATGGGGGATATCCCAATGTAATTCATTGAAAGTCCGAGCAACAGCGAAACCGAGATGATCATGTAAAAGCCCTTGGCCTCATGAAATTTCTTGTCCAGTCCTTGCTCCCAGCCAAAAGTTTCGGAAAAGATATAAGAAAGCGACCCGCCCAGCACCGGAATCGCGATCAGCCCGGTACCGATGACGCCGACCGCAAACAGCAGATAAGCCATGTTTCCTGCCAAAGGTTTCAGGGCCATCGCCGCCTGCTCCACGGTGTCAATCTGATGCACGCCACCATTGTACAGCACGGTTCCGGTCGTCAGGATGATGAAATACATCACAAATCCGGAAACGGTCATCCCGAAATCCACATCCTTGTTCATGGTTTGGATGAGTTTCTTGTTGACCATCAAATGTTTCTTGTGTGTTTTGGATTCCTCCACCACGACCGACGCCTGCCAAAAGAAAAGATAGGGAGAGATCGTGGTGCCGAGTATTCCCACAAGGATCAGCATGAAGTCCTTGTCAAAACGGATCGTGGGGATGACTGTGGCTTTCAGAATCGCTACTAAATCCTGCTTGTACAGAAACGGGACGATGAAATAGACCAACATGCCAAGGCAGAGGTACTTCAGGATCGATGCCAGCTTCTGATAGGGCAGATAGATGATCAGGCCGATCAGCGTCAGGGTGAAAAACACGCTGAAATAGGAAGCGTCGATGGCGGGAACCAACAGATTGCCAACCGCACCCATGCCTGCGATGTCGGCGCCGATGTTCATCACGATCGCTGGAAAGCTGAAAAGCAGCATCAGGTACAAGACCGGCCTCGGGTAATGCTTTTTCAACGTCCCCGTCAAGCCTTGCGAAGTCACAAGGCCGATGCGCGCGCACATTTGCTGAATGGCGGCCATCAGCGGGAAGGCGACCAAGGCCGTCCAAAGAGTGAGCAGTCCAAAAGCCGCGCCGGCTTGGGAATAGGTGGCAATTCCCGAAGGGTCATCGTCGCTCGCGCCGGTAGCCAACCCCGGTCCAAGCTTCGACCAAAACCGCAGCAGACGAAACCCTTTTTTCTTCTTGGTGGTCATTTCCGCATTGCGTCTGAGCCTCTGATACATGGAGAAAACATCAGCAAAGTTCGCAAAATTCGTGGTGCGAGAAGCTGAAGTTTGTCACACGCGGATGTTTGTCTGCGCCGGCATCCCGCAGACCTCGAAGGCGGAGCGGTCGCTGCGCTGTTCAGCAGCGGATGGATCGGGAGGTGTCTCTGTCGGGGTGGAGCCGCGTGGTGGCCGGGCCACGTTTGCAGCTGCCAGGGTTGCGGGATGAATGGCGGCTCGCCTTGGAGGGGATAACCTTTGCGAATGGGGATTCACACGAGAAACAAGCACTGCGGATTTTGCGGATGTGGTCGGGAATCGGATGGCGGCTTGGTCGTTGGATAACTTTCGGTGGTGGTACGAGACTGCGTTCAAAGAAGGACATTTCCTGGCGTCAACGCTTGTTTCTCGAATCTTTCAGCTAGCTTTTGAAGATTCTGTCTCATTAATGAAACTGAGATGCGATTTCCCGAATCAATCACCTCCCGAAATTCCGGGGAGCACTTTACGTAACTGGTTGACGTAAAGCAGGGTGACGTGTTGATTTTGTACAACAGTAGAGTCGCATGGGAACGGCATTCCAAGTAATTGAAAATTGTCATGAATGAAGAAAATGTATCAAAGTTTTGGGATGAATTAGTTGGTCGCCAATTAAGTTCAGTTGAATTTGTCCAGGACTATCTACAATTAAGATTTGATGGGCCATCTATAACTGTTACAAATCCACTCACTGTAAATGATAATGAAACTGAAATCACTTCATGGAATGCTGGCTTTCGTGACTTGCTTTGTAGTCAAATAACAAAATAGTTCAGGATGTAAATTTGAACCCGAAAAAGCCTTAACGATCCGATTCATAGACAACTCCCAAATTGCAGTATCTGTTCGACCTGAGGATTATTCATCACCAGAAGCAATTTACGCATATGGATTTAGTAATAATAGTTGGCTTGTAGAATAAGCAATGGAGAAAATGGGCGACAGAACTGCTGCACATAACAGCACATTTGCAATAGGCGGGGTTTCGTGCTCAGTAGACAGTTTTTTGGTTCAAGGTGGTTTATCGCTCCGAATGAACATTGATGATGAAAAACCCGCCCCGACGCCAGCCGCAAAACATCGTGCACGATGATCGATAACAAAACACAAAAAATGCAGCTGTTAATGGCAATCGAAATCAGTCCGTATGATTACGCCGATGCTGATTATGAATATCCTACGGGCAGTTCATCTGAATTTCCAGATGAATGGAATGATTTTTGGATTCGATGTCTTTCAGACCGAAACTTAGGCGGCTTGTGTGCAATCAGCAAAGGCTCTTACTTGGTGGACATTGAAACAATCAAGGACGCTGAGCTTGAAGAAATCGTAAGCAATGAGCTGAAAGAAGTTGAATGGAAGGATTTTGAAGAGCAGGTGCACCGAAAAAGTGGCGGAATTGTCGTCAAGGAAAACGATATTTCACGTATTGAACCGATGTGCTGCGGAGATTTAGGGAATATGAATGAATGGTTGGCGATTTTTGAGGCGAAACCAAATGATTGGACCCAATTGTGGATCGGGCATCCTTGGCTCTATTACAAAAGAGAAAACGACATGGTGGCGTTTTCTGATTATACGGATTCGACTCCTTCAGATTTCAGCGGTCTAGAAGTCCACTTTCAGTTTGCAGAAGAAGAGTTCAAGCAAGAACTCCAAAAAATTGCAGGGCAACTGAAGAGATTTGAACTGAGGATTCGTGCAATTCTCGACAAAATGGGGATCCTGAATGCTGAGCGCATCGCGAAATTAATGACAGGGAATGCGTAAAGTGGCAGTAGACACTGGCTTGGTAGGTAGGTGACTCAAGTTCGTCCTTGATACACTTTTTAGCGAGATCCCACGTGAGGAATTCGATCGAACTTCTGTTCTGAAAGTTCACGACATCGCCAGGCTGCAAAACCGTCACCTCCATGTCACCCCGTCCTCAAATCTCCTCCAAAGCCTGAATATTCCTCCGCAATGCATGCACAGGCCAACATTGAGGCGCGATACCTCGAAAACATTGCTCAGAGTGACTGGACTTCACATTGGCTGCCTTGGACGGGCTTTGTTCGCAGCTGCCAGAGTTGCGGCATGAATGGCAGCTTCTTTTGGTGGGTATTGCCTTGGCGAATGGGGATTCGCTAGAGAAAAATGCGACACGGATTTTGGCGATGTGGTCGTGAATCGGATGGCAGCATGGTCGTTGGATTGACTTTTGGCAATCGTAGAACCCGCGAGAAGGGAATTGCACGGGTTCTACGCACGCCTTGATTTGCGAGCTTTTTTGCAGATATTGGTCCTAACATGAAAAGAAAGCTTCGTCCATTGGCACTATACGGAGTGCTTTACGCAACTGGTTGCGTGAAGCGGGACAATGCTGGCAAGGGTGTTCGACCCGTGGTACAGTTAACATCTCAACCGAAAGATGGGAATCTTTAAAAGAAATGGAGGAGTCGATCCGGAGGGATTGGACTGGTGCATACTGCAAAACGGTTGGATCAGTTTATACTGGCGGACAACGATTCTCGATGACGACTTGAAATGGTTTGAGAAGGAAAAATATGTAATCGTAGAATTCAATTGCAGGACTTGGGACAGCGACAAAATCATGCATTCCCAATTCAAAGAGAAATTTGACTTTCCGGACTACTATGGAAAAAATTTAGATGCGTTACGCGATTGCCTCTCGGACTTAAACGTAATTAGGAGAGGACTTGTGTTGGTATTCAGGCATTTGGACAGTATCGAAAAGCAGACGGCTCATGCAATTCTGGACATCATGGCCGACAACGCAAGACTTCAGATGCTATTTGGAAATCGGATCATTACGCTTGCGCAAGTCGACAACCCCGACTATGAAATTGACCCCGTGGGACAGACATCGGTTATTTGGAACGGATCAGAGTGGCTAGATTCTAGACGCGTAGAAGAGTGAACCCAATCATTGCAAAGCCGGCAACAAAATATTTCTGCAAGGTGGCCGTGGCGAGTTGGTTTTAGGTTTTGTCTTCGTTCAACGTTTTCGTTTTCGTGGGACAGGACGTTGCTTCGCAAAGACACCACTGCAGAAAAACAAGCCCTCACCTCAAATCCATTCGCATTCTTCGCTTAGATCTCCCCCAATGCCTGAATATTCCTACGCAACCCATCCCGCGCCTTTCCAAAAGCCACCTTGTTCATCAAAATGGACCCCCAAAACGCCAGGGCGCGAAGATCGCCACCAACACACGGGCAAGGTGACGCGCATGCTCGGCTCGCGAGCAAGACCTCCACGGATTTGCCACTTCCTACGACGCGCCGAGCCGCGCACCCAACGCCGGTGCGGGAATGATGAAGATCGCCCCGACACGTTCCTCGAAGCGGATTATCTAGGAGGATGGTGTTTCGCTGAAGAAAAGGCGATGGGGGATTTTGGAAAAGCGGTCGTGAATCGGATGAGGGCTTGGTCGTTGGATGGCTCTTCGCGGGAGTAACAACCTTCGTTTATTCCTTACATTTGCAGGTGGAAAGCGAAGGCTTTATGAATTTTTCGATTGGAATTCTTAGCTTGGAGGGAAAAGGACTTCGTTTACAAAGTATTTATAAGCGATTGTAATGACCGACACATTTAGTATAAAAGGTCAAATAGAAAGTTCACCTGCCCTGAAATCTGGGACAATAGACTATGACCATCACTGGACATTAAATCGTGGAGGTATATTAAACATTTACGGAAACTTAGAGTATGATGACATTGCGAGAATTACCGGTCATCCAATTCCAATAAAATTAATCCAATTCGCAAGACAGTTTCAGGTAAATGAACAAACGTTACGTCTGCTCAATGAAAAAGTATTTTATAATGACAAATCAACAAGATTTAGAGAAACGTTTAATGGCTATGGTGCATTTAATGATTTGCAATTTTTGAAATATTTATCCAACCTAAAATATTTTGGATTTGGAGCTTTCCATAAGATTGATTTATCTCCGATTAGAGATTATGTTGAGCTTTCCGACTTCGGAATTGGTGGTTATAACATTCCACTAAAACCAATTGAAGGTTATAAGCATTTGACTTCGTTTGGATTTGGAGACAAAATTAGAGACACAAAAATAATTAGCACTTTTTGCAACCTGGAGAATCTCGGAATATCTAGCCAGAATCTTAAAGGGTTAGATTTTGTTTTTGCTTTAGAAAAATTAAAAAGCATTTCATTTTCATTCGGAGGGACTACTGCTTTTGAAGACTTAACACAACTTAAAAAGCTATAAGAACTTGATATTTGGCGAACGAAGAAATTGGAAATTGAACATCTGATCCCTATTAATGGAATCAAAAACCTGAAGGTTCTAAAGTTAAGAGAACTTCCACGAATTACGAATTTGAGTTGGCTAAACAATTTGTCAATTGAAACTCTGGTACTTGAAGACCTTAGAGGATTGGAGAATTTTGATTCATTAAATTGTCAATCTCTGAAAACACTTGTAATCAAGGACGCTAGGTTGGAGGGTGCAAAACTAGAATCACTTGGTCAGTTTGAAAACATTCAAAATATTCAAATCTATAAATGGTATTTAGACAACAAATCTAAGGACATTGCTTCCTTTTTAAATCGAGCTAACATTACAGAAATTGAACTCAAATACTTACTGTAGAAAAACCGCTTATAACACGGGTTTTGCGTCAGGCGGGCTGAAGTGCAAGCCTGGAGCTTCGTCCTTCTATTGAACTTTACTAATAAATTGAAAATTTGTGTTCCGAAACCCGCCCGAACGCAAAGCCGGGAAACGCTACTCCAAACCTCCCCCCTCAAATCTCCTCCAACGCCTGAATATTCCTACGCGACCCATCCCGCGCC